>JBBIVU010000192.1:0-6992 GCA_037439585.1 Roseateles sp. | reverse complement strand
GCCTTCGACCGCGTGGCTGCGCTGCGCTTCGGTGCGGCGGCCGTGCGCGCGCTGGCCGCCGGCCAGAGCGGCGTGATGGTGGCGCTGGACGGCCGCGACGTGCGCCCCGTGCCCCTGGCTGACGTGGCCGGCCGCATGAAGGCCGTGCCGCTGGACGGCGACACCGTGGCGACCGCGCGCGACCTGGGCGTGTGCTTCGGCGATGGAGTCGGCCGATCACCAACCGCTGCAGCCTGACCCGTTCGCCGTGCAACCCGTCGCATGGGGCGCGACCGCCGGGCACGGGTGCCCTAACCTGCAGACCTTCACATTCCATTCGAAGGACTTTGCATGACCCGCTTCACCGCCGTTTCCACCGCCCTGGCCACCGCCGCGCTGCTCAGCGCCTGCGTGTTCGCACCGCCCGTGCACAACACGACCGATGCCACGTCCATCAGCCGCATGAGCGAGCAAGCCATGGCCACCTGCGGCGCGGGCAATGTGAAGGAAGTGAACGCCAAGAGCTTCACCTGCAAGTGAAGCCCCGAGCAGCGGTACGCCTGGGGCTCAGGCCTTGAGGAACTCTGCCTTGGTGCCCAGCCAGCGCGTCACCTGGCGTTGTGCAGCATCGGGCGCGCGGTCCAGCAGCTGCGGGGCCAGCGCCCGGGCGGCCACCAGCAGGGGCGCGTCTTCCTGCAGGTCGGCGAATCGCAGCAGCTCCGCGCCGCTCTGGCGCGAGCCCATGAACTCACCGGGGCCGCGGATGTCGAGGTCGCGCCGCGCAATCTCGAAGCCATCGGTCGTTTCGGCCATGGCCTTCAGGCGCGACTTGCCAGTGTCGGACAGCGGCGGCGTGTAGATCAGCACGCACACGCTGGCCTTCGCACCCCGGCCCACGCGGCCGCGCAGCTGGTGCAGCTGCGCCAGGCCGAAGCGCTCGGCGTGCTCGATCACCATCAGGCTGGCATTGGGCACGTCCACGCCCACCTCGATCACGGTCGTCGCCACCAGCACGCTCATCTGCCCACTGGAGAACTGCGCCATCACGGCCGCCTTGTCGGTGGGCGACATCCGGCCGTGCAGCAGGCCCACGCTCGTGCCCGCGAGTGTGGCGCTCAGCTCCTCGTGTGTTTCGGTGGCGTTGCGCAGGTCGACGGCCTCGCTTTCCTCCACCAGCGGGCACACCCAATACACCTGCGCGCCGTCCGCCACTGCCATGCGGATCTTGTCGATCACGTCATCGCGCTTGCTGTCGGTGAACACCTTGGTGACGATGGGGCTGCGGCCGGGGGGCAGCTCGTCGATGGTGGACACGTCCAGGTCGGCGAAGTAGGTCATCGCCAGCGTGCGGGGAATCGGCGTTGCACTCATCATCAGCATGTGCGGCTCCAGATGGCTGGTTGACCCCCACGTCGCCTGCGGCTCCTGCCCCCCGAGGGGGCGCGCGCCGCCTTGGGGCGGCCCGGCGGCGGCGCCCGCCTTGAGCTTCTCGCGCAGCGCCAGCCGCTGCGCCACGCCAAACCGGTGCTGCTCGTCGATGATGGCCAGCCCCAGCCGTGCGAACTTGACCTTGTCCTCGATGACGGCATGCGTGCCCACGACGAGCTGTGCTTCGCCCGACGCGGCAGCGTCCAGCATGGCTTGCCGGGCCTTGCCTTTCACGCTGCCGGTGATCCAGGCGATCTTCAGCCCCAGGGGCTCCAGCCAGCCGATGAGCTTGCGGAAATGCTGCTCCGCCAGGATCTCGGTGGGTGCCATCAGCGCGCACTGCCAGCCGGCGCCGATGGCCACGGCTGCGGCCAGTGCCGCCACCACCGTCTTGCCGGAGCCCACGTCGCCTTGCAGCAGCCGGTGCATGGGCTGTGCGCGGGCCAGGTCTTGCGCGATCTCTTCGCACACCCGCTGCTGTGCTGCCGTCAGCTGGAAAGGCAGCACTGCCAGCAGCCGTTCGTGCAGGCCGCCAGGCTGGCCGCGCAGGGCGGGTGCCACCAGCAGCGCGCGCTCACGTTGGGCCTGGAGTTGCGAGAGTTGCTGGGCCAGCAGCTCCTCGAACTTGAGCCGCTGCCAAGCCGGGTGGCTGTGGTCCTCCAGCGCCGCCAATGAGGCGCTGGGCGGTGGGTGGTGCAGGTAGTGCAGCGCGTCCTTCAGCGCAGGCAGGCCGCGTGGCACCGCGCCCGTCGGCAGGATTTCGCGCAGGTCTGCCCGCGCCAGCCCCGAGGCCACGGCCTTGCGCAGATAGGCCTGGGGCAGCTGAGCCGAGGCAGGGTAGACCGGTGTGAGCGACTGCGCCAGTGGCGTGCCGTCATCCACCACCTTCACCACCGGGTGCACCATTTCGCGGCCGAAGAAGCCGATGCGCGCCTCGCCCCGCACCCGCAGCCGCGTGGCGGCCGACATCTGCTTTTGCTGCGAGGGGTAGAAGTGCAGAAAGCGCAGCAGCAGGGTGCCGGAATCGTCCTTCACGCGCACCAGCAACTGGCGGCGGCTGCGCAGCTCCACCTGGCAGTCCACGACGATGCCCTCGACCTGCGCCGGCGCGTTGTCCTGCAAAGCCGCGATGGGGGTGATGCACGTCTCGTCCTCGTAGCGGTGCGGCAGGTGCAGGGCCAGGTCGATGTCGCGCAGCAGGCCGAGCTTTTCCATCGCCTTCTGGGGCGCGGACTTGGGCTTGTCCTGAGGTGGCAGCGGCGCGATCATGGCCGGCATTCTGGCGGCATGGAATAGTTGGCGGGCCTCGCGTGTTCACCGTCATGCCCCTTCCTTTTTTTGCGAGACCTGACATGAACCTCCGTCTTCTGGCCTCCGCCGCCTCCCTGGCCCTGGTGGCCGCCTGCGCGTCCACGCCTCCGGCCCCGGCCACCGTGGCCAATGGCGTGCTTGTCGGCGCCAACGGCATGACGCTCTACACCTTCGACAAGGACGCTGCCGGCAGCGGCAAGAGCGTGTGCAACGGCCCCTGCGCCACCAATTGGCCGCCGCTGGCCGCCGCCGCCAATGCCACCGCCAGCGGTGACTGGAGCGTCATCACCCGCGACGACGGCGCCCGCCAGTGGGCCTTCAAGGGCAAGCCGCTGTATTTCTGGGTGAAAGACCAGAAGCCCGGCGACCGCACCGGCGACGGTTTCAACAAGGTCTGGCAGCTCGCCAAGCCCTGATGAGCCCCGCGCCCGGTCCGGCCTCAGCCCCCGCGGGGGCGGCGATGCTTGGCGGTTCGACCGCCAAGCACATCGCCAGCGCGGGCCGGCTTGGGGGCGGCCCGGCGCTCGGCCCGCAATAGCCCCGCTGCGCCGTGGCCGTCGAACAGCTGCTTGCCCACATCCCGGCCCTGCGCCGGTATGCACGGCTGCTGACCGGCGACGCCACGCGGGCCGACGACCTCGTGCAGGACACCCTGGAGCGTGCCTGCCGCAAGTGGAGCCTGTGGCGCCCTGGCACGGCGCTGAGGCCATGGGCGCTCTCCATCATGCACAACCTGCACCTCAACCAGCTGCGCGATTGGCACCTGGACGATGGCCACGCGCTGCTGGACGACCAGCCCGAGCCGCCTGACCCCGCCACCCCGGCCGGCGAGCGGCTCGACCTGGAGCGCGCCCTTGCCGCCCTGCCTCCGGGCCAGCGGGCGGTGATGCTGCTGGTGGCCGTGGAGGAGCATTCCTATGCCGAAGCGGCCGAGATCCTCGGCGTGCCCATCGGCACTGTCATGTCGCGCCTGCACCGGGGGCGTGAGGCTTTGCGCCAGCACCTTGCCCCGGAGGCAGTCCCTGGTGGCGCGCAGATCGTGAACCTGGCGCGGATGAAGCGATGAGCTCCCCCACCTCCTCCCCACCTGTGCTGCCCGAGCTGGCGGCTGACGACGCCCGGCTGCATGCCTTCGTGGACGGCCAGCTGTCGCCGGAAGAACGCATCGATGTGCTCGGCCGGTTGCGCAACGACCCCGCTGCCGCCGCCCGTGTGGCCGCCTGGCAGGCCCAGCGCCAGGCCCTGCGCGGCCTGGCCCTCGATTGGCCGTTGGGCGATACCCCGCCCGAACTCAGTGGCATCGTGCGGCGTGCCGCCGCTGCCCGGCGCTGGCGACGCCACCTGCCCCAGGCCCTGGCGGCCAGCCTGCTGCTGGCCCTGGGCGCGAGCGGAGGCTACCAATGGGGGCGGTACGACGCCGGTGCGCCACGGGCGGCCCCATGGCTTGCCGTGCCCCTCACCGGCCGTGCCGCCCCGGTGCCCGAGTTCGCCCGCCAGGCGGGGGTGGCCTTTGCGGTCTACAGCGCCGAAAAGCGCCACCCGGTGGAGGTGACCGCCGCCGAGCAGGCACACCTGGTGCAGTGGCTCAGCAAGCGCCTCGGCCGGCCGCTGACGGTGCCTGTGCTGACCGACCGGGGTTACGCGCTGCTGGGTGGCCGGTTGCTGCCCGGTGATGCCGGCCAGCCCGGCAGCCCGCGTGCCCAGTTCATGTACGAGAACGCCGAGGGTGACCGGCTCACGTTGTACGTGGCCGTGTTCGCGCCCGGCAATGCATCCGGCATGGCGCCGGTCGGCGCGGAGTTCCGGCTGCTGCAGCAGGACGGCCGCACCACGCTCTACTGGGTCGACGGTGATTTCGGCTACGCGCTCAGTGCCCAGCCCTCGGTGCAATTGCAGCCGCTGGCGCAGCGCGTGCATGAGCAGCTGGCGGGCTGATTGGCCCGCCGCCGGTACCTTCCCCGCTTCAGCGGAAGTAGCGCAGCCGCAGCCTCTCGTAGCGCCCGTCACGGCGCATGGCATCCAGCGCCGCCTGCAGCCGGCGCACGACGGCCGGGTCGGCATCCAGGCGAAGGCCGTAGTAGTAGCTGCGCGTCACGTCCTGCTCCATCACCGGCTGCAGCGTGCCGTAGGGCAGCTGCAGCTGACGCAGGTTCCAGGCGGCGGCCCAGTCCAGCAGGGCCACGTACTCCATGCGGCCGGCCAACAGCTTGCGCACGTTGGTGGCATCGTCCAGCCCCTGCTCCAGCTGCACGCCGGGCTTGAGGCCCGCTGCCTGCAGGGTGCGGTCGGCGGCAGAGTCCCGCACCACGCCGATGCGGGCCGTGCCCAGGTCGTTCAGCTGGGCCAGCGTCAGGTCGCTGCGGTTGGCCAGCTTGTAGATCAGCACGCGCCGCTGGGCGATGGGGCCCACCCATTGGTACTGCGCCTCGCGCTCGGGCGTGCGTGTCAGGGAGAACAGCACGCTGTGGGCATTGGCTTCGGCCGCCTGCATGGCACGTGGCCAGGGCAGCACCTGCAACTCCAGGCGGACACCGGTGTTGGCCGCCATCAGGCGCAGCAGTTCCACGCTGAAGCCCTGCGCCACGCCGTCTTCAAGGTAGTTCAGCGGCGGCAGGTTCTCCGTGATGCCGAGCAGGACCACGTCGTCGGCCGCAGCGACGGTGAGGTGCGCACCGAGCAGGGTGGGCAGGGCAAGGCAGGAGCGGCGTTTCACGGCGGTGGGGCGGGGGTGCGTCAGTCTATGGGGCACCCATGACACAGCCCGCCCGGCCCGGTCGCCGGGTGTGAGATTTACCGCAGCCGGTCCCTCCGGGGTGGGCGGCCGCGGCGGTGGGCTGTTCAGGTGGGCGTCGGCACGCCAGCCATGCGGTCGTGGGCGACGAAGAACTGCCGGGCCATGGCCAGCAGCTGGCCTTCGCTCAGCGCGGCAGCGGGCCGGTAGTCTGCGATGCGCGGCACCAGCTTGGGCTTGTGTGCCTCGACGTAGTGGCGGAACTGGCTGATGACGACATGCGCGCCCGTCACCAGCACCTCGGGCGTGTCCTGCAAGGCCTGGCAGAGCGACTCGTAGAGGGCGTGCTCGCTGCGCTCGTTGTGGCCGTGGCTGTGGCGCTCATGGGCTTCGATGCGGGCGGCGTGAACCTGGCGTGCATCGAAATGCAGCACCTGGGCGTGGTGGTGGTCGAGGTGAACGACGGCGTGGAACATGTGGGGTTCTCCGGTGGGGGGTCAGTGGCGGGTTTCAGCGGCAGCCTGGCAGGCGATGCAGCGCAGGGCCTGGGGCTGGTGTTGCAGCCGGTCGAAAGGGATGGTGGCGTCGCAGTCCACACAGCGGCCGTAGCCAGGCGTCTTCAGGCGTGCCAGCGCGTCGTCAATGGCCTGCAACTCGGCCAGCAGGTGGCTGTCGCGGGCCTGGTCCAGCTCGCGGTCGGCCTCGTGCTCGCGCTGGTCGTGCGGGTCGTCCTGCAGCAGCGCGGCGGCATGGGCCACACGGGTGCTGCCGCCGCGTTGGGCCTGCAGGGCGGCCTCGGCGCGCTGGCGGGCCAGCGTCAACTCGGTTTCCAGCAGGGCGTGTTGTCCGGGGGTGAGGGCAGTGGTCATGGAACCTCCTTGCGCCCATGCTGGCACCGGCGGTATGGCGCCGCCTTGCGCTGCATCAAGGGGGTGCGATGGGAGAATCGGGCCTCCCTTTTCTGGTTTGGCACGGGTCCGTCCGGCCCTCAAGCAATCATGAGCCTCTTCCCTTCGTCGGCCCACACCGTGGCCGATTTCGATTTCGACCTCCCCCCCGAGCTGATCGCCCAGGACCCCGCCGCCGAGCGCAGCGCCTCACGGCTGCTGGACGGCACCGGCCCCGAGCCCGTGGACCGCGTGTTCCGCGAGCTGCCCGACCTGCTGGCGCCGGGCGACCTGCTGGTGTTCAACAACACCCGCGTCATCAAGGCGCGGCTGTACGGCATGAAGGCCACCGGTGGCAACGTGGAAGCCCTGGTCGAGCGCGTGCTGCCCGGCACCCAGGAGGTGTGGATGCACCTGCGCGCCAGCAAGAGCCCCAAGCCGGGCAGCTGGGTGCGCTTTGCCGACGTCTTCGACGCCCAGGTGCTGGGCCGCTGCGGGCCGGACAACGGCCTGTTCCACCTGCGCTTCGACGGCGACCCCTTCGCGCTGCTGGAGGCCCACGGCCACGTGCCGCTGCCGCCCTACATCGAGCACGGCGACAGCGCCGACGACGAGCGCCGCTACCAGACCGTGTTTGCCAAGGAGCCCGGTGCCGT
>JBBIVU010000191.1:0-6994 GCA_037439585.1 Roseateles sp. | reverse complement strand
GGTCAGCGTCTCGAGCTCGCTCGGGCGGCCTTCACGCTTGAAGAAGCTGCCGGGGATCTTGCCGGCGGCGTAGGTCTTCTCGAGGTAGTCGACGGTCAGCGGGAAGAAGTCCTGGCCGGCCTTGGCCTCGGTCTTGGCTACCACGGTGGCCAGCACGACGGTGCCTTCGATGTTGACGAGGACGGCGCCGGTGGACTGGCGGGCAATCTCACCCGTTTCCAGCACGACGTTGTGGCGGCCCCATTGGAAGGACTTGGTGACCTTGTTGAACATGGACATGCTCATCTCCTGGTTGTGGTGGGCACCTTCAGGCGCCCGGGGGAACCGGGAACGAGACTGGGTTTGGTCCAGATGCCATTCCAGGGCGGTTCAGCAAACCGTCTTGGAATGATCCGACACCACGTCAGCTCGGTTCCGGCAGAAGGACAAAGAGCCTGTACTGGGCTTGAGGACCAGACAGGCTCCGTGTCGGATTCGGTGACTTACTTGCGCAGGCCGAGCTTGGCGATCAGCGCAACGTAGCGGCTGGAGTCGACACGCTTCAGGTAGGCCAGCAGGCTCTTGCGGGTGTTGACCATCTTCAGCAGACCGCGGCGGCCGTGGTGATCCTTGGCGTGGGTCTTGAAGTGGGGGGTCAGGTCGTTGATGCGGGCGGTCAGCAAAGCGACCTGAACTTCCGGGCTGCCGGTGTCGTTGGCGCTGCGTGCATTGGCCTTGACGATTTCGGCCTTCTTGTCGGCGATGGACATTTGTTTTCCAAAAGGTTTCGGAAGTCCGGCCGGGCGAGGCGCAACGAAAGGCGCTGCCGCAGACGGTTTCCGGGATTGACTTGCGGACACGAGGGAAACCACCCCGAGCCGTGCTGGTGCTCTGTGTACTGATTGCTCAGCGTGCAGAACCCTCGGATTCTAGCCCAAAGCCGGACGCAGCCCAAACCACTGCCGGCCAAGCAAGCGCAACTCGGGGTGTCCACGCCAGATTTCAAGAGCCAGAAACCGCCCTGCCCTGCAGATGCGTGACTCCTCATGTCGGCGTGCAAAACGCTCTTGAAGCGCTTTTCGGTCACCCCATCTCAGGCTCATCGGGGGCTGCTCCCGACTGGTTCAGCAGCGCAAACCAACGGAGTCTTCACGCATGTTCTACTTGACCCACCCCGTCCGAGTCGCCCGCGCCCTTCGCCAATTCGATGCCGACGTCGCTCGCACGCCAGCCTTGGACGTCAGCGAGGACGACAAGGCCTACAGCGTCACCGTCGACATGCCTGGCGTCGCCAAGGAAGCTGTCAAGGTTCGCATCGATGGCCGCCGCGTGCACATCGAGACCGCCACGGTGGAAGCCGCAGCGCCGACCGATGGTTCCCGCGTGCTGTACCGCGAGCGCCGATCTGCCAGCTACGCCCGCAGCTTCTCGCTGCCGGTTGAGATCGACCAGACGCAATCGCAGGCCCGCTTCGACAACGGCGTACTGACGCTGACGCTGGTCAAGCGCGTCGCCGAGAACGGCGGCCAGTTGACCGTCCTCTGAGCCGGGGATCGCTGACGCTTGCGCGTCAGCTGCCAAGCTCCCAGCGAGGACGAACTTCGAACCCACCGTCCCGCCTGGGGTTGGCCATGCTGCGCTGCACCCGCAGCGCAGCGGCCATGGCGATCATGGCGCCGTTGTCGGTGCACAAGGACAGCTCGGGGTAATGCACGCGCACGCCCCGCTTCGCACAGGCAGCGTTCAACTGCTCACGCAGCCTGGCGTTCGCGCCCACACCGCCGGCGACGACGAGGCGCTTCAGCCCCGTCTCCTTCAGCGCCAGCAGCGACTTCTTCACAAGAACGTCGACGATGGCCGCCTGCGTCGATGCGGCCAAGTCGGCCCGGGTCTGCTCGCAGGGCGAGTCACCGAGCTTCTTCACCTGCGTCAGCACGGCCGTCTTCAGGCCGGCGAAGCTGAAGTCCGGCTTGCCGCTGTGCAGCAGCGGGCGCGGCAGCGCATAGGCCTCCGGGTTGCCGAACTCGGCCATGCGCGCGAGGTGCGGCCCGCCGGGATACGGCAGGCCCAGCAGCTTGGCGCTCTTGTCGAAGGCCTCGCCGGCCGCGTCGTCGATGGTCTCGCCGAGGGTGTCGTAGCTGCCGACGTCGTCCACGAACATCAGCTGCGTGTGGCCGCCGCTGACCAGCAGTGCGACGAACGGGAACTGCGGCGGATCGGCCGACAGGAACGGCGACAGCAGATGCCCTTCGAGGTGATGGATGGGCAGCGCGGGCACATCCAGTGCCGCAGCCAGCGACACGGCCACGCCAGCGCCGACGAGCAACGCGCCCGCCAAACCGGGGCCCTGCGTGTAGGCGACCAAGTCGACATCGTGCAGCGCCAAGCCGGCCTGCGTCAGCACTTCGCGCGTCAGCGGCAGCGCACGGCGCACGTGGTCGCGCGAGGCCAGCTCCGGCACGACGCCGCCATAGGCCTGGTGCATGCTGATCTGGCTGTGCAGCGCCTGCGCAACCAACCTGGGCGGTGCACCGCCGGCCACCTCGACCAGCGCCACCCCGGTCTCGTCGCAGGACGATTCGAACCCGAGGATGCGCTGCACGGCTGTCACTTGCCTTCCTTGGCGTGATTGATCGAGTACTTGGGAATCTCGACCGTGATGTCCTGCTGGCGCAACAGGGCCTGGCACGACAGCCGCGAGTCGGGCTCCAAACCCCAGGCGCGGTCCAGCATGTCCTCTTCGTTCTCTTCCATCTCACTCAGCGAACGGCCACCCTCGCGCACGATGACGTGGCACGTGGTGCAGGCGCAGACCTGGTCACAGGCGTGCTCGATGTGGATGTCGTGGTCCAGCAGCGCTTCGCAGATGGACGTGCCGGGAGCAGCCGTGATGCTGGCGCCCTCGGGGCAGTACTCGGCGTGCGGGAGGATCTTGATGACGGGCATAGCGTGATGTTCTTTCAGAGCGCCGAGACATTGCGGCCGGTCAGGGCGCGGGCAATGCTGCGATTCATGCGTTCGGCGGCAAAGCCTTCGGTGGCTTCGGCCAGGGCCTTCACAGCCGCATCGATGGCATCGGCGTCGTCGGTCATCGCGGCCAACGCTGACAGGCGGGCTTCCAGCGCCTCGCGCTCGGCCTCGGGCAGCAGATCGCCATCGGCCGCCAGCGCGCTGCGTGTGGCCAGCACCATGCGCTCGGCCTCGACCCTGGCCTCGCGCAGCTTGCGCGCGGCCATGTCGGCATCGGCGCTGGCGAAGCCGTCCTTCAGCATGCCGGCGATCTGGTCGTCCGACAGGCCGTAGCTGGGCTTGACGGTGATGGCCGCCTGCACGCCCGAGGTCAGCTCCTCGGCGGAGACGCTGAGCAGGCCGTCGGCATCGACCTGGAAGCTGACGCGGATGCGCGCCGCGCCGGCCGCCATCGGCGGAATGCCGCGCAGCTCGAAGCGCGCCAGAGACCGGCATTCGCTGACCAGTTCGCGCTCGCCCTGCACGATGTGCAGGGCAAGAGCCGTCTGGCCGTCCTTGAAGGTCGTGAAGTCCTGCGCCTTGGCAACGGGAATGGTCGAGTTGCGCTCGATGATGCGCTCGACGAGGCCGCCCATGGTTTCAAGACCCAGCGACAGCGGGATCACGTCCAGCAGAAGGATCTCGCCATCCGCGGCGTTGCCGGCCAGCTGGTTGGCCTGGATGGCCGCACCCAACGCGACGACTTCGTCGGGGTTCAGGTTGGTCAGCACCTCACGGCCGAACAGCTCGCTGACCGCACGGCGCACGACCGGCATGCGCGTGGAGCCGCCCACCATGACGGCGCCCTGCACATCGGCCGCCTTGACCTTGGCATCGCGCAGCACGCGCTTGACCGACGACAGCGTCCTGGCGATCAGCGGCTGCGCCAGCTCCTCGAACTGCGGGCGCGTGACGGTGACGCGCAGTTCGCCGGCATCGAGTGCGGCGACCAGCTCGGTCGACTCGGCATGCGACAGCGCCTCCTTGGCCGTGCGCGCGGCGACGAGGACGGCACGCTTGTCGTGAGCCGATTCGGCCGCGCGACCGCCCAACGCCCACTCGGCCAGCGTGCGATCGAAGTCGTCACCGCCCAGAGCCGCATCGCCGCCGGTCGCCACCACCTCGAACACGCCGCGCGTCAGGCGCAGCAGCGAGATGTCGAAGGTGCCGCCGCCCAGGTCGTAGACGGCGTAGAGGCCTTCGCTGGCGTTGTCCAGGCCATAGGCGATGGCTGCGGCCGTCGGTTCGTTGATGAGGCGCAGCACCTTGAGGCCGGCCAGCTCGGCAGCGTCCTTGGTGGCCTGGCGCTGGGCATCGTCGAAATAGGCCGGCACAGTGATGACGGCGCCGAAGAGATCTTCGTTGAAGGTGTCCTCGGCACGGAAGCGCAGCGTGGCCAGGATCTCGGCTGACACCTCGACCGGGCTCTTCACGCCGTCACGCGTGGCGATGGCCAGCATGCCGGGGCGGTCTTCGAATTGGTACGGCAGATGCTCGCGATTGGCGACATCAGCCAGGCCGCGCCCCATGAAGCGCTTGACCGAGACGATGGTGTTCTCGGGGTCTTCCGCCTGCGCGGCCAGCGCGTCAGAGCCGATCTGGCGGCGACCTTCGGGCAGGTAGCGCACGGCAGACGGCAGGATCACGCGGCCCTGCTCATCAGGCAGGCATTCGGCCACGCCGTGGCGCATGGCGGCGACGAGCGAGTGCGTCGTGCCAAGGTCGATGCCGACGGCGATGCGGCGCTGGTGCGGGTCGGGCGAGGCGCCGGGTTCGGAGATCTGAAGAAGAGCCATGGTCAGGCGTCTAGCGCGGCGAGGCGCTGGTCAATATCGGCACGAAAACGCTGGATGAACATCAGCGCCCTCACCTGCGCGGCGGCCGCCGGCGCATCGTTGTTGTTGTCGAGCAGGCGCTGGGCCTGGGCCAGCGCCGCCGCTTCGGCTTGAGCGGCGTCGTTGTCGAGCGCTTCGAGCGCGGACTCGCTGCGAGCGTCGTCCAACGCCTCGCGCCACTCCATCTGCTGCATCAGGAAGGCGGCTGGCATTTGCGTGTTGGTTTCAGCGCCCACTGGCGCACCACGCAGTTCGCACAGATAGGCGGCGCGCTTGAGCGGGTCCTTCAATCGCTGGTAGCCCTCGTTCACCCGCATCGCCCATTGCATCGCAACACGCTGGGCGGCTGCGCCCTCCGCGGCGAAGCGGTCGGGGTGGACTTCAGCCTGCAGCGCCTTCCAGCGCGCAACGATGGCAGCGCCGTCCTGGGCCTGTGTTTCAGGCAGGCCAAAGAGCTGGAAGTCGTTGTCGGTCAGGCGCATGGCAGGTGAAAAAGCAAAAGGCGCGGTTCACACCGCGCCTGTCATCGAGTCAGCGAATCTCAGACACGGAAGGACTCGCCGCAGCCGCACTTGTCCTTCTCGCGCGGGTTGCGGAACTTGAAGCCTTCATTCAGGCCTTCGCGAACGAAGTCCAACTCGGTGCCGTCGAGGTAGGGCAGGCTCTTGGGATCGATGAGGATCTTGACCTCATGCCCCTCGAAGACCACGTCCTCGGGTGCAACGTCGTCGGCGTACTCCAGCTTGTAGGCCAGGCCCGAGCAGCCGGTCGTCTTCACGCCCAGCCGCACACCCACGCCCTTGCCGCGCTTGGCGATGTAGCGCTTGACATGGCGGGCCGCAGCTTCGGTCAGCGTGACGGACATATCAACTGCTGTGCTTGGCGCGGTAGTCGTCCACGGCAGCCTTGATGGCGTCTTCGGCCAGGATGGAGCAGTGGATCTTGACCGGCGGCAGCGCCAGCTCTTCGGCGATCTGGGTGTTCTTGATCGTCAGCGCCTCGTCCAGGCTCTTGCCCTTGACCCATTCGGTCACCAGCGAGCTGGAGGCGATGGCGGAGCCGCAGCCATAGGTCTTGAACTTGGCGTCCTCGATGAGGCCGGTCGCCGGGTTCACCTTGATCTGCAACTTCATGACGTCGCCGCAGGCCGGGGCGCCGACCATGCCGGTGCCGACGTCTTCGTCGCCGTTGTCGAACTTGCCGACGTTGCGAGGGTTCTCGTAGTGGTCAACGACTTTTTCGCTGTATGCCATGTTGTTCTCCTCAGTGGGCGGCCCACTGGATGGTGCTCAGATCCACGCCGTCCTTGAACATGTCCCACAGCGGGGACAGCTCGCGCAGCTTGGCGACACGGTCGGTCAGCACGCTGATGGCGTAGTCGATCTCTTCTTCGGTCGTGAAACGACCGATGGTCATGCGCAACGAAGAGTGCGCGAGTTCGTCCGAACGGCCCAGCGCGCGCAGCACGTAGCTGGGCTCCAGGCTGGCCGACGTGCAGGCCGAGCCCGACGACACCGCCAGGCCCTTCACGCCCATGATCAGCGACTCGCCCTCGACATAGTTGAACGAGATGTTCAGGTTGTGGGGCACACGGTGCTCGAGGTCGCCGTTGATGAAGGTCTGCTCGATGCCCGACAGGCCTTGCACCAGCCGGTTGTGCAAAGCACGGATGCGCTCGCTCTCAGTGCCCATTTCCTCGCGGGCGATGCGGAAGGCCTCACCCATGCCCACGATCTGATGCACTGGCAGCGTGCCCGAGCGCATGCCGCGCTCGTGGCCGCCACCGTGCATCTGCGCCTCCAGGCGCACACGCGGCTTGCGGCGCACGTACAGCGCGCCGATGCCCTTGGGCCCGTAGGTCTTGTGGCTGGCCAGGCTCATCAGGTCCACCGGCAACTGCGTGATGTCGATGGCCACCTTGCCGGTGGCCTGGGCCGCGTCCACGTGGAAGATCACGTTGCGCTCGCGGCACAGGTTGCCGATGGCGGTGATGTCCTGGATGACACCGATCTCGTTGTTCACCAGCATCACAGCGGCCAGGATGGTGTCCGGGCGCAGCGCGGCCTTGAACTTGTCCAGGTCCAGCAGGCCGTCTTCTTCGACGTCGAGGTAGGTCACCTCAAAACCTTGGCGCTCCAGTTCGCGCATGGTGTCCAGCACGGCCTTGTGCT
>JBBIVU010000190.1:0-6995 GCA_037439585.1 Roseateles sp. | reverse complement strand
GTCTGGGAAGGCAAGTGCGCGCATTGCCACGGCATCTTCGGCGAGTCCGGCGAAGTGTTCGGCCCCCTGGTGGGCGAGACCACCGCCGAGGACATCAAGACGGGCCGCGTGGCGCGCCTGAACGACACCACCTTCCCCGGCCGCACGACGCTGATGAAGGTCTCCACCGTCTCGACGCTGTGGGACTACATCAACCGCGCGATGCCCTGGAACGCGCCCAAGTCGCTGAAGACCGATGAGGTCTACGCCGTCACGGCCTACCTGCTCAACCTGGGCGGTATCGTGCCGGACAGCTTCACGCTGAGCGACGCCAACATCGCCGACGTGCAAAAGCGCATGCCCAACCGCAACGGGGTGACGACCGCCCACGCCATGTGGCCCGGCCAGGGCATGGGCAAGCCCGGCGCGGTCGACGTCAAGGCGACCGCCTGCATGCACGACTGCGAGGCCGAGCCCAGGGTCGCCTCGCTGCTGCCCGACTTCGCGCGCAACAACAACGGCAACCTGGCCGAGCAGCAACGCCTGATCGGACCGCAGCGTGGCGTCGACACCACCCGCCCGCCGGGTGCGCGGCGCGATGGCCCGATCACGGTCGCCGCGACGCCCACGGCCTCAGCGCCTGCGGCGCCGAGTGCGACGGCCAACGCGCTGGCCCTGCTCAAGAAGCATTCCTGCACGGCCTGCCACAGCATGGAGCAAAAGCTCGTCGGCCCTGGCTTCAAGCAGGTCGCCACCAAGTACGCCGGCCGGGCGGACGCCGAGGCCTACCTGGCCGGCAAGATCAAGGCCGGTGGCCAGGGCGTCTGGGGCCCGATCCCCATGCCGGCCCAGGCGCTGACCGACGCCGAGCTCAAGACCCTGGCGAGCTGGCTCGCCTCCGGTGCGGCCGGCCGCTGACCCCTGGATTGCCCGCATGCATTCGCACACCAAGACTTCTAACGTGGACCGCCTGAAGGAGACACCCATGACGAACCACCTCAACCGCCGCATGGCACTTGCCCGCTCCGCCCAGGTGGCCCTGATGCTCGGTGGCCTGGGCCTACTGCCCCGCGCCGCGCTGGCCGCCTACCCGACGGCGGCTTTTGAAGCCAAGACCATTGCCGACCTGATGAAGGCTCTCGGCGCTGGCGCCCCCGTCGAGAGCAAGGACGTGACCGTCACGGCACCCGACATCGCCGAGAACGGCGCGGTGGTGCCGGTGGGCGCGTCGACCTCGCTGCCGGGCGCCAAGCGCTTGCTGCTGCTGGTCGAAAAGAACCCGAGCGTGCTGTCCGCCGCTTTCGACGTGAACGAGTTCGTCGAACCCAGTTTCACCACGCGGGTCAAGATGGGTCAGTCGTCCAACGTGCTGGCCGTGGCGCTGATGGCGGACGGCCGCGTGCTCTATGCCCAAAAGGAAGTAAAGGTCACCTTGGGTGGCTGCGGCGGCTGATCGCCCTGCCCCATCCGATCTCTCGCACAACGACACCAGGAGACAAGACATGCCTGATCCCATGCGCATCCGAGCCCAGGCGGCCGGCGACAAGACCACCGTCCGTGTGCTGATGAGCCACGAGATGGAAACCGGCCTCCGCAAGGACCCGGCCGGCAAGACCATCCAGGCCTGGTTCATCCAGGAAGTGACGGCCCAACTGAACGGCAAGCCTGTGCTGACCGCCGAGTGGGGCCCTTCCGTCTCCAAGAACCCCTTCCTGCAGTTCATCGTGAAGGGTGCCAAGGCCGGCGACAAGATCGCCGTGACCTGGCGCGACAACCGCGGCGAGACCCGCACCGACGAAGCCACGGTCTCCTGACCGTTCGCTGATTCGCCCGTTCGCCACTGCAGGAGGGCCCATGCGCTCACGACTGATTGCGTTCGCCGCCATCGCGGCCAGTGCCTCCGCCACCGGACCCCTGGTGGCCCAGACCCCGCCGCAGCCGAAATCCGCTGCCGACGGCATCGCCGAGTACCGCAAGATGCTTGAGGACGGCAACCCCGCCGAGCTCTTCGAAGCCAAGGGGGAAGACCTCTGGAAGGCTGCCCGCGGGCCGAAGAACGCCACGCTGGAAGCCTGTGACCTGGGCCTGGGCCCGGGCGTCGTGAAGGGCGCGTGGGTGCAGCTGCCGCGCTACTTCCCGGACACGAAGAAGGTGCAGGACCTGGAGTCACGCCTGCTGACCTGCATGCAGACGCTGCAGGGCTTCGATGCCGCCGAGATTGCCGCCACGCCCTTCGACAAGGATGAGCAGAAGTCCGTGACGGCTCTGGCGGCGTGGATTTCGTCGATGTCTCGCGGCATGAAGATGGCCCTGCCCCAGAAGCACCCCGAGGAGAAGCGCGCCTACGAGCTCGGCAAGCGCGCCTTCTTCTACCGCGGCGGGCCGATGGACTTCTCTTGCGCCAGCTGTCACGGCGAAGCCGGCAAGCGCATCCGCCTGCAGGACCTGCCCGACCTGACCAAGAACCCGGGCGATGGCGTCGGCTTCGCAGCCTGGCCGGCTTACCGCGTGTCCAGCGGTGAGATGTGGAGCATGCAGCGCCGCCTGAACGACTGCTTCCGCCAGCAGCGCTTCCCCTACCCCGGCTTCGCCTCCGACGCCACCATCGCGCTCGGGGTCTACATGGGCGTCAACGCCAAGGGTGCCGAGTCCATCGCCCCTGCCATCAAGCGCTGAGGAGACCGACATGCAGATCCGACACCTCACCACCCTGGCCCTGCTCACGGCTGCCAGCGCCCAGGCGCAGACGGCCAAGCAGCTCGACCAGCAGGCCGACGCGATGATGCGCGCCTCGTTCCGCGAGCAAGGCATCGCCAAGCTCGACCGCCTGAACCAGGACGATGTGCAGAAGGCCTGTTCCCAGGCCAAGCCACCGTCTGCAGCGGTCACGAAGAGGATTGAAGCCGCCCAGATGGCCACCATCAAGTGGCCGGCTGACGGCCAGTACATCGGTGACTGGAAGGAAGGCGAAAAGCTCGCCCAGAACGGCCGCGGCATGACCTGGACGGACGCCAGCGCCGCCCCCGCCAAGAACGGGGCCATGTGCTACAACTGCCACCAGATCGACAAGAAGGAAATCTCCTTCGGCACGATCGGCCCGAGCCTCTGGAACTACGGCAAGCTGCGCGGCGTGACTGACCCGGCGGACCCGGCCGCCGCCGCCATCGTCAAGTACACCTGGGGCAAGCTCTACAACAGCAAGGCCTACTCGGCCTGCTCCAACATGCCGCGCTTCGGCCATGCCGAACTGCTCAACGAGCAGCAGATCCGCGACGTGATGGCCCTGCTGCTGGACCCCAAGTCCCCGGTGAACCAGTAGGCCGGCCATGTCCCTGTCCAAACGCGATTTCCTGCAGGTGCTCGGCTGCGCGGCCGCCGCCGGCCTGCCGCTGGCCCAGGTGGCCGAAGCGGCCCCCGAGAAGGCAGAAGCCCAGCTCTACGACTTGCCGCCCTTCGGCAACGTCTCGCTGCTGCACATGACGGACTGCCACGCGCAGCTCCAGCCCATCTACTTCCGCGAGCCGAGCGTGAACCTCGGCATCGGCAGCATGCAGGGCGAGCTGCCGCACCTCGTGGGAGAGCGGCTGCTCAAGGCAGCCGGGATGCGGCCGGGCACGGCGCCTGCGCATGCCTTCACCGCCTTGAACTTCGAGACGGCTGCGCGCCGCTACGGCAAGGTGGGCGGCTTTGCGCACCTCGCCACGCTCGTCAAGCGCCTCAAGGCCAGCCGCCCGGGCGCGCTGCTGCTGGATGGCGGCGACACCTGGCAAGGTTCGGCCACGTCGCTGTGGACCAATGCGCAGGACATGGTCGACGCCTGCAAGCTGCTCGGCGTGGACGTCATGACCGGGCACTGGGAGTTCACCTACGGCATGGAGCGGGTGAAGGAGATCGTCGACAAGGACTTCGCGGGCAAGGTGGAGTTCGTGGCCCAGAACGTCAAGACGGCCGACTTCGGCGACCCGGTGTTCAAGCCCTACACGCTGCGCACGATCAACGGCGTGGCGGTGGCGATCATCGGCCAGGCGTTCCCGTACACACCGATCGCCAACCCGCGCTACATGGTGGCGGACTGGGAGTTCGGCATCCAGGACGCCAACATGCAGAAGGTCGTCGACGAGGCCCGGGCGGCAGGCGCCCAACTCGTCTGCGTCGTGTCGCACAACGGCATGGACGTCGACCTCAAGATGGCCTCGCGTGTGCGCGGCATCGACGCGATCTTTGGCGGCCACACGCATGACGGCGTGCCGATGGCGGTACCCGTGAAGAACGCCGGCGGCACGACCCTCGTGACCAATGCGGGCAGCAACGGCAAGTTCCTCGGCGTGATGGACTTCGACGTCAAGGGCGGCAAGCTGGTGGACTTCCGCTACCGCCTGCTGCCCGTTTTCGCGAACCAGCTGCGGCCCGATGCCGACATGCAGGCACTCATCACCAAGATCCGCGCGCCGTTCGAAAAGCGCCTGAACGAGAAGCTGGCCGTCACCGACGGCCTGCTCTACCGCCGCGGCAACTTCAACGGCAGCTGGGACCAACTGATCTGCGATGCACTGATGGACGTGCAAGGCGCCGACATCGCCTTCTCGCCGGGCTTCCGCTGGGGCACCAGCCTGCTGCCGGGCGACACGATCACGCGCGAGCTGCTGATGGACCAGCTCGCCATCACCTACCCCTACGCCACGCTCACCGAGATGACGGGCACCACGATCAAGACCATCCTGGAAGACGTGGCGGACAACCTGTTCAACCCGGACCCCTACTACCAACAGGGTGGCGACATGGTGCGTGTCGGTGGGCTGACCTACACGATGCAACCCACAGAGGCCATGGGCCGACGCATTGCCGACATGCGCTTGAACGGCAAGCCCATCGAGGCCGACAAGCGCTACAAGGTGGCCGGCTGGGCCCCGGTAGCGGAAGACGCCAAGAACACCCCAGGCGTGAAGCCGGTGTGGGAGCACGTGGAAACCTGGCTGCGCAGCCAGGGTGGCCGCGTGAAGCCGCGCACGATCAACACGCCCAAGCTCGTCGCCATGCAAGGCAACCCCGGGCTGATGCCCTCCTGACCCAGGAGATCGTGATGCGCGCTCTGCTCGCCCCACTCGCGGCCATCGCCCTTGGCGGCGTCGCTGCCGCCCATGCGGCTGAAGCCCCGCCGCTGTACAGCGCGCAGCAGCTCACGCCGGAGACGGCCTTGGTGGCCGCCCGTGCCGCGATGGCGCACTGCCGTGCGGCGGGGCACCAGGTGGCTGTCGCAGTCGTCGACCGCAGCGGCCTGGTGCAGGTGCTGCTGCGCGACCGCTTCGCTGGTGCGCATACGGTCGACATCGCCCCGCGCAAGGCGTGGACGGCCGCGAGTTTTCGCATGCCCACTGCCACGCTGGCCACGGAAACCCAGGCCGGCAAGCCCATGAGCGGCATCCGCCAGTCCGGCCAGGTGATGGCCATCGGCGGCGGCCAGGTCATCGAAGCCGCAGGCGCGGTCGTCGGTGCCATCGGTGTCTCGGGCGCACCCGGCGGTGAGGCCGACGATGCCTGCGCGCTGGCCGGCGTCAAGGCCGTCACCGAGTTGATCGAACTGAACGGCTGATCGCCACCCGCGAGGAGACCTACATGCACAAGCGCTTCCTGCTCGTCCTGTTCACGATGTTCCTCGCCGCACCGCTGGCCTGGGCGGGCGATCTCGTTGTCTATCACTTCGACAACACGGCGGCGCAGGGCCTCAAGGGCTTGCGCAACATCCGCAACCACCTCGACACCGACCCGTCGGCGCAGATCACCGTGGTCACCCATGCCGAAGGCGTGGACATGCTGATGGAAGGCGCCAAGGCGGCCAACGGCACCGAGTTTGCGCCGCTGGTCTCGGCCCTGAAGGCCCGCGGCGTGCGCTTCGAGGTCTGCGAGATCACGCTGAAGAATCGTGGCCTCAGCAAGGACCAGTTCGTGCTCGACGCCGACTACACGCCCTCCGGCGTGGTGCGCATCGTGAAGCTGCAGAAGTCGGGCTACGCCTACATCAAGCCTTGAGCGGCCTCAACACGCCTTGACGCACGGCGCCGCAGACTGCGGCCATGGCCGCATTCCCCATGACCCTCGAATCCCTGATCGACCGTCTCGGTGAACCGGGCACGCTGGCGCTCGGCGCGGCCGTCATCGGCGTGGCGTTCGGCGTCTTCACGCAGCGGTCGCGCTTTTGCCTTCGCGCTGCCGTCATCGAGTTCGCACGCAACCAGCGCACGGGCGGACGCCTGACGGTGTGGCTGTTTGCGTTTGCCACAGCGGTCGGTGCCACGCAACTGCTGGCGCTGCTGGGCGCCTTCGATGCCAGCAACGCCCGCCAGATCGCCGCCCGCGGCAGCCTGTCGGGCGCGGCGATCGGCGGCGCGCTGTTCGGCATCGGCATGATCCTCGCGCGGGGCTGTTCCAGCCGCATGCTGGTGCTCGCGGCGCAGGGCAACCTGCGCGCGCTGCTGTCCGGCCTGATCTTTGCCGTGACGGCGCAGTCGGCGCTGACCGGCGCCTTGTCACCTTTGCGCGTGGCCATCTCCGAGTGGTGGACCATCGACGGCGGTGGCGCGCGCGACCTGCTGGCGCGCACCGGCATCGGCCACACGGGCGCCCTGCTCTTCGCGGCCGTGTGGTTCATGGCCGCCGTGTTCTGGGCGCGGCGCCAGAGCGTCAGAGCCTGGGGCTGGGGTGGCGCCATCGGCGTGGGCCTGGCGGTGGCGGCCGGCTGGTGGTTCACCTATGCGGTCTCCAAGCTCGCCTTTGACCCGCACCCCATCCAGTCACTGAGCTTCACCGGCCCGTCGGCCGAAGTGCTCAGCCGCGTGCTCTTCGTCAGCGACAAGCCCTTGAGCTTCGACGTCGGCCTCATCCCGGGCGTGTTCCTCGGCGCCTTCCTGGCCGCAGCGTTGTCGGGTGACTTGAAGCTGGAAGGCTTCCAGGGCGGGGCCAGCATGCGTCGCTACATCGCCGGCGCCGTGTCCATGGGTTTTGGCGGCATGTTGGCGGGC
>JBBIVU010000189.1:0-6996 GCA_037439585.1 Roseateles sp. | reverse complement strand
AGCGCAGCAGCTCGACGGACGCGTAGAAGGCATCCATGTCGAGGTGGGCGATCCAGCGAGGGGGCTGCTGCATGGGGCGGGATTGTCCGGCGCCGTGCTGACAACGGCCGGCAGCAGTGCAGGCCTCTGGGCACAATCCGCGCGCCTGAGTCCTGGAGCCCGCCCCATGCGCCTGCTGCTGCCGCTTGTCCTCGCCTCGCTGCTGGCTGCCTGCAGCACGCCGCCCTTGAACCCGCCGCGCAACCGCCCCGCCGTGGCGGACACGCCCGTGCGCCTGCCCCAGACGCTGACCAGCGACACCGTGGTGGCGCTGAGCTTCTCGGGCGGCGGCCTGCGGGCGGCGGCGTTTGCCTACGGCGTGCTGGAGGGGCTGCGGGACCAACCCTCCAGCGTGGGGCGCAGCCTGCTGGACGAGGTGGGCTTCGTCACCAGCGTGTCCGGCGGCTCGCTGACGGCCGCGTATTTCGGGCTGAAGGGCGTGGAGGGCCTGGCAGGCTTCCGCGAGCGCGTGCTGTTGCGCGACGGTGAGGCGGGCTTGCGCTTCAGCCTGCTCAACCCCTTCAACCTGGCCCGCCTGCTGGCGGGTGGCCTGAACGACCGCAGCAACCTGAACGACTGGCTGGAGCGCGATGTGTTCCAGGGGGCCACGCTGGGCGAGATGTTCCAGCGCCAGCGGCCGGTGGTGTGGATCAACGCCACCAACACACAGCACCGGCTGGCCTTCCCGTTCCACGAGCGGGCGTTCGAGGGCATCTGCAGCGACCTGGAGAGCTTCCCGGTGTCGGAGGCGGTGGCGGCGTCCATGGCCGTGCCGCTGTTCTTCGCGCCTGTGGTGCTGGAGAAGTTCCCGAACGCCTGCCGTCAGCCCCTGCCGGCCAGCCTGACCCGGGTGAGCGGCGAGCGGGACGACCTGCACCGCCTTCGCCTGGCCTTGCAGCGGGCGATGAAGGACTTTCGCGACCCCAAGGCCGGCCGTTACCTGAAGCTGGTGGACGGCGGCGTGACGGACAACCTGGGCCTGATCAGCATCCTGCAAAGCCGCGTGCTGCTGGACACGCCCTACGGCCCCATCAACGAGTACGACGCCGCCACCATGCGCCGGCTGTTGTTCGTGGTGGTGGACGCGGGCCAGGGCCCGAGCGGCGACTGGGGGCGCGAGATGGCTGGCCCCTCCGGCGTGGACATTGCCACGGCCGCGGTGGACACGGCCATCGAGAGCACCATGCGCATGAGCTACGCCTACTTCGTGCCCATGATGCGCACCTGGGAGCGCGACCTCGTCACCTGGCGCTGCTCCCTGCCAGAAGAGCGCAAGGCTGCGCTGCGGCTGTGGAACCCGGAGTGGCGCTGCGAAGACCTGCGCTTCGCCGTGACGCAGATCAGCTTCGGTGACCTGCCCGAGGCCGAGGAGGCGTCACTCAATGCCATACCCACCCGGCTCAAGCTGCCCACCGCGCAGATCGATCAGCTGATCGATGCGGGCCGCCGCGCCGTGAGGGCAGATGCCGGCGTGCGGCGCTTCTCCGAGGCCCAGCAGCGCGGCGACTGAACGCCACCGCGCGGCGGGGTGTCACCAGAGGTGATGCACCTGCAGCGCGATGCGGCGCTGGTACAGGTCCGCCAGCGCCTGCATCAGCGGCGCGGGCAGGGCGGCCAGGTCGGCGGCGCTGACGTTTTCGTCCACCTGGGCCGGCGTGCGCCCGCCCGGGATGGCGCAGGTGACGGCCTCGTTCATCAGGATCCAGCGCAGCGCCAGGCGGGCCATGCTCACGCCTTCCGGCAACAAGCGGCGAAGCTCCTCGACCGCAGCGAGGCCCTGCTCATAGTCCACACCGGAGAAGGTCTCGCCCTTGTCGAAGGCCTCACCCTGGCGGTTGAAGCCGCGGTGGTCGTCCGCGCTGAAGTGGCTCTGGGCCGTGAACTTGCCGCTGAGCATGCCACTGGACAGCGGCAGCCGCGCCAGCACGCCCACCTGGGCGGCTTGTGCGGCGGGCAGGAAGACGTCGGCCGGCCGCTGGCGGAACAGGTTGTAGATGATCTGCACCGACTGCACGCCGGGGAACTTCAGCGCCGCCAGCGCTTCGTCGATGCGCTCCACGCTGACACCGTAGTGGCGCAGCTTGCCCTCGCGCACGAGGTCGTCCAGCGCGCCGAAGACCTCCGGCATGGCGTACACGGCGGTGGGCGGGCAGTGCAGTTGCAGCAGCTCGATGGCGTCCGTTTCGAGGTTCTGCAGGCTGCGCTCGACGAAGGGGCGCAGGTCACGGTAGCCGTCGGCCACGTGGGGGTTCAGCCGCCGGCCGGCCTTGGTGGCCACGTGGAAGGCGTCACTCGGCCGCTCCCGGCGCAGGCGGGCCAGCAGGCGTTCGCTGTGGCCGTCGCCGTAGACGTCGGCGGTGTCGAAGAAATTCACGCCGCAGTCCAGCGCCCGGTGCAGGGCGGCCATGGCTGCGGTGTCGTCGGTGCTGCCCCAGGTGCCGCCGATGGCCCAGGCGCCGAAGCTGATGGCAGAGATGTTCCAGCCGGTGCGGCCGAGAGGACGGTAGATCATGGTGATGGCGTCGAAAGTGACCGGCGGATTGTCATTGATAGCGATACCATTTGCCGATACGGGCCTTCCCGAAGCGGCCGGCGGCGTGGCGCCACCGGCGTGGCACGGGTGTCAGGCCTTCTTTTCCCAGGCGTTGCACCAGCCCTTGGCCAGCACGTCCTTGCCGTAGAAGAGGGCGCAGCCGCCCGAAGGCTTGTTGCCATCGGGCGCGTAGAGCGCGCAGTTGGCGCAGGTCTGGCCGGGCGCGTACTTGGGGAACTGGGCCTTGTCGACCTTGCTGGCGTCGGCCCGGTAGCCGGTGGCCTTGGCCTCGTCGTCGTCTTCTTGCAGCAGCGTTTGCGACTGGGCACGGGCCAGGCCCGCGCCCAGCAGCGGGGCAATCTGGATGAGGCGGCGGCGCGAGATCTGGGCCACGGGCGTCTCCCGGTTCAGAGCACTTCGGAGGCGAAGTCCGCCAGGCGCGACCGCTCGCCGCGCGCCAGCGTGACGTGGCCGCTGTGGGCCCAGCCCTTGAAGCGGTCCACGGCAAATGTCAGGCCCGAACTGCCTTCGGTGAGGTAGGGCGTGTCGATCTGCGCGAGGTTGCCGAGGCAGACGATCTTGGTGCCCGGGCCGGCGCGGGTGATCAGCGTCTTCATCTGCTTGGGCGTCAGGTTCTGGGCCTCGTCGATGATGACGAACTTGTTCAGGAAGGTGCGCCCGCGCATGAAGTTCAGGCTCTTGATCTTGATCTTGCTGCGCACCAGGTCGTTGGTGGCGGCGCGGCCCCACTCGCCGGCGCCGCTGTCGCCCTTGGCCAGCACTTCGAGGTTGTCGTCCAGTGCGCCCATCCAGGGGCCCATCTTTTCTTCCTCAGTGCCGGGCAGGAAGCCGATGTCCTCCCCCACGGGCACAGTCACGCGGGTGACGATGATCTCGCTGTAGCGGCGGTCGTCCAGCACCTGCGACAGGCCGGCGGCCAGGGTCATCAGCGTCTTGCCCGTGCCCGCCGTGCCGGTGAGCGTGACGAAGTCGCACTCCGGGTCCATCAGCAGGTTGAGCGCGAAGTTCTGCTCGCGGTTGCGGGCGGTCACGCCCCAGACGGAGTGCTTCTGGTTGCCGTAATCCTTCAGTGTCTTGAGCACGGCGGTCTTGCCGGTGATCTCGGTGACCTTGGCGTACAGCGGCGTGGCGCCCGGGGCCTCCAGGTAGACCAGCTCGTTCACCAGCAGCGTGGGCACCAGCGGCCCACTGATGCGGTAGAACGTGGTGTTGCCCTGCTGCCAGCTTTCCATGGTCTTGCCATGGCGGTCCCAGAAGTCGGCGGGCAGCGCCTGCACGCCGGTGTAGAGCAGGTCGGAGTCTTCCAGCGTCTTGTCGTTGCGGTAGTCCTCCGCCGGCAGGCCCAGGGCGCGGGCCTTGATGCGCATGTTGATGTCCTTGGACACCAGCACCACCTCGCGGCCCGGGTGCATGGCCTTCAGCGCCTGCACGACACCCAGGATCTGGTTGTCGGCCTTGCCCTGCGGCAGGCCCTGGGGCAGGGGCGTGTCGATCAGGCCGGTCTGGAAGAACAGCTTGCCCTCGGCCTCACGGTGGCCGGTGCCGGACAGCGGCAGGCCCTTGGACATTTCTTCCACCGTGCTGCTCTGCAGGCTGGCGGCGAGCTGGTCCAGCTCGCGGCTGACCTGGCGCACGTTGCGGGCCACCTCGGTCATGCCCTTCTTGTGCCCGTCCAGCTCCTCCAGCGTGATCATGGGCAGGTAGACGTCGTGCTCCTCGAAACGGAAGAGCGACATCGGGTCGTGCATCAGCACGTTGGTGTCGAGCACGAAGAGCTTGGCGGCCCCTGCGGGCTTGCGTGCGCGCTTGGGTTTGGCGGCGGAGGATCTGGACGGCGCCTTGCTGGTTGCCTTGACCGGCAGGCTGGGGTGGCCGGCGGCGGCGGGTGCGGCCGCCGGTGTCGGCAGGCGCAGGACTTCAGCGGTGGGGGCGACGGCTGGTGCGGTGGGTGCCGTTGCGCTCGCGGCAACTGCCACGGCAGGTGGCTTTGCGCGGGGCTTGCTGGGGGTCAGATCGGCCGAATAAGCAGTGGCGTCGAGACGGCTGGCGCGTTGTGCAGGAGGCTTGGGCAGTGGCATGTACGGCGGGTCGACAGGAAGTGAACCCCATGCGCTCCCGGCGCCAGAAAGCAAAAAGCCGCACGGTATGCGTGCGGCTTTTCTGTCTGAGGCGAGGATGCGACCCGGGGCATGGGCCGATTATGCACATCCCGCAGGGCTCGCAAGGTCAATGGAACCCAGGGCTCAGGCAGCTTCCTTCTTCTGGGCCTTGACAGCTTTCAGCACCTCGTCGACATGGCCGGCAACCTTGATGCCGCGCCATTCACCCACCAGCACGCCAGTGGGGCTGATCAGGAACGTGGAGCGCTCGATGCCCTTGACCTTCTTGCCGTACATGATCTTGTTCTTGACCACGCCGAACATGTGGCACAGCTTCTCTTCCGTGTCGGCAATCAGCTCGAACGGCAGTTCCAGCGCTTGCTTGAACTTGTCGTGCGACGCCATGTTGTCGCGCGACACGCCCAGCACCACCGCGCCGGCCTTCACGAAGTCCTTGTGGCGGTCGCGGAATTGCATCGCCTCGGTGGTACAACCCGGCGTGTTGTCCTTGGGGTAGAAATACAGCACGACCGACTTGCCCAAAAAGGTGTTGGCAGTGAACTTCACGCCGCCGGTGGCTTGAGCCTCAATTTCCGGCAGGGGTTTGTTGAGCGCAGGCGTCATTGGGGGGTGCGGCAAGTTGGACTCACGGGGTCCCCGGTTCGTGAATGCCGTGGTGTGCAGCAATTCACGCGGGCGCCCGCAAGCAATAGCCCGTGATTATAAAGCCTCGCCCGGGTTCGCCGCCGTGTGGCTGAGGTCACCCTTCGATCATCAGCGCCGCCAGCACGTTGCGGCCTTCGCTGGCCAGCACGTTGTAGGTGCGGCAGGCGGCGGCCAAGTCCATCACTTCGAAGCCGATGCGTGCTTCGACCAGCCCGCGCCACAGCACCGGGCTCGGGAAGCGCAGCCGGGCTCCGCTGCCGAAGACCACCAGCTCGGGATTCAAGGCCTTGATTGCTTCGAAATGCGCGGGCTGAAGTTCCTCGAAGCGCGAAGGCGACCAAGCGGCCACGGTGCCCCGCCAGGGCACGAGCACGCTGGCCGTGTGCGGCTGGCCGTTGACCCAGATGCCCCAGGCGTCATGGCGGGAAATGCTGTTGCCGCCTTGCGGCTCGTCAAGCTGGAACTTCATGGGGAAACCGGGCGGAAAACGGGCTGGAGTGTCCCTCAGAACGGGAAACGGTGTGGCCGGGGCTTGCTTAAACTCCAAGCTTCCCTTTTTGCACTGCAGCAACCGCTGCGCCGGAGTCGTTTTGAAGCCCATCGCCAAGTCCAGCAAGCTCGCCAGCGTCTGCTACGACATCCGTGGCCCGGTGCTCGACAAGGCCCGCCAGATGGAAGAAGAGGGCCAGAAGATCATCAAGCTGAACATTGGCAATACTGCGGTGTTCGGCCTCACGCCTCCTGACGAGATCGTGCAGGACATGATCCGCAACCTCGGTGACGCCGGCGGCTACACCGACAGCAAGGGTCTGTTCGCGCCGCGCAAGGCGGTGGTGCACTACACGCAGCAGCAGGGCGTCAAGGGCGTGACGGTGGATGACGTCTACCTGGGCAACGGGGCGTCCGAGTTGATTCAAATGTCCATCAACGCGTTGTTGAATGACGGCGACGAGATCCTGATCCCCGCGCCGGACTTCCCGCTCTACACCGCCGTCGTCGGCCTCTCGGGCGGCCGCCCGGTGCACTACCGCTGCGATGAAGGGGCCGGCTGGCTCCCCGACCTGGACGACATCGAATCCAAGATCAGCCCGCGCACGCGCGGCATCATGGTGTGCAACCCCAACAACCCGACGGGCGCGCTGTACCCGAACGACCTGCTGCTGGGCATCATCGAGCTGGCCCGCAAGCACCAGCTGGTGATCTTTGCCGACGAGATCTACGACAAGACGCTCTACGACGGCAATGTGCACACCGCCATGGCCTCGTTGGCCGATGACGTGCTGTTCATCACCTTCAACGGCCTGTCCAAGAACTACCGCAGCTGCGGCTACCGCGCCGGCTGGATGGTCGTCAGCGGCGAGAAGCGCCATGCCCGCGACTACATCGAGGGCCTGAACATGCTGGCCTCCTTGCGGCTGTGCTCCAACACGCCGGGCCAGCTCGCCATCCAGACCGCCCTGGGCGGCTATCAGAGCATCAAGGACCTCGTGGCACCGACCGGCCGCCTGTGCCACCAGCGCGACCTCGCCTACGAACTGCTGACGCAGATCCCGGGTGTCAGCGTCGTCAAGCCCAAGGCCGCGCTGTACATGTTCCCGCGCCTGGACCCCAAGATGTACCCCATAGATCGGAAGAGCA
>JBBIVU010000188.1:0-7030 GCA_037439585.1 Roseateles sp. | reverse complement strand
GAGGGCTTCGTGCTCACGCCGCGCTTCGTGGGCGAGCGCATCGGACTGAGCCCGCTGATGGTCATTTTTGCGCTGCTGGCGTTTGGCCACTTGCTGGGCTTTGTGGGCGTGCTGATCGCGCTGCCCCTGTCGGCCGTGGCGGTCGTGGCAGTGCGCCGCCTGCACGCGGCTTACCTTCAGAGCGCCCTGTTCCGCTGACAACCGAATGCGTCAGATCCCCCTTGCGCTGCTGGCCCCGCCAGCGCACAGCTTCGACAACTTCCTGCCCGGCACCAATGTCGAGGTGCTGGCCTACCTGATGGGGTTGATGCCCGGCGACCCACCGGTGTTGCTTTGGGGCCCGACGGGCTCCGGCAAGACGCACCTCCTGCAAAGCTTGGCCGAGCGCTGGCAAGCTGCCGGGCAGCGCGTGGCCTGGTACGACGCGGATACGCCGTTGCCCTGGGAGCTTCCAGCGCACGAGAGTCTGCTGCTGCTGGACGACTGCCAGCGTTTCGACGCCGGCCAGCAGCATGCCGCGTTCGCACTGTTTGTCGCGTCCGCCGGGCAGGGTTACACCGTGGTGGCCACGGCCGATGCCCCGGCGGTGGACCTGAAGCTGCGCGAAGACCTGCGCACCCGGCTCGGCTGGGGCCCCAGTTTCCAGCTTGCTCCACTGCGTGAAGCCGAGATGCGAGCCGCGTTGCGCCGCGAAGCCGACCGGCGCGGCTTGCTGCTCGGGGATGAATTGCTGTCTTACCTGCTCAGCCACTTCGAGCGCAACTTGAAGGGCCTGATGGCCCTGCTGGAGCGCCTGGATGCCTTCGCACTCGCCAGCAAACGCGCGCTGACCTTGCCCCTTTTGAAGGCCATGGTGGCCGACGAAAAAATAGACTCCGACCCCATTTTATGAATCTCACCCTGTTCGACCTCGATGGGACGCTGATCCCGATGGACTCCGACCACGCCTTCGGCGGCTTCATGGTGAAGGTGGGGTGGGTGGATGGCGACGTCTGGGGTGCCAGGAACGATGAGTTCTTCGCTCACTACAACGCAGGCACGTTGGATCTGCCGGCTTACATCAACTTTGCCACCTCCGCTTGGCGGTCCCGCCCGTTGGCCGAGGCCTTGGCCATGCGGGAGCGCTTCATGGCTGAAGTGATGCGCCCGGCCTTGCGCCCGGAGGCCGTGGCTCTGGTGGAGCAGCACCGGGCTGCCGGCGACCTGATTGCCATCGTCACTGCCACCAATGTCTTCGTCACCGAGCCCATCGCCGAGGCCTTTGGCGTGGAGCACCTGATCGCCGTGGATCTCCAGAGGGATGCGCAGGGGTGCTACAACGGTCAAATCGAGGGCATCCCGAGCTTCCGTGAGGGCAAGATCGCTCGCGTCGAGGCCTGGCTGCGAGGGCAGGGGGCACAATGGACAGACTTCGGGCGCGTGACTTTCTACAGCGACTCGACCAACGACTTGCCCCTGCTTGAGCGCGTCAGCCACCCGGTGGCAACCAACCCCAGCCCGTCGCTCGCCAGCGTCGCCAGCGCGCGTGGCTGGCCCCAGTTGCACCTCTTCGCATGATCAAGAAGTTCATTGACAAATTGTTCGGCAGCACCCCAGCGGCATCCAAGAAGACCAGCCCGCTCGGTAAGCGCGTCGAGATCCCCGCCGAGGTTCATGGCATCAACCCTGAATTGCTCGACGATCGGGCGATCAAGGTCGTCAAGACCCTGACCGACGCCGGCTTCGAGGCTTACATCGTCGGTGGAGCGGTCCGGGACCTGCTGCTCAACATGCGGCCCAAAGACTTCGACGTTGCCACAAACGCCACGCCGGAACAGGTCAAGGGCCTGTTCCGGCGCGCCTTCATCATCGGCCGGCGCTTCCGTATTGTTCATGTCGTCTATGGTCGCGGTCGGGAGCACGAGGTCATCGAGGTGTCGACCTTCCGCGCCCTGCCAACGGAGTCCGAGGCTGTCGCTGGCAACGAGAAAACGTCCAAGAGTGAACTGGACGGCAAGTCGCACGCCGTGGACGCCAGCGGCCGCGTGCTGAGGGACAACGTCTGGGGCCCGCAGGTCGAAGACGCGGCCCGTCGCGACTACACCGTCAACGCGATGTATTACGACCCGCAGCGTCAGTTGGTGGTGGATTACCACGGCGGCCTGGCCGACGCGAAGGCCAAGCTGCTGCGCATGATCGGCGACCCGGAAGCCCGCTACCGCGAGGACCCGGTTCGCATCATCCGGGCCGTGCGTTTTGCAGCCAAGCTGGGGTTCACGCTGGAGCCCAAGACGTTGGCGCCTGTCAAGGCCTCGGCGGCGCTGCTGGCCAATGTGCCAGCCTCCCGCCTCTTCGACGAAATGATCAAGCTGCTTCAGACCGGCCATTCCCTGGCCAGCATCGCACAGCTGAAGAAGCTCGGTCTCGGGCGCGGTGTGTTCGCCGTCCTGGATGCCATGCTGACGGAGACCGGAGACCTGCCGGAGGGCATCCGTGGTGACTTCGTGCGCCAGGCTTTCGAGGACACCGACCGCCGCGTGCAGGACGGCCGTGGCGTCAGCCCCAGTTTCATGCTGGCTTGCATGCTGTGGCACGAGGTGCTGGACCGTTGGACCAAGATCCGCGCCACCGGCGAACCGTCCGTGCCTGCCCTGGCGCAGGCGATCGATGCGGTGTTCGATGCACGGATCGGCGACATCTCCGGGCGCGGCAAGCTGGCGGCCGACATGCGCGAGATCTGGATGATGCAGACGCGTTTCGAGCGTCGCAGCGGCTCGGGTGTGTTCAGCCTGATCGAGCAACCCCGCTACCGCGCGGGCTTCGACTTCCTGCGGCTGCGTGCCGACGTTGGTGAGATCGATCCGGCGCTTGCCGATTGGTGGGAAGACTTCGCCCTCGGCAGCGATGACGACAGGCAGGCCCTGCTGGCCGATGCCCGTGCCAGCCAGCAGAAGTCACCTCGCGCGGTGCGTGCGCCCCGCGCGGAAGCGCCAGCCAGCGACGGCGCCGAGCCTGATCTCGACGAGACCACCGCTCCTGCCAAGAAACGCCGCCGTCGTCGCCGCAAACCGGGTGGAGGCGGGGAGGGCGGCGCTGCTGTGCCGTCGCCAGCAGACGCGTGACGACACGGGCCTACATCGGTCTTGGCGCCAACCTCGGTGAGGACCCGGCGGCGAGTTTGGTCCAGGCGACAGCGCGCATGGCCGTGCTGCCAGGCACACGCGCAGGAGCAGCCTCCAGCATCTGGCGCAGTGCCCCGGTGGAGGCCTCGGGCCCCGACTTCCTGAATGCTGTCGTTGCGCTGGATACAGTGCTGGCCCCGTTGGATTTGCTGGATGCGCTTCAGGCCATTGAGCAGATCCACGGGCGAGAGCGGCCCTACCGCAACGCGCCGCGGACGCTGGACCTGGACCTGCTGCTCTACGGCGATCTGGCGCTGGCGACACCTCGGCTGACGCTGCCGCACCCCCGGCTGGGCGAGCGCGCTTTCGTGTTGCGGCCGCTGCTGGAGATTGCGCCCGAGCTGACCCGCCTGGCAGCGGGCGAGCGCTGGCAGTCCCAGCGCATCGAGCGACTCGGGCCCCTGTCGATTTGACTTGGAGAACGGACGATGTTTTCTACCCTCGCTGGCTGGCAGACGGTGGGCTTGCTGCTGCTGTCCAACGTCTTCATGACCTTCGCCTGGTACGGCCACCTCAAGGGCTTGTCCGCCAAGGCCTGGTGGGTGGCAGCCCTCATCAGCTGGGGCATTGCCTTGTTCGAGTACCTGCTCCAGGTGCCCGCCAACCGCATCGGTCATGGTGCCGGCTTCAGTCTGGCGCAACTGAAGATCACTCAGGAGGTCATCACCCTGGCCGTCTTCGTGCCGTTCAGCCTGTACTTTATGGGTGAGCCCTTCAAGCTCGACTTCCTGTGGGCCGGCCTGTGCCTGATGGGTGCGGTCTACTTCGTCTTCCGGTCTGCTTGATGACGTATTTGTGACATGGCCCGCTAAACTGCGTCCTTTGAAAAGATTCAAGGACAGCAATGCTGTTTGGCAAGTTTCTGCCCCGTGAGGGCAATTTTTTTGAACTCTTCAACGAGCACGGTGGCTTCATTGCGGAGGGCGGCCGCGCCTTCCAGAAGATGATAGAAAACTACGCGGATCCTGGGTTGCGTCAGCAATACGCTGACGAAGTGGACCGCGCCGAGCACGCGGCGGATCGGGTCACCGCCGAAGTCAACCGACTGCTGCATCGCACCTTCATCACCCCCATCGATCGCGAGCAGATTCACAGCCTGATCAACGCGATGGACGACATCCTCGACCTGCTCCAGGATTCGTCGGAGACGCTGTCGCTGTACGACGTGCGTGCTGTGCCCGAACAGGTGCTGCAACTGGCAACCCTGTCCGTGCGCTGCTGCGAGCGTGTGCAGCACGCGGTCACGCTGCTGCCCAACCTCAGCAAACCCGAGACCACCGAGGCCGCGCTGAAGACGTGCGAGGAGATCGATCGCCTGGAGTCTGATGCCGACCGTGTCATGCGCTCGGCCATGTCGCGCCTGTTCCGGGAAGAGGCCGACGTGCGCGAACTGATCAAGCTCAAGGCCATCTACGAGCAACTCGAATCCATCTCCGACCGTTGCGAGGACGTGGCCAATCTCATCGAGGGCATCGTCCTCGAGAACTCCTGACCGGTCGCCACTGCCATGGCATCTGTTGACATCGCCTTCTGGGTGGTGGCCCTGCTCGTCGTGCTGGCCTTGCTGTTCGACTTCATGAATGGCTTCCACGACGCTGCCAACTCCATCGCCACCGTCGTCTCCACCGGCGTGCTGAAACCTCAGCAGGCCGTGCTGTTTGCCGCCTTTTTCAATGTCGTGGCCATCGCGATTTTCCAGCTCAAGGTGGCGGCCACGGTGGGCAAGGGCATCGTCGAGCCCGGCATCGTCGACCACCACGTGGTGTTCGGTGCACTGATCGGCGCCATCGCCTGGAATGCCATCACCTGGTGGTGGGGCATCCCCTCCAGTTCGTCCCATGCCCTGATCGGAGGCATCGCCGGCGCGGTGGTGGCCAAGGCGGGGCCGCAGGCCCTGGTGGCGGCCGGCATCTGGAAGACGGTCGCCTTCATCGTGATTTCCCCACTGCTGGGCTTTCTGCTTGGCTCGCTGATGATGGTGCTGGTGTCCTGGGTGTGCCGATACAAGTCGCCCCTGCGCGTCGACCGGTGGTTCCGGCGACTCCAACTCGTGTCCGCCGGGCTTTACAGCCTGGGTCACGGAGGGAATGACGCCCAGAAGACCATCGGACTGATCTGGATGTTGCTGATCGCTGCCGGCATGGTCGGCGTGGGCGAGAAAGCGCCGCCGAACTGGGTCATCGTGGCCTGCTACATCGCCATCGGCATGGGCACGATGTTTGGCGGCTGGCGCATCGTGCAGACCATGGGCCAGCGCATCACCAAGCTCAAGCCCGTGGGGGGCTTCTGCGCCGAGACAGGCGGCGCCCTCACGCTGTTCCTGGCCACGGCCCTAGGCGTGCCGGTGTCCACCACGCACACCATCACCGGTGCCATCGTGGGTGTGGGTTCCGTCCAGCGGGCCTCGGCGGTGCGTTGGGGCGTGGCTGGCAGCATCGTCTGGGCGTGGGTCTTCACCATCCCGGCCGCAGCGCTGATGGCCGGCGTCTGCTACTGGATCAGCTTCGCGCTTTACTGACCACCCACCTGGGACTCGAAGTAGCGTTGGGCGCTGAAGGCCACCGTGGCCATCAGTGCCGTGCCTCCTACCAGCAGGCACAGCGCGACGCCGATGATGGCCGCCCAGCCGCTGTCTGCAGCCGGATGGTTGGCGTTGAAGCGCGCGTTCCAGCGCTCGTCGGGCGTCAGCCCATACACGATGCCGCCGAGCAGCGCGCCCACGAGGCTGATGCCCAGGCATGGGATCAGCACCCACGCGAGACGGTCGTCCTGGCCCAGGTGCTCCATGCGCTGCAGCCCGACGAGGCCCAGCAGCGTGGGCAAGGGGAAGGCCCAGGCCCAGCGGTCCTTGAACCCATACAGATAGATGCGGTGCAGGCCGAAAACGCCCACCAGCAGCGCCAGCCAGGTGGCCACTGCCTTGTGCTTGGTGCCGCCGCTCATTCGGCCGCCGTGCTGTCGCCGCTGCCCAGCGTGCGTTGCATCAGTATCACGTCCAGCCAACGGTCGAACTTCCAGCCGGCGCTCTTGAGCACACCGGTGTGCTGGAAGCCGAGCGCCGTGTGCACACCGATGGAGCCGGCGTTGTCGGCGTCTCCGATGACGGCCAGCATCTGGCGTGCGCCGGCTGCCTCGCAGCGGGCCAGCAGTTCGGCCAGCAAAACGCGCCCCGCGCCTTGGCCCTGGGCTGCAGGCGCCAGGTAGATGGAGTCTTCCACGCAGAACCTGTAGGCCAGCCGTGGGCGGAAGTAGTTGGCGTACGCATACCCCAACACCTCGCCACCGCGTTCGGCCACCAGCCAGGGCAGGTGGCGGCTGAGCACTTCGGTGCGGCGCCGCGCCATTTCTTCCACGCTGGGGACTTCGGTCTCGAAGGTTCCAGTGCCGTGCATCACGGCGTGACCGTAGATCGCCTGGATGGCGGGCAGGTCGTCCTCGGTGCTGGGGCGGATCGTCAGCGGCGAAGTGGGGGAGGGGGTCTGTGACATCTGTCGGATCGGTGATTGCCAGAAACGGCCGCGGGAGAGTTTATAATGCTGGGTTTGGCGCTGGTCGCAGATGGCTGCGGCGTATCTACAGCGCCTCCCCCGGCAGGGGTTCCTGCTACTCGACTTGCTCGCCCTGAGTGTCTCCTCGCGCGGTGGTCGCCCAATTTTTAGGAAACATCATGGTTGTGATTCGTCTGGCTCGCGGCGGCTCCAAGAAGCGCCCCTTCTACAACATCGTCGTGGCCAACAGCCGCCAGCGCCGTGACGGCCGCTTCATCGAGCGAGTCGGCTTCTACAACCCCGTCGCATCGGGCGCCGCTGAGAAGCTGCGCGTCGAGCAGGACCGTGTGAGCTACTGGATCGGCGTCGGCGCCCAGCTGT
>JBBIVU010000187.1:0-7075 GCA_037439585.1 Roseateles sp. | reverse complement strand
CGCCATGCCACCGCTGTCCGAACCGCTGACCCTGGTTCATGTCGTGTTTTCCTCGCGCATCGCGGGTGGTGAACGGCATTGCATCGACCTCGCCAACGCCCAGGCGGCCCAGGGGCATCGTGTCCATGTGATCGGCTCCGCCGGCTCTGCCGTGGCGGCTGCGCTGGCACCTGGTGTGCAGTTCCACGGGTTGACCTTGCCGTTGTTGCGCGGTTGGCGCGTGGCAGCGCTTGTGCGCCGCCTGCAAGCTGACGTTTGCCACGGCCACCTGGGCCCGGCATGCAAGGCGGCGGCCCACGCCAGCAGCGCCGCCCGCATCGGTACGCTTCACGTGGGCTACAAAGCGCACCACCATGCACAGCTGGACGGCCTCATTTGCGTGAACCGCGCTCAGCATGACAGCCTGCCCAAGCGCACGGCGCGGGCCCGCGTGATCTACAACTGGGCCCCCGAGCGTGACCCCGCTGCTGCCGCTCGCCAGACCGACCTGCGCGCCGAACTGGGCCTCACCCCGGGCCAGTTGCTGGTGGGCAGCGTGGGGCGGCTGCACCCGAGCAAGGGCATGGACCTTCTGGTGGCTGCTTTCAAGGCCCACGCTCCGGCAGACGCCGTCTTGGCCATCCTCGGTGAAGGCCCGGAAGAAGCGCGGCTCAAGGAGATGGCCGCCGCAGACCCGCGCATTCGCCTGCTGGGTTTCCGCAGCGATGTCGACCAGGCGCTGAAGGCCTTCGACCTGTTCGTGTCGCCCTCCCGGGAGGAAGCCTTCCCGCTGGCCATCCTGGAGGCCATGCGCGCAGGCCGGCCCGTGCTGTCCACGGCCACGCAGGGGCCGCTGGAAATGCTTGCAGGCCAGCCTGCCCGCCTGGTGCCGTTGGATGACGCTAACGCGCTGGGCCATGCCCTGGCCGAAGAAATCGTGCGGCTGCGTCCGCTGAGTGCGGAGCAGCGGGGCGTGCGCTATGCCACGGCCGCCTACGACCGGGCCAATGCGGTTGCACGCACGCTGGGCTTTTACCGGGATGTGATGCTGCACCGGGCTGCCCAGGCGGGCACGTTCGAGGAAGAGGACGAGGCCTACGCCGTCTGGCGTGTCTGATGTTCGCGCGGCCACGGACGGACTTCTGGCAGGCAGGCATCGTTCCAATCGCGGTTGAGGACGTCGATGCCGGCCGTCTGGCCGCGGTGCGTGACCGCATCACCTGGCTGCCTGACCCGGGTCGCTGGCGTTATCTCGCGGACCCTTTCGGCTTGGTGCGGGGAGACGCGTTGCACGTCTTTGTCGAGGCGTTCGACCACCGCGTCAAGCGTGCCACCATCGAGCGGCATGAGTTCTGCCTGGCCGACCTGCGCTGGCGTGGCCAGGCCACGGTGCTGGACAAGCCGTTCCACCTCTCTTTTCCCCAGGTGTTCGAGCACGCCGGCGAAACCTGGATGGTGCCGGAGAGTTTCCAGGCCGGTGAGGTCGGGCTTTACCGCGCAGCCGATGCCTCGTTGAACCGCTGGGAGCGTGAGTGTGCGTTGTTGGGCGGCCTGCCGGCGGCGGATGCCGCCGTGACCGCTTACCAGGGGCGGTGGTGGATGTTCTACACCTTGGTCGGCCGCGACCAGCGTGACCAGCGTGAACTGCATGTTGCTCACGCACCGGCCTTGACTGGCCCCTGGCAGCCGTTGGCTGGCAACCCGGTGCGGGATGACCGCCGTGGCGCTCGCCCCGCCGGCCGGCCTTTCGTGGGCCGTGACGGGGTGCTCGTGCTGCCTGTGCAGGACAGCTCCACCGGCTACGGCGGCGCCACGCGGCTGCTGCGCTTCCCGGTGCTCACGCCGGAGCGCGTGGACATTCGCGCCGGCACCGAGCGCCTGACCGGTGACATCGTCAGCAACACCCACACCGCAGGCCTGCACACGCTCACCGGCTGTGGTGGCTTCACACTGATCGACGTCAAGCGCGTCGACCGCTCCCACGGCAAGCGGTGGCTGGACGCGAAGCGCCGCCTGCGACGTTTGGTGAGTCGCTGACGACCCTGGGGTTTGCTTTGTGTATTGTTAATGCAATACACTAATACGCATGCCCAGCCCCCAGGCCTTGTTCGACATCCAGCCGCAACTGGCCACGCCCATCTACCGGCAGGTGGTGGAGCAGGTGCAGCGCCTGGTGGCGGGCGGCCAACTGGCACCGGGCGATGAACTGCCCAGCGTGCGCGCTGTGGCCGAGCGCCACGCCATCAACCCCATGACCGTCAGCAAGGCCTACAGCCTGCTGGAAGCCGAAGGCCTGCTGGAGCGGCGCCGGGGCGTGGGCATGGCGGTGGCAGCGGGCGTGGCAGCTGCGGGCGCGACGGGGGACCGTCTGGCGCTTCTGGAGCCGGTGCTGGCCAATGCCGCCCGCCAGGCTGCTCAGTTGGGCATTGCGCCGGAGGCTGCGCTGGCCGCCTTCGAGCGCCTGTTGCAACACAACCCCAAGGAGACCCCGTGAGCCCTGCACTCGAGGCCGTCCAGCTCAGCCTGGACATGGACGAACCCCACTGGACCACCTCGCGCCCCCGGTTGCTGGACGGCGTCAGCTTCGCCCTCCCCGAGGGCGCCGTCGTGGGCCTGGTGGGCCGCAACGGTGCGGGCAAGAGCACGTTGATGCGCTGCCTGCTGGGGCTCACCACGCCCACCTCGGGCGAGTCACGTCTGCTGGGCGCGCCCAGCGGCAAGCTGCCCGACGCCGTGCTGGAGCGCCTGGGCTACGCGGCGCAGACGCCCGACCTGTTCCCGCGCCTCACGGGCCTGGAGCACCTGGACGAGATGGCTGCCGTGTACCCCGGCGTGAACCTGCGCGACGCCGCCGCGCTGGCGGGCCGGCTCGATCTGAGCCTGGGCCAGCGGGCGGCCGACCTGTCGCTGGGCGACCAGCAGAAGCTCGCCGTCGTCCTGGCGCTGGCGCACGACCCCGATCTGCTGCTGCTGGACGAGCCCGTGGCCAGCCTGGACCCGATCTCGCGCCGGGATTTCATGCGGGCCCTGTTCTCGCTGCGCCACAAGGCCACGCCGCGCACGGTGCTGGTGTCCAGCCACTTGCTCAGCGACCTGGAGCGGGTGGTGAGCCATGTGATGTTCCTGCGTGAGGGGCGCCTGCAGCTGTTCATCGAGTGGGACGAGGCGGTGGAGCACCTGCGCTGCCTGCCGTGTGCCAGTCCGCCGGCGGCGTTCCAGCCGGGCGAGTTCCGCTGGGCCGCCGGCCGCTTGCTGGTGGATGCCCGCCAGCACCCGCAGGCCGCCAGCCTGCCGGCGTTGGGCATGGAAGACCTGCTGGAGTTCCTGAACACATGAGCGCCGCTGATGTTGGGCTGGCCGGGCGCGATCAGGCGTACTTCGGCCCGGTGTTCCTGGTGATGAGCCTGGCGTCAGGGCTCGCTGCCATGGTGGGCATCGTTATGGCTCTTGCGGGCAAAGACACTGCCGGCCCTTCTCAAGTGGCTACCGGTCTGTTGGCGGCGTTGCTGCTGACGTCAGCGTCCTGGATCGCCGGCACTCAGGCGGCTGCCGAGGCGCGCTGGCGCCGCCGCCTGGCGCCGTCTGCGGCCGCGCGCCGGGCGCGTCAGGGCTACGCTGCCTTGCGCCTGGAGCTGGCCGCGTGCGCGAGTGCCGGCCCGGCGGTGATGCTGGTGGCGCAGGCGTTTGTGAAGCCTGTGCACGAGGTGCTCGGTCTGGCGGCTGCGGCCTTGGTGGTGCTGGGCGGCGCCTTGCTGGCCGGCACCTGGCTGGGCCTGCGGGCTCTACCTGCCCGCCGGGCTTGGTGGCAGCGCCCGTCTATTTTGGCGGTGCGCCGGCTGTCGGGCTGGCGGCGCTGGCGCCGTGTGCCCACGGTGACCGACATGGCGCTGGACCGCAACAGCCATGGCGGCCTGGTGTGGCTGGTGCTGCTGCCCCAGTACCTGACCCAGGGGCCGAACTGGCGGTTCCTGGCCTGGGGCGCGCCGCTGGCGCAAGGCTGGATCCTGGCATGGTTTGGCGTCTGGATGTTTGTGCTGGCCCTGCTGGTCAACGCCGTCACCCTGGGGCCGCCGTTGCATTGGCGCGCCCGTTTGGCACCTGGGGGTTTGGCACCTGGCGCCTGGGCGCGGCGGATGCTGGCCGCGTCGGTGCTGTCGGCTGTGGGCTGGATGGCTTTTGAACTGGCGGTTGGCGCCTTGTTCACGGCCGAGCCCCTTCGAGCCGCCCAGTTCAGCAGCTGGGTGCCTGTGGCTGCGGATGCCGTGCTCGCCATGACCTGGGTGTTGTGGGTTCGCGGCGTTCGCAACACGGGCGCCTTCCACATGCTCGCCTGCGTCACGCTGGGTGTTGCGGTGCCCCTGCTGCTGCTGGCAGTTCAGGCCCTGGGGTTCTCGCCGCAGCGTGGCGGCGTGCTGCTGGCACTGGAGCTGGCCGCCGCCGCGCTGCTGGCTTTGGCCGCCCAGCGCGCCTGGGCGCGGCAGGATTTGAATCGCCTCATGCCGCTGCGCTGAGGCCATACTGGGCCGGCATCACCAACGGGACTCCGCATGAATCTTGCCGACCACATCGCCGCCGCCACCGCCGCCATCGAGCCCCAGCTCATCGCCTGGCGCCGAGACCTTCACCAGCACCCTGAGCTGGGCAACCGCGAGTTCCGCACCGCGTCCATCGTGGCGGAGCACCTGCGCAGCCTGGGCTTTGACGAGGTGAAAACGGGCGTGGCCCACACCGGCGTTGTCGGCCTGCTCAAGGGCGGCAAGCCGGGCAGCGTGGTGGCGTTGCGCGCGGACATGGACGGCCTGCCCGTCACCGAGGAGGTGGACCTGCCCTTCGCCTCCAAGGCCCGCGCTGTGTGGAACGGTGAAGAGGTGGGGGTGATGCACGCCTGCGGGCACGACTGCCACGTCGCCATCCTGATGGCCGTGGCCACCGTCCTGGCCGGGCTGCGCAGCGAGATTGCGGGCAGCGTGAAGTTCATCTTCCAACCCGCCGAGGAGATGCCGCCCGAGGGCGAGGAGGGCGGGGCGGAGTTGATGATCAAGGAGGGCGCGCTGCAGCACCCCACGCCCAGCGCCATCTTCGGTCTGCACGTCACCTCGCGGCAGCCGGTGGGCGTCATCGGCTACCGGCCGGGGCCGACCATGGCCAGCAGCGACAAGCTGCGCATCACTGTGCGGGGCAAGCAGACGCACGGCGCAGCGCCCTGGCTGGGGGTGGACCCCATCGTCACGTCGGCGCAGATCGTGCTGGGGTTGCAGACCATCGTCAGCCGCAACCTGGACCTGAACCGCGAGCCGGCCGTCGTCACCATCGGTGCCATCAAGGGCGGCGTGCGGGAGAACATCATCCCGGACTCGGTGGAGATGCGCGGCACCATCCGCAGCTTCGACGAAGGCATGCGCGACAACATCCACGAGCGCGTGACGGAGCTGGCCGAGGGCATCGCCACCGCCTCCCGGGCGACGTGCCAGGTGTGCATCACCAAGAACTACCCCGTCACCCGCAACGACCCGGCACTGACCGAACAGATGCTGCCCACGCTCACCCGCGTGGCCACCACGGGGCCGCGGCCCATGGGCATCGAACTGGTGCCCAAGGTGACAGGCGCGGAGGACTTTTCCTTCTTCCAGCGGCTGATCCCGGGGCTGTTCTTTTTCGTGGGCGTCACGCCGCCGGAGATCGAACCCGCCAAGGCGCACTCCAACCATTCGCCGCGCTTCGTGGTGGACGAGCGCGGCCTGGAGGTGGGCGTGCGCGCGCTGGCGAACCTGGCGGTGGATTACCTCGCCGCCCAGGCGGTTTGAGTGCCAGGCGGTGCCGATCAGCTCGGTGCGGCGTTTAGGAAAAAGCGCGACAGCCAGCCCACCGCGTGCGCATCGGCTGCCGCGCCGCGGCCGCGCTGCTCGATGCGCACGTTGGCCACCGAGGTGGAGGCCACTGCGTTGCCCTGACCGATGGCGCGTGGGTCCACCTGTCCTGAGAAGCGCAGCACATCCACGTTGCGGTTCACGCCGATCTGCTTTTCGCCGCTGATCATCAGGTGGCCGTTGGGCAGCACGGCGGTCACCACGGCCGTGATGGCGCCGGTGAACTCGTTGGTGTTCTGGTTGCTGCCCTTGCCCTTGTTGTCGTTGGCCGAGGTGGCGCCGGCGCTGGCTTTGCCGAAGGAGTTGCCGGCGATCAGCGGCAGCGCGGTCACGCCGGCCGACAGGCTGCCGGACTTGGTCAACTCGCTGGTGCTGGTTTGCGTGGCCGACACCTTCTCGACGATGTTGATGGTCAAGGTGTCACCCACCAGCCGGGCTCGCTGGTCCTCGAACAGGGGGCGGTAGCTGGCCCCCTGGTAGATGGCGCCGTTGGTGGGTGCAGTGTCCTGCACCTGCGGCAGCTTGACGACGGGCGTGTGGGCCAGCTCGATCAGCGGCTCGGGGTAGGGCGTGGCACACCCGGCGAGCAGGGCGCCAGCAGTCAGCAGGATCGACGAGGCAGTGAATTTCATGGCTACTTCTCCATTCATGAGGCCTCGCAGCAGGCCGCCCATCCACAGGCTGCTGTGAAGCCGGCTTTGCCGGGCGCCGGGCATCGCCCCTGGCGGGGAGTTCAAGCGTGCTGTGGCAGGGGCTAAATCTGGGCGAGCTTTTGCAGCATCTGGTCGGAGGTCTGCACCGCCTTGGAGTTGAGCTCGTAGGCACGCTGGGTCTGGATCATCTGCACGAGCTCTTCCACGACGTTGACGTTGGAGGTCTCGACAAAACCCTGCTGCAGCGCGCCCAGCCCGTTGGCGTTGGGGGCGCCGGTGTTCGGGGTGCCGCTGGAGGCCGTCTCGGCGAACAGGTTCTGACCCTTGGGGTCCAGGCCGGCCGGATTGACGAAGTTGGCGAGTTGCAGCTGCCCGACGGTCTGCGTGGTGGCCTGGCCCGGGGTGGTGATGCTCACCGTGCCGTCGGCGCCGATCGACAGGCTCTGTGCGTTGGCCGGGATGGTGATGCCGGGCAGCACGGTGTAGCCGTTGCTGGTCACCATCTGGCCGTTGGCGTTGAGCTGGAAGCTGCCGTCGCGGGTGTAGGCGGTGGTGCCGTCGGGCATCTGCACCTGG
>JBBIVU010000186.1:0-7086 GCA_037439585.1 Roseateles sp. | reverse complement strand
CCCCGGACGACCATTCCCGGGGCGATCGCCCCGGCGGTCATCGCGGCGAGCACCCTCGCGCTCGGCACGAGGCGCAGCCGGCGGCGCCTCGGCGCGCTCCTTGCGGGCCAGCTCCAGCAAGCCCGGCAGCTCCTCAGGCGTCGTGCCCTTGAGCACGCAGAAGTTCGGCTCCGTGAGCGTCGTGCGCTCGAAATCCCAGAGCAGCTGGGCGCGGTTGCGGCGCTGCTGCACTTCCAGGTGCTGGCGCTGCTGGTCCTGCTGCTCGCGCTCCTGGCGCAGGCCCTTGCGGCGGGTCAGCTCTTCCTTGGCGGCGTTCAAGTGCTCTTCGCTGATCTCGCCGGCGGGGTTGCCGTCCAGGTCGAAGCGGGTCTTGGCCTGCGTCAGGGCGATCAGATACCCCGTGCTGCCGGTGAGGCGACGCAGGAAGGCACTGAGCTGGGCCTTGCTGAACTTGCCCGGCGCGCGCTCCTGGATGTCGGCCTGGATGCGCAGCTTGACGGGCTTGGCCCGGCCAGTGAACAGCGCCGGAAACAGGGCCTTCAATTCGGCTGAGGCGTCACTGGCGGGAGCGGCCGGTGCAGCAGCATCAGCAACAGCCTCGGTCACAGCCGGCAGCTCCGGTGTTGCGGCCACGTCGTGCGGCGCAGCCACGACCTCGGCTTCAGGCAGCTCGACAGCGACGGGCGTTGCGGGCACCTCAGGGGCAGCAGCAGGGGCGGGAGCGGATTCGGGAAGATCGGAATTCATGAAAGGAGCCGGCTTGCGGAACCGCCGATTGTCCTTCAGCCTCCCAAACCGCCAAACACCTTCTTCAGGAGGGCACTGCCGGTGCCGATCGGGTCCTGGCGGATCTTCTTCTCCTCCTCGGCAATGAGGCGGTAGAGCCCGTCCAGCGCGCGGGCGGTGACGTACTGCTGGATGTTGGCCTCGTCGCCCTTCAGCAGACCGAAGCTGCCGGCCTTCTTCGCCACCGCGTTGTATTTGTCGGCCAAAGACACCTTCTCGGTGGCCTGCGTCACGATGGGCAGGAACTGCTGCGCCAGCGGCTCGCGGGTCTTGGCGGCGAAAAACTGGGTCGCGGCATCGTCACCGCCCCGCAGGATCTTCAGCCCGTCCTCCACGCTCATGTCCCGCACGGCCTTGACGAGCAGCGGCTTGGCGGCGGGCACCGCGGCCTCGGCGGCGCGGTTCATCGCGGTGACGAGTTCGTCCAGCTTCGCCCCCTGGCCGGTGGCGCGCAGCAGCCGGGCGGCGTCTTTCAGGTGGCCGGGCAGCTCGATCTTCACCAGCGGGTTGCCCAGGAAACCGTCCTGCCGGCCGAGCAGGCCCACGGCGGCGGTGGCGCCGCGCTCCAGGGCACCGCGGATGCCGGCATTGGCATCACCCTCGGTGAGGCCTGCAGCTTGGGCGGACACCCACGACAGGGACGGCAGGGCAGCGAGGATGAGGCGGCGTTGCATGAAAGCTCCAGCGGTGGTGGGCGGCCATGTTGCCTCCGCACCCGCTGGCCATCCAGCGGCGCTTGCGCTGGGTCAAGGCGGCGTCAGGCCGGCTGCTTAAGCTGGCCTCACAACACAAGACCCGAGAGACAAGCCCCATGCTGCCCGCCTACATCACGCACCCCGACTGCGCCCGACACGAAATGGGAGCGGGCCACCCCGAATGCCCCGAACGGCTGGGTGCCATCGCCGACATGCTGCTGGCGCGTGGCCTGCTGGACTACATGCTGCCCTACGAGGCCCCCGCCGCCACGCTGGCCCAACTGGAGCGCGCCCACACCGCGCTGCACGTGAAGCGCGTGCAGGATGCCGCCCCCACCGAGGGCTACGCGCAGGTGGACCCCGACACCCGCATGAACCGTTTCACCGTGCCCGCCGCGCTGCGCGCCGCCGGCGCCGCCGTGCTGGCCACCGAGCTGGTGCTGCGCGGCGAGGTGCCTTCCGCCTTCTGCGCCGTGCGCCCGCCCGGCCACCATGCCGAGCACGACGCGCCGATGGGCTTTTGCTTCTTCAACAACGTGGCCGTGGGCATACGCCATGCGCTGGACGTGCACGGCCTTCACCGCGTGGCGCTGATCGACTTCGACGTGCACCACGGCAACGGCAGCGAGGACATCCTGGCCGGCGACGAGCGCGTGCTGATGTGCAGCATCTTCGAGACCGGCCTGTACCCCTTCAACGGGCCGGACGCGCGCTCGCTGAAGGACGCCCCCAACATGGTCAACGTCGGCCTGCCGCCGCGCAGCGGCAGCGACGCCTTCCGCGCCGCCGTCACCGAGCACTGGCTGCCGGCGCTGGAGCGCTTCCAGCCGGAGCTCGTTTACATCAGCGCCGGCTTTGACGCCCACCGGGAGGACGACATGGGCAACCTCGGCCTGGTGGATGCCGACTACGCCTGGGTCACCCGGCAGCTGATGGACCTGGCCTGGCGCCACTGCCGGGGCCGCGTGATTTCCTGCCTGGAAGGCGGCTACGTGCTCAACCCGCTGGCGCGCAGCGCGGCGGCCCATGTCAAGGTGCTGATCGGTGCCGATTGAGGCACGCCGCCAGGCGGCTGTCTCGCCAACCTGCATTCACAGGCTCTAGAGTCTCCTGATGGACAACCACTTCCTCACCCCCCTGTTCATGCCTGGCTCCGTGGTCGTCTTCGCCGGCCCGCAGGACGACCCCGAGCGCCAGACCCGCCAGGCCCGCGTGCTGCGCGCCGCGCTGGAGGCCGCGCCCGGGTCGCACCCGCCGCAGTTCCTGCACGGCGACACCACCGGCACGCTGGGCGAGCTGGCGCGCTCGCGGGCAGATCTCGCCGTCATCGCGCTGCCCGCCGATGAAATTGCTGCGGCGCTGGAGGTGGCCTGCCGCATCGCCTGCCGCTCGGTGCTCATCGTCAGCGACGGCATCGAGCCCGGCGAGGCCGCGCAGCTCAAGCGCATCGCCCGCCGCGAGGGCGTGCACCTGCTGGGGCCCAACTGCCTGGGCTTCCAGCGCCCGCACCTCAACCTGAACGCCAGCGCCGCCGGCCCGCTGGCGGCGGAGGGCTCGCTGGCGCTGGTGTCGCAGTCCGGCGCGCTGACCTCGGCCATGCTGGACTGGGCGCAGCAGAACCAGGTCGGCTTCAGCCAGGTCGTGTCCCTCGGCCCGAACGCTGCGGTGGACCTGGCCCAGGTGCTGGACTTCCTCGCCGCCGACGCACACACGCAAAGCATCGTGGTCTACCTGGAGGGCATCTCCAGCTCGCGCCGATTCATGAGCGCACTGCGCTCGGCGGCGCACGCCAAGCCGGTCGTCGTGCTCAAGGCCGGCCGGCGCAGTGCCGGCAACGAGGCGGCGCTGACGCACAGCCGCGCCATCGTCGGCAGCGACGACGTGTTCGACGCCGCCTTGCGCCGCGCCGGTGCCGTGCGCGTGCGCAGCTTCGTCGAGCTGTTCTCGGCCGCCAAGTGCCTGGCTGCCCGCTACCGCCCGGTGGGCAAGCGCCTGGCCATCATCACCAACGGCGGTGGCCCGGGTGTGCTGGCGGCCGACTGGGTCAGCGAGATCGGCCTGCAGCTCGCCAAGCTCTCACCGGATGCGGCCCGCGAACTGGTGCCCAAGCTCGCCCCGCTGGCCTCGCTGGCCGACCTCATCGACCTCTCCGCCGCAGCCACACCCAAGCACTTCCGCGCCGCCGTGGAGGCGGCAGCGCAAGACATAGCGGTGGACGGCCTGCTGGCGGTGTACGCACCTCAGATCGGCTCCGACGCCACGGCGACGGCCCGCGCCGTGGCCACCGCCAAGGCCGGCACGGCCAAGCCGCTGCTGGGCTGCTGGATGGGTGACGCCTCGGTCCTGGAGGCCCGCCGGGTGCTGAACGACGCAGCGATCGCCAACTTCCGCACGCCCGAGGCGGCAGTGGGTGCGTTCGGCAACATCGCCACCTTCTACGCCAACCAGCAGCTGCTGCTGCAGACACCGCCGCCCATGTCCAGCCTGGCACAGCCCGACGTGGAGGCCGCGCGGCTGCTGATCGAGAGCGTGCTGGCTGAGCGTCGACGCACCATGACCGAGATGGAGAGCAAAGCGCTGCTGGCCGCCTTCCACATCCCGGTCACGCAGACCGTGCTGGCACGCAATGCCAACGAGGCCATGATGCTGGCCACGCAGATGGGGTTCCCCGTGGCGCTCAAGATCGACTCGCCCGACATCGCCCACAAGAGCGACGTGCAGGGCGTGGCCCTCAACATCCAGAGCGGCTCGGCTGCGCGCGACACTTACAACGAGATGGTGGCCCGCGTGAAGCGCCTGCAGCCGCAGGCGCGCATCAACGGCGTGACCGTGCAGAAAATGGCCCGCGCCCAACGCGGCCGAGGCGGCCAGGAGGTGTGCGTGGGCCTGGTCACGGACGAGGCCTTCGGCCCCACCATCGTCTTCGGCGCTGGGGGCACCATGATCGAACTCATCGCCGACCGCGCGATGGAGCTGCCCCCGCTGAACCAGTTCCTGGCGCGGCGGCTCATCGAGCGGGCCCGCGTGTCGGAGGCCCTGGCCGAAGGCCGGGGCGGCGGTGCGCCGGCCGACCTGGAGGCCCTGGAGCGGGTGCTGCTGCGCGTGAGCGAAATGGTGTGCGAATTCCCGCAGCTGCGCGAGATGGACATCAACCCGCTCATCGTGGACGAGAACGGCGCCGTGGCAGTGGACGCCCGTGTGGTGCTGCAGCCTGGCCCGCAGACGGGCATGCACCGCGCCTTTGATTACCCCCACCTGGCCATCCTGCCCTACCCGGCCCGCTTCGAGCAGGTGTGGCCGCTGGCCGGCGGCGGCGAGGTCACCGTGCGCCCCGTGCGCCCGGACGACGCGCAGATGCTGCAGGACCTGGTGCGCGGCCTCAAGCCCGAGAGCCGGTACTTCCGCTTCGCCAGCGCCATCAAGGAGCTGCCGCCGGGGCTGCTGGCGCGGCTGACGCTGATCGACTACGACCGCGAGATGGCGCTGGTGGCCGTGTACACCCAGCGCACGGCGCGCGACGACGGCGGCTTTGACGAGGCCGAGCGCATCGTCGGCGTGAGCCGCATCATCACCAATCCCGACCAGACGAGCTGCGAGTTCAGCCTGCTGGTGGCCGACGACTTCGGCGGCAAGGGCCTGGGCTCGCGGCTGATGGAAGGCATCACCGATGCCGCCCGCGAGATGGGCCTGGCCGAGATCGAAGGGCTGGTGCTGACCCACAACGCCGACATGCTCAAGCTGATGCGCAGCCTGGGGTTCACGGTCAAACCCTTCCCGGAAGACCCGGACTTCAAGCTGGTGACGCGCTCATTGCAAGGCTGACGGTGCCTGCAGGGTTTCGCCTGAAGCCGGCGCAACACTCCACGAGAATGGGCGGCATGCATCACCGCTCTATCGCCCTGTTTGTGTGGACGCTGATCGCAGCCAGCCCATCTGTCCGTGCACAAGGCGTGGCAGTCCCGGTGCGCTTGGTGGAGGGCCTGCCCGTCGTGACCGTCTCCCTGGGCGCTGCGAAGGCGGATTTCCTGCTGGACACAGGCTCGGGCGCCGCGCTGACGGTCGCCAGGCCGCTCATCACGCCCTCGGCGGGCGTGACAGAGCTGCCGGCAACGATCAAGACCACCGACGCCTCGGGCGCTGTGCATGAGGTGCACCGGCTGCAGGCGAAGGCTGTGGCGCTGGGCACGGTGCAGCTGGGCACGCTGGACGGGCTGGTGCACTACCGCTGGGGGCTGAACATCGGCAGCAGCGAGGCCCCGGCCGTCACGCAACTGGGCACCCTCGGCCGAGGCGCCCTGGAGCAGCACGGTGTGCTGTTCGAGTTGGGTCAAGGTCGGCTGACGCTTTTCAAGATCGGCGAGCGGCCTGTGCTGGACGGCGGCTGGTTCAGCACCCCGTTTGTGCTCGACAAGCGAGGCGTGGTGGTGCGTTTCACCGCCCACGGCCGAGCGGCGGAGCTGGTGCTGGATTCGGCCGCCACCACCAGTCTGATGAAAAAGGGTTCACCGGCGCTGATCGGCCCCAACGATGCTTGCCAGGGGCAGCCGGCGGACACCCCCGCCTGCGGTCCAACGCGCTTCACTCAAGGCGCCATCGGCAATGACTCGACGGTGGATGCCAGCTTCGTGGTGGTGGCGATGGGTCCGCTACCGTTCGATGGCCTGCTGGGCATCGACTTCTTCACGACGCACGCGATCTACCTGGACTTCGCCCACCGCGAGATGTACTTCAAGCGCACCCGGTAGGTCGAACAGGTCACAAGCACGCGAGCCGCTCCGTCAGCAGCGCAAAGAAGCCGTCCGCGTCCGCGTGCCGCAGCACCTGGGCGTTGGCAGCCAGGCCGGTCACGGCCCACCAGTCGATGACGGTCATGCCACGCGTCAATTCGCTCTGCGTCTCGATGCGCACGTTGCACTCGCGGCTGGTGAACAGCTCAGGCTGGAGCAGGAAGGCGATGACGCAGGGGTCGTGCAGCGGGCCGCCGTCCTGGCCGTATTTCTCTTCGTCGTAGCGCTCGAAGAACTCCATCCACGCGGCCACCACGGCGCCCACGCGGTTGGGCAGGGCGCGGATGGCGGCGATGCGCTTCGCGGTGGTCAGCACCTCGTGCGTGACGTCCAGCGGCGCCATGGTGAGGGGCACGCCGCTGGTGAACACCTCGTGCGCGGCCTGCGGGTCCACGTAGATGTTGAACTCGGCCGCCGGCGTGACGTTGCCGCCCTCGAAAAAGCCGCCGCCCATCAGCACGATGCGGCGGATGCGCGGGGCAATGTCCGGCGCCTGGCGCAGCGCCAGCGCGATGTTGGTGAGTGGGCCCAGCGGGCACAGCGTGACCGTGCCGGGCTCGTGCTCCCGCAGCGTCTGGATGATGAAGTCCACCGCATGGCGCGGGTCCACCGGCAGCGTGGGCTCGGGCAGGGCCACGCCGTTCAGGCCGGTGTCGCCGTGCACGTGCTCGGCCGTCACCAGCGGCACGTCCAGCGGGCGGTCCGCGCCGGCGCACACCGGCACGTCGCGCCGGCCGGCCAGCTCCAGCACCTTGCGGGCGTTCAGCGTGGTGAGGTGCAGGGGCACGTTGCCGGCCACGGTGGTGACGCCCAGCAGC
>JBBIVU010000185.1:0-7090 GCA_037439585.1 Roseateles sp. | reverse complement strand
CTACTGCCCGCCGGGCTACATCCCGTACCCGAAGTCGATCTGCACCTCGATCAACCATCAGGTGTGCCACGGCATCCCGAACGACAAGCCGTTGAAGAACGGCGACATCGTGAACATCGACGTCACTGTCATCAAGGACGGCTGGCACGGTGACACCAGCCGCATGTTCGTGGTGGGCGACGGCTCCATCGCCGCGAAGCGGCTGTGCAGCTTCACCTACGAAGCCATGTGGAAGGGCATTGCCAAGGTGCGGCCCGGCGCGCGCCTGGGCGACATCGGCCACGCCATCCAGACCTTTGCCGAGAACGCCGGCTTCTCCATCGTGCGCGAGTTCTGCGGCCACGGCATCGGCCGCGTCTTCCATGAAGAGCCACAGGTCCTGCACTACGGCCGCCCGGGCACGCTGGACGAACTGGTGCCCGGCATGGTGTTCACCATCGAGCCCATGATCAACGCCGGCCGGCGTGAAATCAAGGAGATGGGCGACGGCTGGACCATCGTCACCAAGGACCGCTCGCTCTCCGCCCAGTGGGAGCACACCATCGTCGTGACGGACACCGGCTACGAGGTGATGACACTCTCCGCCGGCAGCCCGCCCCCGCCGGCTTTCATCACCGGTGCCGCCACCCCGGCAGCCGCCTGAACACCGTGGCGACGATTGTTGAACTCCGCCAGCAGTTCAAGGCCGGCAAACACACCCTGATCGACGGCTTCCTGGCCGCACGCCCCACACAGGCCAGCGCCCAGACCCTGCTACGCCGCCTGGCCCGGCATGTGGACGACACACTGCGCCTGCTATGGAACGACGCCGGCATGCCCGCCGGCTCCTGCCTGGCCGCCGTGGGCGGCTACGGCCGGGGCGAGCTGTTCCCGCACTCCGACGTGGACGTGCTGGTGCTGCTGCCCGACGGCGTGGAGGCGCACGTGCCGGGCGCAGTCAAAGCAGCCATCGAGGGCTTCATCACCTCGTGCTGGGACGTGGGCCTGGAGATCGGCTCCTCGGTGCGCACGCTGGGCGAGTGCCTGAGCGAGTCGCAGGCCGACGTGACCATCCAGACGGCCCTGCTCGAAGCCCGCCCGCTGGCCGGCGATGGCAAGCTCTTCAAGCTCATGGCCAAGCACTTCATGCAAGCCATGGACCCCAAGGCCTTCTTCCGCGCCAAGACGCTGGAGGCCGTTCAGCGCCACACCAAGTTCGACGACACGCCCTACGCGCTGGAGCCCAACTGCAAGGAAAGCCCCGGCGGCCTGCGTGACCTGCAGATGCTGATGTGGATCGCCCGCGCAGCCGGCCTGGGCAAGACCTGGAAAGCGCTCAGCGTGCGCGGGCTGATCACCGCCTTCGAGAGCCGCCAACTGCAACGCAACGAGGGCCAGCTGAAGCTGATCCGCGCCCGGCTGCACGCCGTGTCGGGCCGGCGCGAGGACCGCCTCGTGTTCGACCAGCAGACCGCTGTCGCCCAGAGCTTCGGGTTTGAGGGAACGGGCGCCCAGCGCGCCTCCGAGGTGCTGATGCGGCGCTACTACTGGGCGGCCAAGGCCGTCACGCAGTTGCACCAGATCCTGCTGCTGAACCTGGAAGAACAGATCAACGGCCTGCAGCAAGGCGGCCTGCGCCCCATCGAGGGCCAGCCGGACTTCCTGGACCGCGGCCGCATGCTGGAGGTGGCCACCGACGACCTTTACCAGCGCGACCCGCACGCCATCCTGCGCACCTTCCTCGTCTATCAGCAGACGCCCGGCATCAAGGGCCTGTCGGCGCGCACGCTGCGGGCGCTCTACAACGCCCGCGGCCTGATGGACGCCACCTGGCGCCGCGACCCCGCCAACCGCGCCACCTTCATGGCCATGCTGCGCGCGCCTGAAGGCCAGACGCACGCCTTCCGGCTGATGAACCAGACCTCGGTGCTGGGCCGCTACCTGTGGGTGTTCCGCGCCATCGTGGGGCAGATGCAGCACGACCTGTTCCACGTCTACACCGTGGACCAGCACATCCTCATGGTGCTGCGCAACGTGCGCCGGTTCTTCGTGCCCGAGCACGCCCACGAGTACCCGTTCTGCTCGCAACTCGCTTCGCAGTTCGATCAGCCCGAGCTGCTCTACATCGCCGCCCTCTTCCACGACGTGGCCAAAGGCCGCGGTGGCGACCACTCCGAGCTGGGCGCCGTGGAGGTGAAGCGCTTCTGCCGCGCCCACGGGCTGGGGACGGCCGACGCCGCGATGTGCGTGTTCCTCGTGGAGCACCACCTCACCATGTCGCGTGTGGCGCAGAAGGAAGACCTGTCGGACCCCGAAGTCATCGCCGCCTTCGCCGCCAAGGTGGGCGACGTGCGCCGGCTGACCGCCTTGTACCTGCTCACGGTGGCCGACATCCGCGGCACCAGCCCCAAGGTATGGAACGCCTGGAAGGGCAAGCTGCTGGAGGACCTGTTCCGCATCACGCTGCGGGCCCTGGGCGGCGCCAAGATCAACCTCGACGCCGAGATCGAAGCCCGCAAGGCCGAGGCCCGGCAAGACCTGGCGCTGCACTCCCAGCTGCCCGGCACCGAGGAGCCGCTGTGGAAGACGCTGGCCATCAGCTACTTCGCCCGGCACGACGGTGCCGAGCTGGCCTGGCACGCGCGCTCGCTGTGGCGCCACATTGAAACCCAGGTGCCCGTCGTGCGCGCCCGGCCCTCGCCCATCGGCGAAGGCCTGCAGGTGCTCGTCTACTCGCCCGACCAGCAAGACCTGTTCGCGCGCATCTGCGGCTACTTCGACACCGCCGGCTTCAGCATCCTGGACGCCAAGGTGCACACCACCCGCAACGGCTACGCGCTGGACACCTTCCAGGTCATCCGCCCCGAGGCCGACGTGCACCACCGCGACCTCGTGCCCATGGTCGAGCAAAAGCTCAGCACCGTGCTGCAGGCCGGCGGCCCGCTGCCCGAGCCCCGGCGCGGCCGGCTGTCGCGCCGGGTGAAGAGCTTCCCCTACACCCCGCGCATCTCGCTGCGCCCGGACGAACGCGCCACCGCCTGGCTGCTCACCATCTCCACCAGCGACCGCGTCGGCCTGCTCTACGCCATTGCCCGCGTGCTGGCCCGCCACGGCATCAACCTGCAGCTGGCCAAGGTGTCCACCCTGGGCGAGCGCGTGGAAGACACCTTCCTGCTCGACGGCCCGGCGCTGCAGCAGAACAAGGCGCAGCTGCAGATCGAGAGCGAGCTGCTGGACGCTGTCTCGCTGCCCGCATGAGCTACACCATCGGCGTTACCGAAGCGCTCGCGGAGCTCGACCGCTTCGACGCCATCCTCGACGTGCGCTCCCCCGGCGAATTCGCCGAAGACCACCTGCCCGGCGCCGAGAACTGGCCGGTGCTGGACGACGAGGAGCGCCGCATCGTTGGCACCCTCTACAAGCAGGATTCGCACGAAGCCCGCCGCCTGGGCGCGATGCTGGTGGCGCGCAACGTGGCCCGGCTGCTGGAGCAACGCACCGCCGGCCGCGCCAAGACCTGGCGCCCGCTGGTGTACTGCTGGCGCGGCGGGCAGCGCTCGCTGTCGCTGCACTGGTTCCTGGGCCAGATCGGCTTTCGCTCGCGCCAGCTCGTGGGCGGCTACAAGGCCTACCGCGCCCAGGTGCGCGACGACCTGGCCCAATGGCCCGCCAACTTCAACTACCGCGTGCTGTGCGGCCTGACCGGCTGCGGCAAGACCCGCCTGCTGCAGGCCCTGGCCGCCGAGGGCGCGCAGGTGCTGGACCTGGAAGGCCTGGCCGCCCACCGGGGCTCGGTGCTGGGCAACCTGCCCGACCAGCCTCAGCCCACGCAGAAGGGCTTCGACAGCACGCTCTGGACCGCGCTGCGCCGCCTCGACCCCGCCCGCCCGGTGTTCATCGAAAGCGAGAGCCGCAAGATCGGCCGCATCGCCCTGCCTGCGGCGCTGATGACGGCGCTGCATGCCCAGGGCCAGCCGCTGTGGATCGACCTGCCCGAGGCGGAACGCGTGGCGCTGCTGCTGGAAGACTACGGCCACTTTGCCGCCAACCCCGAAGCCTTCTGCGCCCGGCTGGACGAGCTCGTCGAACTGCGCGGCCGTGCCCGCGTGGCGGCCTGGCAAGCCCAGGCCCGCGCGGGCGACTGGCGCGGTGTGTTCGCCGCGCTGATGCGTGAGCACTACGACCCGGGCTACGCCAGCTCCCTGCGCCGGCACTTCCCGGCACTGGCCGGCACGGCCCCATTCCCACTGACCGACGCCCGACCCGACACGCTGCGGCAAGCGGCACGGCACCTGATCGCCTCCACTTGATCGCCACGGCTTGAGCCGCATCAAGGCAGGCGCGCCCTGAACACGCCACACTCTGCGCCGCCATGCCCAACCGCTACAGCGAACAGGCCCTGAGGGAATCGCAAGCCTTCGGCGTCCGCCCCATCCCCGTGCTGCGCCCGCTGGGCTGGCTCGCGCGCGGCTGGCAGGACATCTGGCAGGTGCCACTGACCTCGCTGGCCCACGGGCTTGCCATGGCGCTGTTCGGCGCCCTGCTCTTCTCGCTGGCGCGCGAGCGCTTCTGGCTGCTGGCTGGCGCTTTCACTGGCTTCCTCATCGTCTCGCCCATCCTCGCCACGGGTTTGTACGCACTGAGCCGCGAACTGAGCCGCGGCGGCCGCCCCGGTTGGCGCACGGTGCGCGACGCCTGGCGCCCGCGCGACGGCCGGCTCATCATCTTCGGCATCCTGCTGGCCTTTGCCGGCACGGGCTGGGTGCTGTGCTCGGCGGCGTTCGTCACCGGCTTTGCGGCCGACCCCATCCACAACCCCCGCGAGTTCCTGCTCAAGGTGGTGCTGAACGACGAATCGCATCTCTTTGAAACCTGGCTGATGCTGGGCGCCGTGCTGGCCGCGCCGGTGTTCGCGTCCACCGTGGTGGCCATTCCGGCGCTGGTGGACCTGCCGGAGGCCAAGCTGGGCGTGCTCGGCGCCGTGTTCACCAGCTGGAAGGTGGTGCTGGAGCACCCGGCGCCCCTCGCGCTGTGGGCGGCCCTCATCATCGCGCTCACGCTCATCGGCATGGCCACGGCCTTGCTGGGCCTCGTGCTGATCGTGCCCTGGCTGGGCCACGCCAGCTGGCACGCCTACCGCGACCTCGTCACCCGCCGCCCCGACTGAGCTGAAACCTGACCATGTGGGGCTACACCGAAGCTGAAATCGCCCAGTTCGGCCTGACCTTCGGGGTCACGGCCTTCATGCTGTACATGGTGTTCATCATCCTGCAGCTGGCGCGCGAGTCGAAGGCCGGGCGCTTCGGCACCTTCGTGCTGCTGCTGGGCCTGGGCTTCGGCCTGGTGGGCTTTGCGGCCAAGGGCGTCATCAAGTACTTCCTCACAGGGATCGTCGGATGAAACCCGCCGCAGTCGCAAGCCGCACGCTGCGCCACAGCCATTTCGAGGACGCGCAGGCCCTGCTCACCGGCACGCTGTTCGCGGCGCTGGGCGTGGCGCTGTTCAAGCAGGCGGGCCTGCTCAGCGGCGGCACGGTGGGCATCGCCTTCCTGCTGCACTACGCCACGGGCTGGTCGTTCGGGCTGCTGTTCTTCGCCATCAACCTGCCGTTCTACGTGCTGGCCTGGCAGCGCATGGGGCCGGCGTTCACGGCCAAGAGCCTGCTGTCTGTCGCGCTGCTGGCCGCGCTGGCCGAGGCCCTGCCCGGCTGGCTGCGCATCAGCGAACTGAACCCCTGGTTCGGCGCAGTTGGCGGCGGCTTGTTGGTGGGCGCGGGGTTGATCATGCTGTTCCGTCACCGCGCGTCGCTGGGTGGCCTGAACGTGCTGGTGCTGTGGCTGCAGGAGACACGCGGCTGGCGCGCCGGCTACCTGCAAGCCGGGCTGGACGCCGCCATCCTGCTGGCCGCCCTGCCCTTCGTGCCGCTGGAGCGCATCGGCTTGTCGCTGCTGGGCATGGCCGCCGTCAACGCCGCGCTGTCCATCAACCACCGGCCCGGCCGCTACGTGGCGACCTGATCGCCCCCCGTCACAGCAGGCCGCTGTACCAGCGCAAGCCCAGCATCTGGCGCGCCAACTGGTGCGAGCGGCCCTGCGGGTCGGCCAGGTCGTGCAGCACGGTGTAGTGGTTGCAGCCCGGCAACTCCTCGCAGATGGGCACCGCCCGCGCGCCCCAGGCCTGCCGGATCAAGCGGTTCTGCCGCTTGAACTCGTCACTCTCCTGGCTGCCCACCACCGCGAACAGGCTTTGCGGTGACAGCAGCGCCGGAAAGTGCACCGGGCTCAGCCGGCGCACGCTGGCCGCATCCAGCCGCAAATCCGCCTGCAGCGAAGGCACGCGCATCAGCGGCGCCAGGTCATGCACGCCCGACACCGACATCGCGCCCCGCACCAGCCGGCGCGGCAGATCGCGGCCCACGCGCTTCCAGTCGCAGCAGCTCAGCATGGCCGCCAGATGGCCGCCCGCCGAATGCCCCACCAGCGCGATGCGGCTGGGGTCACCGCCGTGCTCGGCCGCGTGGCGCCAGGCCCAGGCCACGGCCTCGGTGAGCTGCATCGCGATGCGCTCCACGCTCACGCCCGGGCACAGGTCGTAGTTGGGCACCACCACCAGCGCGCCTTCGTCCGTGAAGCTGGCGGCCAGGAAGGCGTAGTCCGATTTGTCCAGCCCGCGCCAGTAGCCGCCGTGGATGACCACGAGCACCGGCGCGTACCCACCAGCGAACGCCGGGTCGGGCGCGAACACATCCAGCGTCTGGCCGGCATCTGCCCCGTAGCGCACGTCGAGATGGCAGCTGGCGCGCGCCCGCACCAGCGCCGAGGCCTCGGCCCAGCGGGCAAGAACGGCGGCACTGTCCGGCACACGGGCACGGTTGTTGTACTGGGCCTCGAACCAGGCCGTGGGCTTGCGTTGCGTCATGGCCAGCCACGATAGCAGCGCCACCGGCCGGCTATACTTTTTCCGCGTGTGGGGGGATAGCTCAGCTGGGAGAGCGCCGCGTTCGCAATGCGGAGGTCGGGAGTTCGATCCTCCTTCTCTCCACCACACACACCCAGGCCCTGATCTCACCTTCAGGGCTTTTTTCATGGCTGAACCCACACCTGGCCCTGCA
>JBBIVU010000184.1:0-7180 GCA_037439585.1 Roseateles sp. | reverse complement strand
GACGTCTACTTCTTCAGCACCCGCCAGCAGATCGACCAGCGCTGGGGCACCAGCCAGCCCGTGGCCATCCGCGACAAGGACTTCGGCGCCGTGCGCCTGCGCGCCTTCGGCAACTACGCCTACCGCGTCAAGGACGCCAAGACCTTCCACACCCAGATTTCCGGCACCCGCGAGCGCTACACCACCGCCGACCTGGACGGCCAGTTGCGCGGCCTGATGCTGCAGCACATCAGCGACGCCGTGGCCAGCAGCGGCACCGCCTTCCTGGACCTGGCGGCCAACCAGATCGAGTTCGCCGCCGCGCTCAAAAACGCCACCGCGGCCGCCTTCGACGCCCTCGGCCTGGAGCTGCTGTCGGTCACGATGCAGAACGTCTCGCTGCCCGAGGAACTGCAGAAGATCCTGGACCAGCGCATCGGCATGGGCATCATTGGCCAGAACATGGGCCAGTTCATGCAGTACCAGGCCGCGCAGGCCCTGCCCGAGATGGCCAAGGGCGCTGCGAATGGCGGCAGCGGCGTGGCGGGGTGAAGCCATCGGCCTGGGCGCCGGCGTGCCCCTGGGCAGACGCTGGCACAGACGCTGGGCCAGGGCCTGGCCGGCGTGGGTGCTGCCGCCCCGGCACCGGCCGCCAGCAAGCCCGAGGACATCGTCTCGCTGCTGGAAAAGCTCGGTGACCTCAAGGCCAAGGGCATCCTGACCGACGAGGAATTCGCCGCCAAAAAAGCGGACCTCCTGAAGAAGCTTGGCTGAACTCGCGCAGCGGCGCTGGCGCGCTGCCTGCCCGAACTGCGGTGCGCCGGTCGAGTTCGCCAGCGCCGCCTCGGCCAGCGCCGTGTGCGGCTTTTGCCGCGGCACGCTGCTGCGCGATGGCGACACGCTCAGCCAGATCGGCCAGAGCGCCGAGATCTTTGACGACTACTCGCCGCTGCAACTCGGCGCCACCGGCCGCTGGATGGGCCAGGGCTTCGCCGTCGTCGGGCGCGTGCAGCGGGGCTCACCCCTGGGCAACTGGAACGAATGGCACCTGCTGTTCGACGCCGGCGAGCGCGTGCGGGTGGGCTGGCTGAGCGAGGACAACGGCCAGCTCGTCCTCAGCCTGGAGGCGCCCCTCACGGAAACCCCGCCGCCCGAGCCCCAGGTGGGTGGCCCGCTGACGCTGGCCGGCCAGCGCTGGCAGGTCGCCGCCGTGGTGCAAGCCGCCCTGCGCGCCGCCGAGGGCGAACTGCCCCGGCCACCGCGCGCTGGGCGGGTGATCGAGCTGCGCAACGCGCAGGACGAAGTGGGCACGCTGGAGTTCAGCGAAAGCGGCCCACCGCTCTGGTCGGTGGGCCGCGGCGTGCGGCTGGCCGATCTCGCGCTGCAAGGCCTGCGCACCACGGCGGAAGGCGACGCCATCGCCGAAGCCAAGCTCAAGGGCCGCAGCCTCGCCTGCCCCAACTGCGGCGCCTCGCTGGCGCCGAAGCTGACGCAAACCCGCAGCATGGTCTGCGACCAGTGCCAGGCCGTGGTCGACCTGCCGGAGGGCGACGCCAAGGCCGTGGGCTTCGCCGCCCAGGAGCGCGGCCTGCCACCTCTGATTCCACTCGGCTGCACGGGCACGCTGGCCCTGCCGGGCCTGCCCACCGAGGCCTGGACCGTCGTCGGCTACCAGGAACGCTGCGACATCCCGGAAGACGCCGAGGACGAACAGAGCTTCTGGCGCGAGTACCTGCTCTACAACCGGATGGCCGGCTTCGCCTTCCTGGTGGACACCCGCGAAGGCTGGAGCTTGGTGTCCACGACGACCGGCGCGCCCACGCCCACGCGCGGCGGCGTCAACTTCAAGGGGCGCGACTACGCGCAGCGCTGGACCTACGGCGCCAAGACGACGCATGTGCTGGGCGAGTTCTACTGGCCCGTGCGCCTGGACGACCGCGTGCAGGTCACCGACTACGCCAGCGCCGACGGCAGCCTGCTTTTGAGCCGCGAGCAGCAAGGCCCGGAAATCACGTGGAGCGGTGGCCAGACGCTGCCTGCCGACGCCGTGCAAAAAGCGTTCGGCCTGACCGCCCCCGCAGCGCAGTTCAGCCGTGACGCCTCGGCCTTCAATAACGGCGGCACCAACCTGCTGCGCAACATCCTGCTCGCCCTGTTCCTCATGGTGCTGCTCTTCGCGCTGCTGCGCGCCTGCTCCAGCGACGACTGCCAGCAGTACAAGGATGCCTTCGGGGCCAGCAGCAACGAATACCTCCAATGCCGCTCCGGTGCACGGGGCGGCGGCGTCTACATCGGCAACAACGGTGGCAGCTACGGCGGCTACAGCAGCGGTGGCGGCGGCCACAAATAACCCAGGACGATCACCATGACACTCGATTGGCTCAGGCCCGAAATCATCCTCGGCTCGACGATGTACGCCGTCATCGGCGTGGTCATCTTCTGGGTCGCGTTCGTCATCGTGGACCTCATCACGCCCTACAAGCTGTGGGAGGAACTGGTGGAGCGCAAGAACGTGGCGCTGGCCATCGTGGTGGGCGCCATGTGCCTGTCCATCGGCAACATCGTGGCGGCCGCCATCCACGGCTGACGCCAAGCATCCCGGCTGGGCGCTGCCCGTACCGCCCAGCACGCAGCCTGTCGCACCACGCCCGCCGGTGCAGCGCGCGCCAACACAATCGCGCCGCTTCAAAAACAGGAGAACTCGATGAAGAGAAGCTTCACCGCCGCCGCGCTGGCCTTCACCCTGGTGCTGGGCCTGGGCACCCCGCCGGCCCAGGCCGCTGAGGATGCCGCCCAAGCCCGCAAGGCCGATGCCACCGCGCAGGCCTCGGGCTTCAAGATCCGCCCGGTGGACGACGCTTGGCGGGCCGCCCTGCCCCGCAACGCCGAGGCCGCCACGCAGGCCTACATGGACCGCCTGCCCGCAGAAGTGACCGCCAAGTCGGACGCCTACTACACCGGCGGCTACTGGCTGCAGCTGTGGGAGCTGTTGCTGGGCCTGGCCGTGGCCGCGCTGATGATGAGCGGCCGGCGCGCCGCCCGCGTGCGCGACTGGGCCCAGCGTGTGGGCAAGGGCCCGGTGCGCCGCGACATGCTGGTGGGCGCCGCCTACGTGCTCGCCTCCACGGTGCTGACACTGCCGCTGGCGCTCTACACCGGCTGGTGGCGCGAGCAGGCCTACGGCATGTCCACGCAGACGCTGCTGGCCTGGCTGGGCGAAGCGGCGCTGATGCAGGCCGTCAACCTGGTGCTGATGGCCTTCGTCGTGGCGGGCCTGTACGCGCTGATGCGCCGGTCCGGCGCGCGCTGGTGGATCTGGGGCACGGGCGCGGGCATGGCGCTGCTGGTCGTCCTCATCGCCATCTCGCCGGTGCTGATCGAGCCGATGTTCAACACCTACAAGCCCGTGGAAGACGGCCCGGTGAAGACCGCCGTGCTGCAGATGGCGCACGCCAACGGCGTGCCGGTGAACGACGTGTACGTGTTCGACGCCTCCCGCCAGACCACGCGCATCAGCGCCAACGTGGCCGGCCTGTTCGGGTCCGCCGCCGTGCGTCTGAACGACAACCTGCTGCGCCGCACCTCCGAGGCCGAGATCCGCGCCGTCATGGGCCACGAGCTGGGCCACTACGTGATGAACCACATCGCCAAGACCATGGCGATGCTGGCCCTGGTGCTCTTCGTGGGCTTCGCCACGGTGCAGTGGGCGCTGGGCAGGCTGCTGGCGCGCTTTGCCGGTGCCACCGGCGTCAGCCGGGTGGACGACGTGGCCGGCCTGCCCCTGCTGATGGCCGTGTTCTCGGTGTTCTTCGCGCTGGCCACGCCCATCAACAACACCATCACCCGCGTGCAGGAAGCCGAAGCCGACCAGTTCGGCCTGAACCTCTCGCGCGAACCGCATGGCTTCGCCGAAGCCCAGCTGCGGCTGGTGGAGTACCGCAAGGCCAACCCCGGCCCCGTCGAGGAATTCATCTTCTTCCACCACCCCAGCACGCGGCACCGCGTCTACGACGCGATGCGCTGGCGCGAGGCCATGGGCACCCCATGACGCCACACGATTTCTCCACCCTCACCAGCAACGCCCACGAGGACTGGACGCTGTTCGCCGTGTTCTTCCGTGACAAACCCGGCGCGGGCGATCTGCGCCGGCAGCTGCTGCAGGCGCACCTCGAATGGGTGGCCGCCCACAGCGACGCGTTGCGCGTGGCGGGCTCGCTGCGCGAGTCGCCCGACGCCACACCCGTGGGCGGCCTGTGGGTGGTGCGCGCACCCAGCAAGGCGGCGGTGCAAGCCCTCATCGCCACCGATCCGTTCACCACGGGCGGCCTGCGCGCCGGGTGGGACATCCACCACTGGAGCAAGGCACTGCCGCAGCCGGTGAGCTTCTAGACTGCGCGGCCCGCTCACCCCTCCGCCCACCACTGCGCACACACCCGCCATGCCCCTGCCAGCCCCTCGCCGCCGCCTCGCCCTCCAGGCCCTGAGCCTGGGCACCCTGGGCCCCGCCGCCCTGCTGGCCCCGGCCCAGCAAGCGCCCGCGGCAAAGCCGACGGCGGGCATCGCACTGGCCCGGCTGGACCTGAGCGCCCGCAAGGCCTGCGACGTGATGAACCTGCCCGCGAGCCCCGGCAGCAGCATCCAGCCGTCCTTCACGCGGGACGGGCTTGCGGTGCTGTTCGCCTCTGACCGGGCCGGCGGCAACAACATCTACCGCCACGACCTGGCCACGGGCCAGACCACCGCCGTCACCCGCACGGCGCACAAGCTGTACTCCCCCACGCCCCTGCCCGACGGCAGCGGCTTCTCGGCCATCCGCGTGGTGGACGCCGACCCGCACTACGGCATCGAGCGCCAGCAGCCCTCGCTGTGGCGCTTCGGGTGGGACGGGCAGGAGATCGGGCCGGTCGTGCCGGTGATGCGCGTGGGCTACCACGCCTGGGTGGACGAGCAGCGCCTGGCCCTGTTCATCGTCGACGACGTGCCCGAACGCAACGCGCACCGGGCCCTGCTGTTCAACCGCGCCACGGGCAAGCGCACGCCGCTGACCGACAAGCCCGGCCGCTCGCTGGGCCGCTCGCCGGACGGCCGGCGTGCGCTCTTCGTCGACCAGACCGACGCTGAACACTGGCGCATCTGCGCGCTCGGCGAAGGCGAAGCCACCCCACAGGTGCTGGCCGAAACGCCGCTCGGGCCCGAGGGCGTGAAAGACGCGAACCGCAGCCAGTACTTCGTGACCTTGCCCGACGGTTCGTTGCTGATGGCGCGCGGCGCCCTGCTGCTGCGCTGGGACGGCAAGCCCGGCGGCAGCTTCCAGCCCTTTGCCGAGCTGCCTGGGCTGGGCGGCGCCATCCGCAACATCGCGGCCAGCCCCGACGGCACGCGGCTGGCCTTCTCGGTGCGGCTCGAGCCGTGAGCGGCGGACCGCAAGCCACCCGCGCGTCGCTGGCCGAGCTGCTGCTGCTCGCCAGCGTTTTCGTCATCGCCGCCTGCGGGCTGGTGTACGAGCTGGCGGCGGGCGCCCTCGCCAGCTACCTGCTCGGCGACTCGGTGCTGCAGTTCTCCACCGTCATCGGCGTCTACCTGTTCGCCATGGGCCTGGGCTCGTGGCTGTCGCGTTTCGTGGAGCGGCAGTTGGTGGGCGTGTTCCTGCAGGTGGAGCTGCTGGTGGGCGTCGTCGGCGGGCTGATGCCGGCGGCGCTGTTCACGGTGCACAGCCTGCTGCCCCCGGGCGATGCCGCACCCTTCCGTGTGCTGCTGTACGCGCTGGTGATGGGGGTGGGCACGCTGGTGGGGCTGGAGATTCCACTGGTGATGCGCATCCTCAAGCGCCACTTCAGCGCCCGCTACGGGTTGAAAGACCTGGTGTCGCAGGTGCTCACCTTCGACTACCTCGGCGCCCTGCTCGTGGCCCTGGCCTTCCCGCTGGTGCTGGTGCCCCACCTGGGGCTGGTGCGCACGGGGGTGGCCTTCGGGCTGCTGAATGTGGGCGTGGCGGTGTGGGCGCTGTGGCTGTTCCGCGCTGACCTGCGCGGCAGCCGTGCTCACGCCGCCGCCTGCGCCTTGTCTGCGGCGCTGCTGCTGGCCGCCCTGGCCGGTGCAGATCAGCTCACGACCTGGGCCGAGGACCGCTTCTACGGCGAGCACATCGCCTTCAAGCAGACCAGCGCCTACCAGCGCATCGTCGTGACCGACGGCCAGGCCGGCACCCGCCTGTTCCTGAACGGCAACCTGCAGTTCCATTCCAGGGACGAGTACCGGTACCACGAAGCCCTGGTGCAGCCCGCCATGGCCGCGCACGGTGCGCCCAAGCGCGTGCTGGTGCTGGGCGGCGGCGACGGCATGGCGGTGCGCGAGATCCTGAAGTACCCCAGCGTGGAGCGGGTGACGCTGGTGGAGCTGGACCCGCAGATGACCACGCTGTTCCGCGAGACGCCGAAACTCGCCGCGCTGAACGGGCACTCGCTGTCGTCACCCAAGCTGACCATCGTCAACGCCGACGCCTTCGGCTGGCTGGAGCAGCAGCCCGAGACCTTCGACGTCATCGTCATCGACTTCCCGGACCCGTCCAACTTCGCACTGGGCAAGCTCTACACGGCGAGCTTCTACCAGCTGGTGGACCAGCACCTGAGCGCTGGCGGCTACGCCGTGGTGCAGACCACCTCGCCCCTCATCGCACGCCGCAGCTTCTGGACAGTGGTGACCACCGTCGAGGCCATCGGCCTCACGGCGACGCCCTACCACGCCCACGTGCCCAGCTTTGGCGAATGGGGCTTCGTGCTGGCCTCGCGCCGCCCCTTCCGGCTGCCCACCCAGTTTCCGCCCGGCCTGCGGTTCGTGAGCACCAGCAGCCTGCCGGCACTGCTGGACTTTCCGCCCGACATGGCCCGCGTGCCCACCGAGGTGAACCGCTTGAGCAACCAGGTGCTGGTGCAGGAATTTGAGGCGGAATGGGGCAAGGTGCATTGAAGCGGCGTGAACTGCTGCTGGCCGGCATCGCCGCTGCCGGCTGCACGCCCGCCGCGCCCCCGCTCGCGGGCGGCTGGGTGGGCACGCACCCGGAGCGCGGCCACCGGCTGCGCGGCGAGTTGCCCCGCGTCGATGGTCCGTTGAAGCGCACCGGCGTGCTCATCGTCGGCACCGGCATGGCCGGCCTGGCCTGCGCTCGCGCCCTGGCCCGGCGCGGCGTGGACGACATCGCCCT
>JBBIVU010000183.1:0-7228 GCA_037439585.1 Roseateles sp. | reverse complement strand
CATGCCCTGCACGCCCTCGTCCCAGCCGCGGATGACCATGCCGGCGCCCAGCTCGAACTTGAACGGTTCACGGCGGTCCAGGCTGGAGTCGAACTTGGTGGTCTTGGCGCCGTCGACCCAGAGCCAGCCGGTGTAGTGCACCGTGACGTCATGGCCGGCCGCTGCGAGCTTGCCGTCGCCTTCGACGGTGTCTTCAAACTGCAGGCCGCTGGGCGTGGTGTTCATGGAGGAATCCTTGAGGGTTTGAGAAAGCGGCGATTGTCGCCGTCTCAGCCGGGCTGCGCGGTGCGCCAAAGGGGCACGAGGGCGGCAAGCAGGTCGGGAGCCGTGCCGGGGCCGTGTGCCAACGAGGGCAGGCCCAACCGCGCCGCCGCCTCGCGCAGCCGTGCCACCGGGTCGCCCAGGTCGATGGCTGCCGCGCCGTTTTGTTTGGAGAGCTTGTGCCCGTCCTCGGCCAGCACCAGCGGCGTGTGCAGATAGCGTGGTGTCGGCAAGCCCAGCGCGTGTTGCAAGGCGATCTGGCGCGGCGTGTTGTCGGCCAGGTCTTCGCCGCGCACCACGTCGGTGACGCCTTGTTCAGCGTCGTCCACCACCACGGCGAGCTGGTAGGCCCACAGGCCGTCGGCGCGCTTCAGCACGAAGTCGCCCACTTCGGTTTCCAGGTCTTGCGTTTGGGTTCCTAGGCGGCGGTCGTGCCAGTCGACGCGGCCTTGCACACGAAAGCGCCAGGCGCGCACGGCCCGGCCCTGGGTGCCATGGCGGCAGGTGCCGGGATAGACCAACTCGCCGTGCCTCGCTCTCGGGCCCATGGCCGCTGCGATCTCGGCCCGCGTGCAGGCGCAGCCGTAGGCGTGACCCGAGGCGATGAGGCGGTCCAGCGCCGCTTGGTAGAGCACTGCCCGGTGCGACTGCCACAGGGGCGGCTCGTCGGGCAGCAGCCCCAGCGCGGCGAGCTGATGCAGGATGAACTCGCCCGTGCCCGGCGGGCAGCGCGGGCCGTCCACGTCTTCGATGCGCACCAGCCACCGCCCGCCGTGGGCGCGGGCATCCAGCCAGCTGGCCAGTGCGGCCACCAGCGAGCCGGTATGCAGCGGGCCGGTGGGTGAGGGCGCAAAACGGCCGCGGTAGGGGCCGGTGGCGGGCGCCATCAGATCAGCAGCCCTTCGTGCTGCGCCAGCAGGGCCTTGCGTGTGGCTTCGTTACTCAAGCGCGCCAGCCACCAGGCCAGCGCCTGGCCCGAGGCCTGGGGGCTGCCGGCCGGGCTTTTGCGCCAGGCGTAGTGCATGGTGCCGCCGCGCGGGCCTTCGTAGGTGGTCTTGCGCACCAGGCGGCCGGCCTCGATGTGGCGGCTCACCATGGGTGCGGGCACCGAGCCGCAGCCCAAGCCCCGCAGCAGGCCCTCCACCTTGGCGGCCAGCGTGGGCAGCGTCAGCACGTCCTGCCCCGGCAGCACGCCGATGGTGATGGGCTGCATCTGCCGGGCGCTGTCGGCCACGGTGATGATGCGGTGCTCGGCGATCTGTGCCGCCGTGAGCGGCTCGGGCGCACTTGCCAGCGGGTGGTGCGGTGCCACGCAGAACACAAACTCCAGCGGCCCCAGCGGTTCGCATTCGACCGCGGCGCTGGGCACGCGCGTGCCGGCGCCAATGGCGATGTCCGCCTGGCCGCTGAGCAGCGCCTCCCAGGTGCCGGCCAGCACTTCCACGCGCAGCTTGAGCCGGGTGGGCGGCGGCCCGCCGCCTTCGATGCGCTCGGCGTAGAAGGCCTCCATCAGGTCGAACACGGCACGGCGGGCCAGCGCGTCGTCCACCGCCAGCGTCAGCTCGGTCTCCCAGCCCGTGGCGATGCGGCGCACGCGGTTGGCCACGGCGTCCAGCTCCTGCAACAGGCGCCGGCCCTCCACCAGCAGTTCCTGGCCGGCGGCGGTGAGCACGGCTTGGCGGGAGCTGCGGTCGAAAAGCAGCACGTCCAGCGCGTCTTCCAGCTGGCGCACGGAGTAGGTGAGCGCCGAGGGCACGCGGCCCATCTCGCGGGCGGCGGCGGCAAAGCTGCCGGTGCGGGCGATGGTGTCCATCATGGACAGGGCCTCGGGCGTCAGCGCGCGGCGTTTGTCGTGGGCGTTCGGCATGCATTCAGTCTATTTGAATGGTGCCTCGGAGGGGCCTCACCGATGGCGCAGACCGGCGCTCCTACATTGGCTCCATCAAACCCAGACGGAGCCTCAAATGCTGCAACTGATCAAGTCCTGCGATCGCGGCTATGCCGATCATGGCTGGCTGAAGTCCTTCCACAGTTTTTCCTTTGCCGACTACCACGACCCGGCGCGCATGGGCTTCGGCGCGCTGCGCGTCATCAACGAAGACCGCGTGGCCCCTGGGCGCGGCTTTGGCACGCACGGCCACCGGGACATGGAAATCATCAGCTACGTGCTCTCGGGCGAACTGGCCCACAAGGACAGCATGGGCAACGGCGAGGCCGGCGGTGCGAACGCGGGCGTCATCCGCCCTGGCGACGTGCAGCGCATGAGCGCCGGCACCGGCGTGCTGCACAGCGAGTTCAACCATGCCAAGGACGAGACCACGCACTTCCTGCAGATCTGGATCCAGCCCGATGCACGCGGCATTGCGCCCAGCTACGAGCAAAAGCACTTTGACGCCGGCTCCAAGCGCGGCCAGCTGCGGCTGGTGGCGGCCAACGATGGCGAGGCCCAGGCGCAGGGCGCCGTCACCATCCACGCCGATGCACGCCTGTACGCCGGGCTGTTCGACGGCAACGAAGCCGCTGAGCTGGCGCTGGCACCGGGCCGCCTGGCCTATGTGCACCTCGTGCGCGGCGCGCTGACCGTGAATGGGCAAGACCTGGCGACGGGCGATGCCTTGCAGGTCAGTCAAACCTCGCGCCTCGCGTTTTCCGCCGGCCAGGACGCTGAAGTCCTGGTGTTCGACCTGGCGGCCTGAATTCCCACCCCCCACCCCACTGAGGAACTTCCCCATGAGCAAGATCGTTGTCGTCTACCACTCCGGCTACGGCCACACCCAGAAGATCGCCGAGGCCGTGGCCGAAAGCGCGGGCGCCCAACTGGCAGCCATCAGCGCCGAAGGCCTGGTGAGCGATGAAGACTGGGCCGCGCTGAACGCAGCCGATGCCATCGTGTTCGGCTCGCCCACCTACATGGGCAACGTGAGCTGGCAGTTCAAGCGTTTTGCCGAGGCCACCTCCAAGGCCTGGTTCACCCGCGCCTGGCAGGACAAGCTGGCCGCCGGCTTCACCAACTCTGCCTCGCTGAACGGCGACAAGGCCAATACCCTGGCCTACCTGCAGACGCTGGCCAACCAGCACGGCATGCTGTGGGTGAGCCTGGGCATACTGCCTGCCAACAACAAGGCCGCCACGCGTGCCGACATCAACAACCTGGGCGCCTCGGGCGGCCTGCTGACGGCCACGCCGTCGGACGCCTCCACCGCCGAGATGGTGGACGGTGACCTGGCCACGGCCAAGGCGTTCGGCGCCCGCGTCAAGGCTGCCGCCGACCGCATCGCGGGATAAAGCAGCCCGCTAAGCCAGCCCGCTAAACCAACCCGATGTCGCGCGCGCTGGCCCCGGGGAACACGGTGGCCAGTTGCGCGTCGTTCAGGCCATACAGGCGGCGCAGCAGCCCGCCGAACACCGCCCGGTACTCGTTGAGCACCGGGTAGTCGCGGTTTTGGAACAGCGTGGCGGCTTTCACCTCCACCTGTTCCCCCGCAATGCGCCCGCCGCGCACGCTGCCGCCCAGCACCCAGTAGGCGCTGCCGTGGCCGTGGTCGGTGCCGCGGTTGCCGTTCTCGCGGAAGGTGCGGCCGAACTCGCTCACGACGACGACGACCGTGTTCTTCCACTGCGGCCCCATCTCGTCGGCAAACAGCGCCAGGCCCTTGCCCAGCTCGCCCAGCTTGGTGGCGAGCTGACCCGTGGCGCCGCCCTGGCCCACGTGCGTGTCCCAGCCGCCCACGTCGATGAAGCCCAGCGTGACGCGCTCGCGCATCAGCCGCGCCACGCGGCGGGCTTCCAGCGCGAAGCCCTTGGCCGCGATGGCGCCCCGGCTGGCGGCTTCCATCTCGCCGGCCATCTCACGGCTCACCTCTTCACGCACCTCGAAGCCGCTGCTCACCGTGCCGGCCATGCGCGTGCCGGCGTACATGCCGGCAATGGCCTGGGCCTGCGCCGCGTTGATGGCCGGCTTGCCCAGTTCGCGCAGCGCCTGGTTGGCCACGGGCAGGCTGCCACGCAGGATGAGCGGCACCTGATCGGTGAAGGCCATGGCCTCCAGGCGCGAGCTGCTCGCGCCGCCAGCGCCCAACACGCCGGCCAGCCGGTTCATGAAGCCGCTGCGGAAGTCGCGGCCGCCGGCGGCCACGTCGTCCGGCTGGCCGAGCTCGATGTGGTCCTGCGTCTCGAAGTGGCTGCGCGTGGTGTCGTGCGTGCCGGCGAAGGGCACGAAGGCGGCCTGCTGCTTGAGCCACAGCGGGTGGATGCTGTCGGCCAGCGCCGGTGCCAGGCCCCAGGCGCCGTCCAGCGGCAGTGCTGAGTCCTTGGCGATGGCGATGCTGGGGCGGGCCTCGTAATAGAACGGCGACGCCACCGGCACCAGCAGGTTGGCCGCGTCGTAGGCGCCGCGCAGGAACACCACGAGCAACCGGGGGGCTTCAGGGGACGCGGCCCAAAGCCAGGTGGGCAGGGCAGCGCCCAGGCCGAGTTGGAGCAGATGGCGTCTTTGCATGGCGGTCACCGGTGCATGAAGTCGGGGGAGGCCAGCAGGTAGGTGTTCCATTCCTGCGGCGAGGTGGCGGCGGCGAGTGCCTGCTGCGTGGCCGGTGCCAGCCGTGGGGCGATGCCTTCGTAGTACAGCGGGTTCGCCAGTTGCGGGAAGGCCGGCCGGTCCTTGGCCTCGCCCTCCACCTTGAACAGCCCGGCGCTGCCGCTGCCGATGGCGCGCGCGATCTCGAAGCGCGTGGTCATCTGGCCGGGGCCAGCCCAGGCGTTTTCGTCCAGCGGGTAGCCATCGGGCGTCTGCCGGTTGTAGGGCGCCTGGCCCAGGCGGTACAGCCAGCCGATCATGGGGCCGGTGTTGAGCACCACCTTGTCGGCATAGGCCAGCCGCACGGCGGAGACAACGTAGTGCGCGGGGTCCTTGAACTTGCGGCCGAGCGATGCCTCGAACTCCGGCGACGCCACCATGGCGCGCAGCACGTCGGCCATGCGGCCGTCGCTCTGCTGCCAGCGCGTGGCCATGCGCTCGACCAGCGCCGGCGGCGGCTCGTCCGCCACGAAGTACTGGGCCAGCTTGCGGCACACAAACCGCGCCGTGCTGGGGTGGCGGGCCAGCAGGTCCAGCACGCGGTCCAGCTCGGCGTAGCCCTCGCCCTTCACGGTGATGCCCAGCAGAGCCTTGTCGCCGAAGTCGTGCCGCGCGGGGTTGAACTCGGTCAGCCCATCGCGGCGGTACTGGGCCTGCTGCGCGGGCTTGAGCTTGGGTGGGGCGTCCGTCAGGTTCACGCCCAGGCCGGTGAGCACGCGGGCGAGTTCCTGCACATCGCGCTGGCTGTAGCCGCCGCCGATGCCCAGCGTGTGCAGCTCCAGCAGCTCACGCGCGTAGTTCTCGTTGATGCGGTTGGCGGCGTTCTGCTCGTTGTCGAGGTAGCGCAGCATGGCCGGGTGGTGGGCGGTGTAGCCCAGCAGGTCGCGGAAGCGCCCCAGCGCGCGCTCGCGCAGGCCTTGCTCGTAGTCGCCCACCATCGCCCGCAGGTTGGCCTTGTACTGGTGGACGTTGAAATGGTTGAACCAGAACCAGGTGAGCTGCTCCTGCACCTGCTGCGGGGAGTACAGCGCTTGCAGCAGTGCCCGAGCGCTGGCGTCCCGGGCGGCCTTGGTCAGGGCCTGCTGGTAGGCCTTCTGCGCCTCGGCTTTGACGGCGTCGTCGGTCAGCGCGTCTGCGGCCTTGCGCTGGGCTTCGAGCTGCTGCACCAGCGCCACCAGCGGCTGCTGCAGGCCCAGGGCCTGCACCTGGGCTTGGGCCGCCTCGGGCAGGGCGGCCGATGTGCGGGGTTGGAGCTGCGCGTCGAGCCAGGCAGCCCGGCCTTCGCTGCGCAGGGCGCCCAGGTCGGTGCTGCTGGCGCCCCATGTGAGACGGTCCAGCCAGAGGGCATCCTGGGCTGGACCGTGTTGGGGTGGGGCGGGCGGCGGCGCCGGGGTGGCGCAACCGATCAGGCTGAGAAGGAGGGCGGTGCTGAGTGTGAGAGGTCTCATGTCGGCCTCGATGATGAGGCCGCACAACGCGGGCTGTCGATCTGGCGATGACCGCCGCAACAAGACTTCACATCCCGCCCAGGCTCGTCGCGTGCTGCGAACGAGGCGGGCGGGGTGCGTTCACTTCACGCCAGGCGTGTAGATCTTGTCGAACGTGCCGCCGTCGTCGAAGTGCGTCTTTTGCGTCTGGCGCCAGGTGCCGAACAGCTCGTCGATGGTGAACAGCTTCACTGGCGCGAACTGCTTGGCGTACTTGGCCGCGATCTTGGGGTCACGCGGGCGGTAGTAGTTCTTGGCGGCGATCTCCTGGCCTTCAGCGCTGTAGAGGTAGTCGAGGTAGGCCTGGGTCTGCTTGCGCGTGCCGCGCTTGTCCACCACCTTGTCCACCACGGCCACCGGCGGCTCAGCCAGCACCGAGATGCTGGGCGTGACGATCTCGAACTTCTCGGGGCCGAGTTCCTTGACGGCCAGGTAGGCCTCGTTTTCCCAGGCGATCAGCACGTCACCGATGCCGCGCTCGACAAAAGTGGTCGTGGAGCCGCGGGCGCCGGAGTCCAGCACCTTGGTGTTGGCGTAGATGCGCTTGACGAAGTCTTGTGCCGACGCAGCCGTGCCGCCGTTCTTCAGCGCATAGCCCCAGGCGGCCAGGTAGTTCCAGCGGGCGCCGCCGCTGGTCTTGGGGTTGGGGGTGATGACCTCGACGCCACTGCGCAGCAGGTCCGGCCAGTCCTTGATGCCCTTGGGGTTGCCCTTGCGCACCAGGAACACGATGGTGGAGGTGTAGGGCGTGGCGTTGTGAGGCAGCTTCTTCTGCCAGTCTTGAGCCAGCAGCTTGGCGTCGGCCAGCGCGTCCACGTCGTAGCCCAGGCCGAGCGTGACCACGTCAGCTTCCAGGCCGTCGATGACCGAACGGGCCTGCTTGCCCGAGCCGCCGTGCGACTGC
>JBBIVU010000182.1:0-7232 GCA_037439585.1 Roseateles sp. | reverse complement strand
TCGGGTGCGACCTCGAGCGCTGCATTGAGGTCGGCAATCGCATCCTCGTCGAGATCGAGGCGCATCTTGCCCTCGGCGCGGTTGCGATAGCCCGACCGGTAGCTCGGATCGAGCGCCAGCGCTCGGCGGCGCAGATCGCCACGGAGTTGCGTGAGAAGGTCGCCCGCCTGGTGGGGGCTGAATACGTGGTGCTCGACGACCTGAACAACGGCGCCCAAAAGCCCGTGCAGATCCGCTTCTACGGCACCGACACCCGCAAGCTGCAGCAGATCACGCAGGACTTCCAGAAGACCATGGCCGGCATCAAGGGTGCGGTCGACATCGGCTACTCGGAGCAAGACCCGCAGAACGAACTGCAGATCGAGCTGGACCGTGGCCTGGCCAACCAGATGGGCATCTCGGTGAACGATGCGGCCCAGGCGCTGCGCGTGGCCTTCGCCGGCGTCGAGGCCGGCGACTGGGTGGACCCGACGGGCGAGACGCGTGACGTGTCCATCCGCTTGCACCCGAGCGACCGCGTGGACGCCGCCAACATCGAGCGCCTGCCCATCGCGGTGAGCGGCACCAACCGCATGGTGCCGCTGGACCAGATCGCCACCGTCACCCTGGGCAAGGGCCCGGGCCAGATCCAGCATGGCGACGGCAAGCGCACCATCACCGTCAGCGCCAACGCCCAGGGCCGCTCGCCCGGCGAGATCACGTCCGAGGCCAAGAAGCTGGCCGAAAAAATCGACTTCCCGCCCGGCTTCGGCATCGAGCTTGCCGGCGCCGCCCGCGACCAGCAGGTGGTGTTCACGGCCATGATCACCGCGCTGCTTTCCGGCATCGCGCTGATGTATTTCGTGCTGGTCATCCAGTTCAACAGCTTCACGGCGCCGTTGGGTGTGATGCTGTCGCTGCCACTGAGCCTCATTGGCGTCGTGCTGGCGCTGATCCTCACCAAGGGCACGCTGAACCTGATGAGCCTCATCGGCGTCATCATGCTGATGGGCCTGGTGGCCAAGAACGCCATCCTGCTGCTGGACGCCACGCGCCAGGAAGAGGCTGCCGGCATCGACCGCGAGGAGGCGTTGATGCACGCCGGCCGCAAGCGCTTCCGCCCCATCCTGATGACCACGCTGGCGCTGATCGCCGGCATGATGCCGGTTGCGATTGGCGTGGGGGAGGGCGGCGAGTTTTACCGCCCGATGGCGGTGGCCATCATTGGCGGCACCATCACGTCCACGCTGCTGACGCTGCTCATCGTGCCGACCTTCTACGACAGCATCGAACTCGCCCGTGACGGTGCGCTGGCCAAGTTCCAGCGGCGCGTCCCGCGCTTCACGGTGGTGGGGGCCTTCGTGCTCACGCTGCTCGAAGCTTTGCTGACACTGGTGATGCTGCGCTTTGCGTTCCGCATGGTCGTGCGCGTGGTGCGCCGCCCGGCCACGCTGCTTCAGTGGCTGACGCTGGGCTTCGCCTTCAAAGCACCCGCCCAGGGTTGAGGAGGTCCAGCGGGTCCAGTGCCCGCTTGATCGACCGCATCAGCGCCAAGGCCGTCGGGTCCTTGCGCTGGTTCAGTTCCTCGCGCTTGAGCCGGCCTATGCCGTGCTCGGCCGAGATGGAGCCTCCGCGCCGCTGCACGGCGTCATAGACCTTCTCGTTGATCGCTGCTTCGTGCGCGGCCAGGAACTCGGCAGGCGCCACGCCGGCCGGCGCCTGCACGTTGTAGTGCAGGTTGCCGTCGCCGAGATGGCCGAAGTCGATGACTTCGATGCCGGGCAGGCAGGCTGCCAGCGTTGCATCCATCTCCGCCACAAAGCCGGGAATGGCGGACACCGGCAGCGCGATGTCGTGCTTGATGTTCAACCCTGCTTGCGCCTGGGCCAGAGGGATGGATTCCCGCAGGTGCCAGAACGCCTTGGCCTGCTGCAGGCTCTGCGCGATGGCCGCGTCTTGGACGCATCCACGCTCCAGGGCGGTTTCCAGCAGGCTTTCAAAAACGGCCCGCGCATGGGCCGCGCTTTCGGCGTCGGACAGTTCCAGCAGCACCGTCCAGGCCGCACCTGCCAAGGGCTGCGCCAGTTGCGGCAGCTCGCGAGCGACCAAGGCCAACGACGCCCGGTTCATCACCTCGAAGCCGGTCAGCGCATCGCCCGCCCGCTCGCGCGCCAACCCCAGCAGGGCAACGGCATCGTCCAGCGACGCGCACGCCGCCAGCGCGGTCAGCCGCTCCTTGGGCTGCGGGTAGAGCTTCATCGTGGCGGCGGTGATCACGCCCAGCGTGCCCTCGCTGCCGATGAACAGGTCGCGCAGGTCGTAGCCGGTGTTGTCCTTGCGCAGGCCCGACAGGCCTTGCCAGACCTCGCCGGTCGCCGTCACCACCTCCAGCCCCAGGCACAGCTCGCGCGCATTGCCGTAGCGCAGCACCTGCGTGCCGCCCGCATTGGTCGCCAGATTGCCGCCCAGCGTGCACGAGCCCTCGGCCGCCAGGCTGAGCGGGAACAGCATCCCCGCGCCAGCCGCTGCCGCCTGCACCTCGGCCAGGACGCAGCCGGCCTCGGCCGTGAGGCTGGCGTTGGCCACGTCGATGCTCCGCACCTGCTTCATGCGCTGCAGGCTCAGCACCAGTTGGCGGCCGCTGTCGTCCGGCGTGGAGCCCCCGACCAAGCCCGTGTTGCCCCCTTGCGGCACCACGGCCACCCGGTGCGCGTGGCACAACTTCAACACCGCCGCCACCTCGGCCGTTGAGGCCGGCCGGGCCACGGCCAGCGCGCGGCCGGGGTAGCGTTTGCGCCAGTCCTGCTCGTAGGCCGCGAGATCGCCGCCCACCTTCAGCCCGGCCTCGCCGAGCACCGCGCGGAGGGCGTCGAGAAAGGCGTTCATGCCGCCTTGGCAGCCGCCAGGCGCTGCCGGATCTGCGCCGTGCAGGCCGTGAAGGCGATGACGCTCAACAGCACCTCGGCCAGCGCCAGCCATTGCCCGAGGCCGCCTTCGCTGGTGGCGCGCACCAGGCCTTCCAGCACGTAGAGCCAGATGGCCAGCGCCACCCAGCGGTAGGTGTACATGCGGTAGCGCCACAGGCCGAGGGGCGCGGGCAGCAGCGGCAGTACCTTCAGCGCCAGCGTGCCCCGGCCCGTGGGCGCCAGCCACAGCTCCCAGGCCAGGCACAGCAGGATGAGCGCGACGACGCTGACCAGCGCCAGGTTGCGCGACAGGCGCTCGGCGGCGCGCGGTTCGGTTCTTTCGGGGGCGTCGGACATAGCTGCGGCATCATAGAAGCCATGTCCTTGAATTCACCGCGCACCGACCACCCCGACGCGCCGCTCTCCCGCAATCCCATCGCGTTCGCCAGCCACTTCATCACCGAGTTGCTGGCTTGGCCCTGGCTGCAGACGCTGCACACCTTCCGCCAGCGCTTCCGTGAGGAAAAGCTGGGCCTCACGGCCGGCAGCCTCACCTTCACCACGCTGATCTCGCTGGTGCCGCTGCTCACCGTGATGCTCGCGGTGTTCACGGCCTTCCCGATGTTCGCCAGCCTGCAGTCCGCGCTGGAGCAGTATTTCCTGAAGAGCCTGATCCCGGCCAACATCGCCAAGCCCGTGCTGGGCGCGCTCACGCAGTTTGCGGCCAAGGCCAACAAGCTGGGCGCGGTGGGCCTGGTGGCGCTGGGTGTCACGGCGCTGGCGCTGATGCTCACCATCGATCGCACGCTCAACGCCATCTGGCGTGTGCAGCGCCCGCGCCCCATGGCGCAGCGCGTGCTCGTCTACTGGGCCGCGCTCACGCTCGGGCCGCTGCTGCTGGGCGGCAGCCTCACGCTGACGAGCTACGCCATCAGCGTGGGCGAAGGTCTGATCACCAAGCTCCCCGGCGACGTCGCAGCCCTGCTGGGCGGGGTGGACATCGTGCTGCTGGGCTTAGCCGTGGCGGGGCTTTTCCACTACGTGCCCAACACGCACGTGCGCTGGCGCCACGCGCTGCTGGGCGGGGCGTTTGTGTCGATCGGCTTTTCGCTGGCCAAGTCGCTGCTGGCCTGGTACGTCAAACAGGTGCCCACCTACTCCACGCTGTACGGTGCCTTCGCCACGGTGCCGGTGTTCCTGGTGTGGGTCTACCTCGGTTGGGTCATCGTGTTGCTAGGCGCCATCCTGGCGGCCAACACGCCCAGCCTCACCGGCCGGCTGCACCTGCGCCCCAGCACGCCCGGCCAGCCGCTGGCGTTGGCGCTGGAGGTGCTGCGCGAGCTGTGGCGCGTGCGTGAGGCGGGGCAGCGAGGCCTCTCGCACCTGGCGCTGGCCGGTGCGCTGCGGGTGGACCCGCTGCAGCTCAGCCCCATCGTGGACAAGCTGCTGGCCATGGACTGGATAGGCCGGCTGGAGGAGGAAGGCGCCCAGCGCTTCGTGCTGCTGTGCGCACCCGAGACCGCACCGGCCGAGAAGCTGCTGGCGGAGTTCCTGGCCGAGCGCCAGGGGCTGCTGGCCAACCTCTGGGCGCACGCGGAGTGGTCGCGCCTGACGCTGGACCGCCTGCTCGTCACTGAGGCTGGAAGCCCCCGGCCTTGATGATGCGAGCCCAGGCCGCCGCGTAAGCCCGCTCCCGCGCGGCCAGCTGCGGCGCGCTCATGAAGCCGACCGACAGCCCCAGCTCCGCCAGCCGCGACTTCACGCCCGGCTGAGCGATCACGCCAGCCAGTGCGTTGGAGAAACGCTCGGCCACGGCGGGCGGCGTGCCGGCGGGCGCGAACACGCCGTAGTAGGGCAGCTCCTCGAAGCCCGCAATGCCCAGCTCCGCGAACGTGGGCACCTCGGGCAGCACGGCCTGGCGCTGCTGGCCCATCACCGCCACGATGCGCAGCTTCTTCTGCTGGTGCTGCACGATCAGGTCGGGCACCGAGCCCACGCCCGCACCCACCTGGTTGCCGAGCATGTCGGCAACCATGGGCGCGCTGCCCCGGTAGGGCACGCTGAGCAGGTTCACGCCGTTCTTTTCGCCCAGCAGCTTGACGAGAAATTCCGGCACCGAAGCCGGTGCAGGGATGCCCACATTGCCCTGGCCGCCATGCTTCTTCACCCAGGCAACGTACTCCGGCAGGCTGGCGGCGGGCGTGCCCCCCGAGATCGCCAGCGCATTGGCGAAGGTGGCAAAGCCGGCCACGGGCATGAAGTCCCTGGCCGGGTCGAAGCCGGGTGCCTTCATCACCAGCGGCAGGATGGAGATGGTGTGGTCGTGGCTGAGGAACAGCGTCGTGCCGTCGGGTGCTGCGCTCTTCAGCGCCTGGGCCGCGATCTGGCCACCGGCGCCCGGCTTGTTCTCCACGAGCACCGTCGTGCCCAGCGACGCCTGCAGCGCCTCGGCCAGCAGGCGGGCGATGGCATCGGTGCCGCCGCCGGCGGGGAACCCCACCAGCAGGCGCACGGGCTTGTTGTCCTGCGCGGTCGCGGCAAGGGGAAGGGCGGCGAGCGCGGCCAGCGCCGCGCGACGGGTGATCTGCATGAAAGCCTCCTAGTGCGGAGGCTGCAGTCTACGGATGCAGGACCACCAGCAACGCCGAGGCCGCCGACTTGCCCGCGTTGCGGATGGCGTGCGGCCCGTCCACGGCGTAGCGCGCCGTTTCGCCGGCCTTGAGCTTGCTCGTCACGCCCTGGGCGGTCACCTCCAGGCTGCCGGTCAGCACGCTCAGATGCTCGCGCGAGCCGGGCTCGTGGGCCTGGCTGTCCAGCACGCCGCCGGGCTGCACGCTCAGCTCGTACCACTCGAACTGCCCCGCCAGCTCGATGGGGCCCAGGATGCGCAGCTTGCACAGCCCGTCCGGGCTGGTGAGGCCGGGCGTGGCGTGGGCGGGCACGGTTTCGATGGCGGGCGTGGCCGCGCGCTCTGCGCCCAGCAGCTCGCCCATCTCCACGCCCAGCGCGTTCGCCAGCCGCCACACCACGGCCACCGTGGGGTTGGCCTGGTTGCGCTCGATCTGCGACAACATGGACTTGCTCACGCCTGCTCGCTTGGAGAGGTCGTCCAGCGACAGGCCGCGGCTGTTGCGCAGGGCCTGCAGTGCGGCGCCCACGCGGGGCGGTTCGGTGTCCATGTTCATGCTTGACGGCGGTAGACGTTTTTCAGATACTGCACACAAGTTCGATATATCGAACAAGTTCAATTTACCGAATTGTGCACCAGGAGCGGCGCCATGAGCCAAGCGTTCTACCAACACCTGCAAGCTGAACTCGACGGCCTCCGTGCCGCCGGCCTCTACAAGTCCGAGCGCGTCATCACCACGCCGCAGGGTGCCGTGGTGCACACGGCCGACGGCCGCGAGGTCATCAACCTCTGTGCCAACAACTACCTGGGTCTGTCGTCGCACCCGCAGGTCATCGAGGCTGCGCACGAGGCGCTGCGCACCCACGGCTTCGGCCTGTCGTCGGTGCGCTTCATCTGTGGCACGCAAGACCTGCACAAGACGCTGGAGCAGCGCATCGCCCGCTTCGTGGGCTGCGAGGACGCCATCCTCTACGCCGCTGCGTTCGACGCCAACGGCGGCCTCTTCGAGCCGCTGCTGGGCGAGCAGGACGCCATCATCAGCGACGCGCTCAACCACGCCTCCATCATCGACGGCATCCGCCTGTGCAAGGCCCAGCGCTACCGCTACGAGCACAACCAGCTCGACGACCTGGAGCGTTGCCTGAAGGAGGCCACCGAAAAGGGCGCCCGCTTCAAGCTGGTGTTCACCGACGGCGTGTTCTCCATGGACGGCACCATCGCCCAGCTCGACAAGATCCGCGCCCTGTGCGACCGCTACGACGCGCTGCTGGGCGTGGACGAATGCCATGCCAGCGGCTTCATGGGCAAGACGGGCCGCGGCACGCCCGAGCACTGCGGCGTGTTCGGCAAGATCGACATCATCACCGGCACCTTCGGCAAGGCGCTGGGCGGGGCGTCGGGCGGCTTCACGGCAGCGCGCAAGGAAGTCGTCGAGCTGCTGCGCCAGCGCTCGCGCCCCTACCTGTTCAGCAACACGCTGGCGCCCAGCATCGCCGGCGCGTCGCTGGCCGTGCTGGACCTGCTCGAAGCCTCCACCGCGCTGCGCGACAAGCTGGAAGCCAACACCGCCTATTTCCGCGAGGCGATCCAGGCCGCCGGCTTCGAGATCAAGCCAGGCACCCACCCCATCGTGCCCATCATGGTGTACGACGCGGTGATGGCGCAAAAGCTCTCGGCCCGCATCCTGGAGCTGGGCATCTACGCCGTGGGCTCCTTCT
>JBBIVU010000181.1:0-7255 GCA_037439585.1 Roseateles sp. | reverse complement strand
GCCCTGCTTGGTGCGCAGGGCCAGTCGCGCCTGCACGAAGTTGAAGGCATAGGACACGGCCTCGGCGATGGCCGCGTCGGTCTCCAGGCGTTCGGACTCCGTCAGGTAGAAGCTCAAATCCACGGCATGGCGGATGTAGCGCGGGGGCAGGCGGTTCAGGGCCACGCAGGCCACGTCGCACAGCAGGTCGTTGCTGGCCAGGATGTCCGGGTGGGATTGCGCGGCGTCCATCACGGCGGCGAACACCTCGCGCTCGTGGTGGTTGTAGAGGGAGCTGAAATCGGCAGACATGGGCGGGCCTTTCGGGGCAGGGCGATGGAGGTTTGATAGCGCCGCGAGGGGGCTGACCGGACTGTCCCAGATCAAGCGGCGCCGATGCCGGGGGTCATCCCGGAGGCCTGGGCCTTGCGGGCGGCGACGAAGTCCAACATGCGCGTGATGCAGCCCTGGGCCTTCACGCGGATGGTTGCGTCGACATGGATCTCGGGCTGGCCGCTTTCCAGGCACTCCACCAGGTTGGCCAGGCCGTTCATGGCCATCCAGGGGCAGTGGGCGCAGCTCTTGCACGTCGCGCTGTTGCCGGCGGTGGGCGCCTCCACCAGCACCTTGCCCGGCGCCAGCTGGCGCATGCGGTGCAGGATGCCGTTGTCGGTCGCCACGATGTAGGCCGGCGCGGTGCCTTCCACCACCGCCTTGATCAGGGCGGAGGTGGAGCCGACGACGTCGGCCTGCTCCACCACGCTCTTGGGTGACTCCGGGTGCACCAGCACCCGCGCGCCGGGGTGCTGCTCGCGCAGCAGTTCCAGCTCCAGGCCCTTGAACTCGTCGTGCACGATGCAGGCGCCGTTCCACATCAGCATGTCGGCGCCGGTCTGCTCCTGGATGTAGCGGCCCAGGTGCCGGTCGGGCGCCCACAGCACCTTCTGGCCCTTGGCGTGCAGGTCGGCCACGATCTCCAGCGCGCAGGAGCTGGTGACCATCCAGTCGGCACGCGCCTTCACGGCGGCGCTGGTGTTGGCGTAGACCACGACCTGGCGGTCTGGGTGGGCGTCGCAGAAGGCGGCGAAGTCGTCCGCCGGGCAGCCCAGGTCCAGCGAGCAGGTGGCGTCCAGGTCGGGCATCAGCACGCGCTTCTCGGGGCTGAGGATCTTGGCCGTCTCGCCCATGAAGCGCACGCCGGCCACCGCCAGGGTCTGCGCCGTGTGGTCGCGGCCGAAGCGGGCCATCTCCAGCGAGTCGGACACGATGCCGCCGGTTTCCAGCGCCAGGTCCTGCAGCGCGCCGTCCACGTAGTAGTGGGCCACCAGCACGGCGTTGTGCTGCTGGAGCAGGGCCTTGGCGCGCGCGGTCAGGGCCTGGCGGTCGGCGGGGGAGAGCGGGGCGGGCGTCTTGGCCCAGGCGTGGGCGGTGGAGCAGGTGCCGGCGGCATCCTGGCGGGTGTAGTCGAACAGCTGGGTGTCCATAGGAATGGCGGTCAATGTCTGGGTGCGGTGGTGCGTGGGCGGATTGTCCGCTGGCCAGCCATCGCCCCGCGGAGGCGGGTGTATCCGCTTGGGGCTCAGGGCAGCCGCATCACGTCACGCTCTTTGACACGCACCGTGTTGCTGGGCTCACCGCCGCGGCGGTAGGTCACGCTCAGAGTCTTGCGCTGGCCCGGCGCCGGGTCCAAGCCGAAGAGCTCGTTGCGCACCTCGATGTCCAGACGCTCGCCGTGCACCTGGGCGCGCACGGCCTGGGTCACGTCCACCCAGTGGCCGTCACTGCCGTAGCTGGCGCTCTCCACCACGAAGCGGCTGCCCCACGCCGGCCGGGCCGGGCCCTCGTCGCCCCGGCCCTGGAAGTCGTCCCTTCGGCCGCCCCAGTCGCCCTGGCCCCAGCCGACGAACTGGGCACCGTCGATGGTCTGGTACTCGCGGTAGTCCAGGGTGCGCGCCTGGCCCATGCGGTCGCGGGTGAAGATGCGCAGAATCTTGGTCTGGCCGGGGTCGGGGTCGATGCCGAAGAGGTCGTTGGTGAGGCGAAACCGCAGGTCGCGCCGGGCCAGTTCGCGGAGCTGGTCGGTCACATCGGCCTCGCGGCGGCCGGTGCCATAGGTGGCGTACAGGACGGTGAGCTCACCGCCGTCACGGCCACCGTCGCGTCGTTCGCCGCGGCTCCCGTGCCAGCCCCGTGAGCTGCCGGCTTCGCCCCAGTGACCGCCGGCCCAGCCGATGAATTGCGCGCCATCCACCCAATCGCGCTCGCGGTACTCGAACTGGCGCTCCTGGCCGAAGCGGTCCCGTGCATCGATGCGCAGGGCCTTGGTGCGCCCGGGGTCGGGGTCCACGCCGAAGAGTTCGTTGGTCAGCCGGAACCGCCGGTCTTGCCGTGCCAGTTCGCGCAGCCGGCCAGTCACGTCGATGTGGCCGTTTTCGGTGCCGTAGCGGGCGTGCAAGATGACGAACTCGCCTTCGTCCTGTGCCCGTGCGGGCAGGCTGGCAGCTGCGCCGAGAAGGGCAGCGGTGAAGTGGCGTCTTCGCATGGGGCGTCCTCGTTGTTGTTTGGCAAGCATCCTCGGCTGGGTCAACGCGCGAGTTGGGGCAGCGGTCCGACGCGGTGACCTGGCAGATTGGTAACGGTGCGTGACGGCAGGCTCGGCCCCCTCAGGCTTCGGCAAAAAAGCGGCTGGGCGGCATGCCCACCGTGCGCGTCACCATGGCGGTGAAGGCGCTGGCGCTGGCGTAGCCCAGCTCGGCGGCGATGTGGCTCATGGGCCGGCCGCGCGCTGCCAGGGTCAGTGCGTGGGCGAGCAGCAGCTGCGAGCGCCACTGCGCGAAGCTGGTGCCCAGCTGCTCACGGAACAGCCGGCTCAGCGTGCGTGCGCTGGCGCCCGTCTCCAGCGCCCATTCGTCCAGGCCCGCATGCCGCCCCGGCTCGCGCAGCATGGCCTCGCAGAGCTTGCGCAGGCGGGCATCCTGCGGCAGGGCGACACCCAGGGGCAGCGGCCGCGCGCGGCGCAGCTCGGCCAGGATCAGGCGCTCGATGCCTTGGCGGCGCTCGGTGTCGTCCGCGCTCTCGGGCGGCGCCGGGTCGGGGATGGCCGGCAGCGCCAGCACCAGCTCGCGCAGCAGCGGCGACACCTCCAGCACCCGGCCCACCTGCCAGATCTCGCCCGTGAGCAGCCCCGGGCCGAGGTACAGCGTGCGCAAGTCGCACTGCTCGATGGCCGTCACGGCGTGCACGATGCCCAGCGGAATCCAGACGGCACGGGACGGCGGCACGATGTAGGTGGACGCCTCGGTGCTCACGCGCACGGCGCCGGTCATGGAGAACACCAGCTGGCCCCAGTCGTGGCGGTGCGGCTGGATGTCTGTGAGGTGCTCCAGCACGCGCGACTTGGCCCGCAGTGGCCGCTGCGGCGTGGGCGCGAAGCGCTCGGGGGAGAAGGACGGGAAGCTCTTGCGGCCGGACATGGCTGGAATTCGATAGAACTTGACGAACCATCGTAACTGTGCCGGCGCCCGACTCACCAGAATGGGGCAAATGAACACCGCCCTTGCTTCATCCCTCGACGCGGCGCAGCAGCGCCGCCGCGACGTGACGACCATCTCCACCATCGGCGTCGCGCACGGCACCTCGCATTTCTTCCACATGCTGCTGCCGCCGCTGTTCCCGGCCTTCATCCAGGCCTTCGGGTTGAGCTACTCCGAGCTGGGCCTGCTGGTGACGACCTTCTTCGTCATCTCCGGCGCGGGCCAGGCGCTGTCGGGTTTCATCGTGGACCGCATCGGTGCGCGGCCGGTGCTGTTCGCCGCGATGGCGAGCTTCTTCCTCGCGTCGGTGGCGGCGGGTCTGGCCCAGGGTTTTGGTGGGTTGATGCTGGCAGCGGCCCTCGCCGGCATGGGCAACGCACCCTTCCACCCGGCGGACTTCACCATCCTGAACAAGCGGGTGTCGCAGCCTCGCCTGGGCCACGCGTTCTCGGTGCACGGCATCAGCGGCAACCTGGGATGGGCGTTCGCGCCGGTGTTCTCCATCGGCATCGCCGAGGCCACGGGCAACTGGCGCTTCGCCTACCTGGGCACCGCACTGGTGGCGTTGGCGGTGATGGGCCTGCTGCTCTGGCAGCGCGCGGCCATCGACGACCGCCAGGGCTCCTGGGGCCATGCCAAACCGGCGGCCGGTGCCAAGGAAGAGCACCCCATGGCCTTCCTGAAGCTCCCTTCAGTGTGGCTGTGCTTCTCGTTCTTCTTCTGGAGCACGGCGGCGCTGTCGGCCATCCAGAGCTTTGCCAGCCCGGCGCTGCACCAGATCTACGGCCTGCCGCTGGCGCAGACGGCGTATGTCGTCACCGGCTACATGCTGGCCGGTGCGGCGGGCATGGTGTGCGGCGGGTTCCTGGTGGCGCGGGCCGAGCGGCTGGAGCGCACCATCGCGTTCGCGATGGCCTTTGCTGCTGCCTCGCTGCTGCTGACGGCCACGGGCTGGCTGCCGGGCGGCGCGGCGGCCGCGGTCGCAGCGCTGGCCGGCTTCGGCACCGGCGTGGCGGGCCCGTCGCGCGACATGCTCATCAAGCGTGCCTCGCCGCCCGGGGCAACCGGCCGCGTCTACGGCACCGTGTACTCGGGGCTGGACATCGGCTTTGCCATCGCTGCGCCTGTGTTCGGCGCCATCCTGGACCACGGCATGCCGCGCGCCGTGTTCGGCGGCTCGGCGGCTGCGCTGCTGATGGGCATCGCGTCGGCCGGGCTGGTGGGCCTGGGCTTGTCGCGCCGCGCTGCGCCCGCACTGGCCTGAGCGCCGGGCGGCGCCGGTACAGTCGCCGCCACTTCGGCTTTCTCGGACGTGCGCATGTCGATTCGTGGTCTTGTCATCGCGCTGCTGCTGCTCGCTGCGTTGGGCCTGGGCTGGCAGAAGAAGGACCAGCTGCAGGCCTGGGCCGGTGCGGCCAGGTTGCCCGACGTGCCCCGGCTTGGCGCTGACGAGCCCCGTGCGGCGGGTGACGGTGCCGCACCCAAGACCGCCTCCAAGTTCCGCGCTGGCGAGCTGCGCAAATGCGTGAACGGGCAGCAGGTGTCCTACTCCAACGTGGAGTGCCCGCCCGGCGCCCGGGAGCAGGCCGTTGCGGCAGCGCCCGTCACCGTCGTGCCGGGTACGCCGGTCAGCAAGCCGGCAGACGCCAGCAGCGCGGCCTCGCCCCTGCACGAAGCCCTGGGCATCACGCGTGACGACAAGCTGCGCGAAAAGATCATGCAGCGCCAGATGGAAGATGCCCGCTGACCAGCCGTGATGGCGACCATTAAAGTCTGTACATGACTAGACAAGCCACCCCTCCCGCACTCGCCGGCCACAAGCTGGTGGAGGCGCTGATCGCGCAGGGCGTCGACACCGCATTCGGCGTTCCCGGTGAAAGCTACCTGGCCGTGCTCGACGGCTTCCATGAGCACCGCGACAAGATCCGCTTCGTGGCCTGCCGGCAGGAGGGCGGGGCCGCCTTCATGGCCGAGGCGCAAGGCAAGCTGACCGGCCGCCCGGGCATCTGCTTCGTCACGCGCGGGCCCGGCGCCACCAACGCCAGCATCGGGTTGCACACGGCTTTCCAGGACAGCACGCCGATGATCCTGTTCATCGGCCAGGTGGCCAGCGACCAGCGCGACCGCGAAGCCTTCCAGGAGGTTGACTACCGCCAGATGTTCGGCCCCGGCACGCTGGGCATGGCCAAGTGGGTGGGTGAGTGCCACGACGCCGAGCGCCTGCCCGAGTACGTGGCCCGCGCCTTCCACACCGCCCTGCAGGGCCGCCCCGGCCCGGTGGTGCTGGTGCTGCCCGAGGACATGCTGACCCAACCCATCACCGCGCCCGTGGTGGCACCGGCCCGCCCGGCCGAAGCCGCGCCCACGCCAGCGGCGCTGGCCGAGCTGCGCGAGCGCCTGGCTGCCGCGAAGGCCCCGCTGGTCATCGCCGGCGGTGGCGGCTGGACGCCGCAGGCGACGGCCGCGCTGCAGCGCTTTGCTGAAACCTGGCAGCTGCCGGTGGGCTGTGCCTTCCGTTTCCAGGACCTGTTCGACAACGCCCACCCCAACTACGCGGGCGACGTGGGCATCGGCATCAATCCCGAGCTGGCGGCCCGTGTGAAGGCGGCCGACCTCATCATCGCCATCGGCCCGCGCCTGGGCGAGATGACCACCGGCGGCTACACGCTGCTGCAGGCACCGCGCCCGGTGCAGCAGCTCATCCACATCCACGCCGGCGCCGAGGAGCTGGGCCGCGTCTACACCGGCGAGCTGCTCATCAACGCCAGCATGAGCCAGGCCGCGCTGGCCTTGGCGGAGCTGGCCGCACCCGCCGAGGTGCCCTGGCGCGACTGGACGACCCAGGCCAACGCCGACTACCGCGCCAACCTGGTGCCGGCGCCCGTGGCGCCGCTGGACATGGCCGAGGTCATCCGCCTGCTGGACGAGAAGCTGCCCGAGGGCACGATCTTCACCAACGGTGCCGGCAACTACAGCGGCTGGCTGCACCGCTTCCACCGCTACACGGCGCTGCACCGTTTCGGCAAGACGCAGCTGGCGCCCACCTCCGGCGCGATGGGCTACGGCGTGCCAGCAGCGGTCGCCGCTGCGCTGCTGCAGGGCGACCGCTGGGCCGTGAACATCGCGGGCGATGGCGACTTCCTGATGACCGGGCAGGAGCTGGCCACGGCCACCGGCTACGGTGCCAAGAAGCTGCTCGTCGTCGTCGTCGACAACGGCACCTACGGCACCATCCGCATGCACCAGGAGCGCGAGTACCCGGGCCGCGTGTCGGGCAGCGATCTGTTCAACCCCGACTTCGCCCAGCTGGCCGAAGCCTTCGGCTTTGCGGCCTTCAAGGCCGAGAGCACGGCCGAGGTCGGCTTGGCGCTGGACGCCGCCCTCGAAGCTGGCCGGCCGGCGCTGATTCACCTGCGGCTGTCGTCGGACATCAGCACCTCCCGCATCACGTTGACTGCCATCCGCAACGCAGCCCTCAGCCGCCCGGCATGACCGGTCCGGCGCTTGACGGGCGTTTGTCGGGAACCGGACATCGTTCCGCGAGATGGCCCCCGGACCGAGGGGGTGGCGGCTTCACACTTGTTGAGGTTGTGGCTGGATATCCCTGAGAGTAGGGACAGCGGGCGCATGCACTGCGATCGGCTTCGCGGCACCATGAAGCATTCGGTCATCGGAGTCCTTCCATGCGTTCCACCGCTGTGCTTTCCCGCCCCCTGTGGTCCCAGGCTGTCACGGCCCTGGCA
>JBBIVU010000180.1:0-7304 GCA_037439585.1 Roseateles sp. | reverse complement strand
GGCTGTTCGGGGTCGCGCGCCAGCGGGTGGTCCACGAGGCCGGCATCGGGCTGCGGCCAGCCTCGCACCAGGGCGAGGTAGCGCTTGGCCATGTGCCCCTGCTCGAACATCGCGCCCAGCAGGGAGGCCACCTCGGCGCTCAGCGCGAACAGCAGCACGCCCGAGGTGCCACGGTCCAGCCGGTGCACGGGCCACACGGGGCGGCCGAGCTGGTCGCGCAGCAACTGCAGCGCGGCCTCGTCTTCGCCGGCGGCGAGCTGGGTGCGGTGCACCAGCAGGCCGGCGGGTTTGGCAATGGCGACGACATGCTCGTCGAGGTGGAGCACCGTCAGCATCACGGGGCGAGGTCACCATCCACATAGAACCACGCGCCGTTGTCGCGCACGAAGCGACTGGTTTCGTGCATGCGGTGTGCGCGGCCGCCGAGCTTGCTGCGGGCCACGAATTCCACTGTGCCGTGGTTGGCGTCCTGCAGCGCGGCGTGCTTCACGTCCAGCCCCAGCCACTTCAGGCCGGGCTCCGAGGCCTCCAGCGTGTCTGGCCGTGTGCTGAGGTGCCAGGTGGCCAGCAGGTAGGGGTGCAGGCCCCGCACGAAGGCGGCATACCGTGAACGCATCAGGGCTTCAGGCGTGGGGGCGGTCAGGCCCGCACCGGTCGCAAAGGCCTGGTGCAGGGCGCCGCAGCAGGCGGCGTAGTCGGCGGCACGGCCGCAAGGGCAGGGGGCGGGCAAGGTGAGGTGGCTGCAGTTCGCCCGCCACTGTAGACCCGCGCTACGCTGCGTGGCTGGATCAACGGGAGAGCCGCTTGGGCATCGTGGTGTATTGGCTGGAGGGCGAGGGCGATGCGGCCCTGCCGGTGTGCGAGTTCTTCGACAGCAACGCGCTGACGCAGGCGCTGGCGTGGGCCGAGGACCGGCGCCGGCACGGGCACCGCCACGTGAGCATCTCCACCGAGCTGGATGAAAGTGTCGGCCCGCCAGGCGTGGCGGCGGTGGAAGGCGGCAAGACACCCGATGGCCAGGCCTACGAGTGGTCCAAGGCCGGGCGCGCCGGCAAGCCGCGCCGCAGGTAGGCCTCCTTAAAATGCCGCGATGAATTTGGCCCCTGACGCTGCCCAGCACAGTCCTCTCCTCAAGAACCTCAACCCCGAGCAGCTGGCCGCCGTCACCGCTGCGGCTGAACCCGCCTTGATCCTGGCCGGCGCCGGCTCGGGCAAGACCCGCGTGCTCACCACCCGCATCGCCTGGCTGCTGCAGACCGGCCAGGTCAGCCCCGGCGGCGTGATGGCCGTGACCTTCACCAACAAGGCCGCCAAGGAGATGCTCACGCGGCTCTCCACCATGCTGCCCTTCAACGTGCGGGGCATGTGGATAGGCACCTTCCACGGCCTGTGCAACCGCTTCCTGCGCGCGCACTGGAAGCTGGCGCACCTGCCGCAGGCCTTCCAGATCCTGGACGCGAGCGACACCACCTCGGCCGTCAAGCGCGTCATCAAGGCCATGAACCTGGACGAAGAGCGCTTCGTGCCCAAGCAGGTGGGCTGGTTCATTGCCGGGTGCAAGGAAGACGCCCAGCGCCCGGGCGACGTGGTGGCGCACGACGAGCAGACGAGAAAGCTCGTCGAGATCTACGCCAACTACGAAGACCAATGCCAGCGCGAGGGCGTGGTGGATTTCGCTGAGCTGATGCTGCGCAGCTACGAGCTGCTGCGCGACAACCCGGCCGTGCGCGAGCATTACCAGAACCGCTTCCGCCACATCCTGGTGGACGAGTTCCAGGACACCAACAAGCTGCAGTACGCCTGGCTCAAGATGTTCGCGCCGCCGGCGGCCGGCACCGGTCAGAGCCTGCTGGCGGTGGGTGATGACGACCAGAGCATCTACGCCTTCCGGGGCGCCCGCGTGGGCAACATGGCCGACTTCGAGCGCGAGTACCGCGTGAAGCGCGTCATCAAGCTGGAGCAGAACTACCGCAGCTTCGGCCACATCCTGGACGCGGCCAACGAGCTCATCAGCCGCAACAGCCAGCGCCTGGGCAAGACGCTGCGCACCGACGCCGGCCAGGGCGACCCCATCCGCGTGCAGGAGTCGCCCAGCGACTTCGCCGAGGCGCAGTGGCTGATCGAAGAGATCCAGCAGTTGCACCGTGGCGGGCTGGACCGGCAGGAGATTGCCATCCTGTACCGCAGCAACGCACAGTCGCGGGTCATCGAGTCGGCGCTGTTCAACTCGGGCATCCCGTACCGGGTGTACGGCGGCCTGCGCTTCTTCGAGCGCGCCGAAGTGAAGCACGCGCTGGCCTACCTGCGGCTGCTGGAGAACCCGAACGACGACACCAGCTTCCTGCGGGTCGTGAACTTCCCCACCCGGGGCATCGGTGCCAAGACGCTGGAGAACCTGCAGGACGCCGCCAAGGCCACGGGCCGCAGTCTTTACCAGAGCGTCAGCGCCATCGCCGGCAAGGGCGGCGCCAACCTCGTGGCGTTCACCCACCTCATCGACTCCACCCGCAACCTCACGCAGGGCATGACGCTGCGCGAGATCATCGAGCAGGTGTTGGAAACCTCCGGCCTGCTGGACTTCTACCGCACCGACAAGGACGGTGCCGAGCGGCTGGAGAACCTGGACGAACTCGTCAACGCCGCCGAGGCCTTCGTCATGCAGGAGGGCTTCGGCAAGAACGCCGTGGGCCTGCCGGTGGACGAGGTGGCGGAAGCTGGAACGCCGGGCGCCGTGCCCGACGCCGAGACGGGCGAGATCATGTCCCCGCTGGTGGCCTTCCTGACGCACGCCTCGCTGGAGGCCGGCGACAACCAGGCCCAGGCCGGGCAGGACGCCGTGCAGCTGATGACCGTGCACTCGGCCAAGGGCCTGGAGTTCGACGCGGTGTTCATCACCGGGCTGGAAGAAGGCCTGTTCCCGCACGAGAACGCCATGTCCGACACCAACGGGCTGGAGGAAGAGCGGCGGCTGATGTACGTGGCCATCACGCGGGCACGCAAGAAGCTGTCCTTGAGCTTCTGCCAGACCCGCATGCTGCACGGCCAGACCCGCTACAACGTGAAGAGCCGCTTCCTCGACGAGCTGCCCGAAGAGAGCCTGAAGTGGCTGACGCCGCGCAACCAGGGCTTCGGTTCGGGCTTCGCCCGCGAGTACCAGCAGGCCTGGGACCGGGGCAGCGGCCTGAAGGGCATGGTGGGTGCGGGGCGTGTACCCGACAGGGGCCAGCGCGCCGCCTGGGTGGAGCCGCCCGTGCCCGCCAGCATGAAGCAGAAGGTGTCCGAGGAACATGGCGGCCTGCGCGTGGGCAAGGGCGTGTTCCACACCAAGTTCGGCGAAGGCGTGCTGCTGACGCTGGAGGGCACGGGCACCGACGCCCGCGCCCAGGTCAACTTCGGCCGCCATGGCACCAAGTGGCTGGCACTGTCCGTGGCCAAGCTCACCCCGATTGATTGAAAGGCGCAGCGATGGCTGTGGTGACCCGTGACGAAATGGCTGCCTTCCTGGCGGCGGAATTCCCGCAGACCCGGGTGACGGTGGAGGCCATCGAGGCCGACGGTATCGTCGTTGCCCATGAGATCACCGAGGCCGAGCTGCGACCCGGTGGCACCGTGTCCGGCCCGGTCATGATGACGCTGGCCGACGTGGCGCTCTACGTGGCCATCCTGGCGCAGATCGGCCTGGTGCCGCTCACCGTCACCACCAGCCTCAGCATCAACTTCCTGCGCAAGCCCCAGGCCGACCGCCGCCTGCTGGGCCGCTGCAAGCTCATGAAGCTGGGCAAGAGCCTGGCGGTGGGCGAGGTGTGGATCCACTCAGAAGGCGTGGACGAGCCCGTGGCGCACGCGACGGGCACGTATTCGATCCCCCGGGCGCGTTGAATGCCTTGTCCCCGGGGGCTGGGGTCAGGCCCGGTCGTCGAGCAGGCCTTGCGGTGCGCCGAACATGAAGCAGTCGACGAAGCTGAAATAGAGCGACGCGTAGAACACGGTCGACAGCATCAAGCCGGTGGCCATCATCACCATCGGTGCAAATTTGGTGAGCCCCAGCAGCCCGAAAACCAAGCTCACGCTGGCGGCCGCAGCCATCAGCAAGCCGGCCCAGAGCAGTGCGTTCAGGCCGAAGGCGGCCTTGTTGCGCCACAGGGCCAACGTGCTGGAGAACATGGACTGCGCGACGCCCTGGCCGCCCCAGTGCACAAGGGCGGGGGCATGCCAGAAGGGCACGGACAGCAGGCCGACCAGCAGCAGCCGCGTGGCCAGGCCCCACAGCAGGCGCGGGTCGGTCGCTGCGTTGGCAATGGCTTCGCTGTCGGCGTTGTCTGCAATGAGCTTCTGCAGGTCCAGCGTGCTGCCGCCGTCCACCCAGTCGGACAGCAGGCCGATGGCCAGCATGGCCACGGCGTAGATCAGGCACAGCAGCAACTGGCTGAGCCGGCGCTCGGGGGTGAGCCTCAATGGGGCGGCGAAGACACTGGCGTTTGGGACCTTCTTCTGCAGCACCAGGTGTGTGGCCAGCATGAAGCCCAGGGACAGCAACGGCAGTGTGGCCATGGTCAGCAGCGGACCGATACCGGGCACCAGCATCGCGACGAAGCCGGCGAACAGGAAGAGACCGAAGAGGCCGGACAGGGCCATGGGCGCGCGCTGGAACACCTTGAATCCGTGGCGGATCCACAGCCGGCCGTTGCGTGCTGGCACGGTCTGCAGGTGCAGTTGCATGGTCATGTCTGCCCCTCGTTCGGCACCGCATGCCAGGGCTTGTCGATGCGCGCGCGCAGCACGCGCTCGAAGTGGCGGGGGTCGTGGGCCTTCAGCAGGCTGGCCTCGCGCGGCAGGTGCAGGTCGAACAGGCGCGACAGCCAGAAGCGCAACGCTGCCGCACGCAGCAGCGCCGGCAGCAACCGGTGCTCGGCGCCGCTCAGGGGCCGCACGCGTTCGTAGGCGGCCACGAAAACCGCCGCACGCTCTTCGATGAGCCGACCGTCCGACAGGTCAATGCACCAATCGTTCAGGCACACCGCCAGATCGAAGAGGAAGGTGTCGCAGCCGGCAAAGTAGAAGTCGAAGAAGCCGGTCAGGCGCTCGCGGCCCGGACCCTCACCGGGCTCGAACATGACGTTGTCGCGGAACAGGTCGGCATGGATGGGGCCGAAGCTGGTGGCCTGCAGGTGGGCGTAGTCCGCCGAAGCGACCAGGTGCTCCTGGTAGGCCATCTCGGCCGTCAGCAGGGCAGCCTGCGCGGCGTCCAGGAAGGGCAGCAGTTGCGGCACCACCTGCCGCCACCACGTGATGCCGCGCAGGTTGGGCTGCTGCAGCGTGAAATCACGCCCGGCGAGGTGCATCTGCGCCAGCGTGGCGCCCACCTGCTGGCAGTGGAAAGCATCGGGCGCCATCTGGTGGCCGCCATGCAGGCGGTCAACGATGGCGGCGGGCTTGCCCGCCACTTCGAACAGGATGTTGCCGGCCGCGTCGGCGTGGGGCTCGGGCACCAGCACGCCGCGCTGGGCCAGGTGCTGCATCAGCCGCAGGTAGAAGGGCAACTGCTCCGCCGTGAGGCGCTCGAACAGCGTCAGCACGTAGCGGTGCAGGTGGCCGTCTTCGCCGGTGCAATCGACGAAGTAGTTGGTGTTCTCGATGCCGGCACCGATGCCGCGCAGCGAGGTCAAGGTGCCAAGGCGGAGGTGGTCCAGCAGGGCTTGCGCCTGGGCGGGGCTGACTTCGGTGAATACGGCCATGGGAAGGCTTCAAAGCGGGCCAACGGCCGCGCGGTGTCAGAAATTGAGGACGCGCCAGACCCGGGCGCCGGCGCCGCTCTTGGGCAGGCCGGTGCCCGTGCCGCCGGCGGATTCGCGGCCGGCGTCGGTGACGACGATCTCGTAGTCGGGCGCCTTGGTGAGCTTGTTCTTCACCGTGACCTTCCTGGTCTCGCCGCGAACTTTCAGCTCGTCGATGCGTACCTGGTCGTCCTCGGCCACGGTGCGCTCCACCTTGGGCTCGGGCGGCGGTTCAGCGAAGGCGCTGCCAGCCAGGGTGGCGAACAGCAGGAAGGCGGCAGGGCGAAACATGCTGCCGATTCTAGGTGGGCGCCTGTCCGAGAATGCTCGCCATGAGTAAACCCATCCTGCTGCTGGTCGACGGTTCCAGCTATCTCTATCGCGCCTTTCATGCCATGCCGGATCTGCGAGGCCCCGAGGGGCAGCCCACCGGAGCGGTGCGGGGCATGGTGGCGATGCTCAAGCGGCTGCAGAGCGACATCGGCGCCGAGCATGCGGTGTGCGTGTTCGACGCGTCGGGCCCGACCTTTCGCGACGCGTGGTACGCCGAGTACAAGGCCCAGCGCGCGCCCATGCCGCCGGAGCTGCGGGCGCAGATCGACCCCATCCACGAGGTGGTGCGCCTGCTGGGCTGGCCGGTGCTGACGGTGCCCGGCATCGAGGCGGACGACGCCATCGGCACGCTGAGCCGCGAGGCGGTGGCCCAGGGCCATCGGGTCATCGTGTCTACGGGCGACAAAGACCTGGCGCAGCTGGTGAACGCCGATGTGGAGCTCATCAACACCATGAGCAACGAGCGGCTGGACGAGGCCGGCGTGCTGGCCAAGTTCGGCGTGCCGCCGGACCGCATCATCGATTACCTCACGCTGATGGGCGACACCGTGGACAACGTGCCTGGCGTGAGCGGCGTGGGCCCCAAGACGGCGGCCAAGTGGGTGGCCGAGTACGGCTCGCTGGACGGTGTGATCGCTGCCGCCGGCAGCGTGAAGGGCAAGGCGGGCGAGAACCTGCGCGCAGCGCTCGACTGGCTGCCCATGGGGCGCCGCCTGGTGACGGTGAAACTGGACTGCGACCTCAGCGGCCACGTGGCGGGCTGGCCGTCGCTGGAGACGCTGGCCTTCCGCGCGCCGGACGCGCAGCCGCTGGCCGAGTTCTACCGGCGCCAGGGCTTCAAGGCCTGGCTGGAGGAGCTCACCGGCCGGCTGGCCGCGGCACTGGCCCGCTGGTTCGGCCGGTTCCTGTCGCGCCGCTGAGGCTCAGTCGAGCGTCGGATCGATCGGGACGGCCTACGTTCGCGGCCTGCAGGCAGCAGGGATCGTGGCGACCCTCAAGCACTTCGTCGGGTACTCCGGGTCGCAGGCGGCGCGCAACCACGCCCCCGTGCACGCCGGCCCCCGCGAAGTCGCCGACGTGCTGCTGCCGCCGTTCGAGATGGCGCTGCGGGCCGGCGCCCGGTCGGTCATGCCGAGCTACACCGCCCTGGACGGCACCCCCGTCACCGCGGACCCGGCGCTGCTGACCGGCTGGCTG
>JBBIVU010000179.1:0-7330 GCA_037439585.1 Roseateles sp. | reverse complement strand
AAGTTCGGCCTGCCCACCTGCACCACGCGCACGCTGGCTGCCGGCGCCAGCCTGCCGCTGGCTGCCGCCTCGGCTTCCGGCTGTGAACTCGTCATCGCCTACAGCACCAGCGCAGGGGCCGTCACGTCCACCGCCCCGGCCTACGACAGCGGCTGGGCCACCGAAATCGCGCTGGACGTGCAATGGGCCCACGCCACCGCACCGCTGGCCCGCCTGGTGCTGATCGAGGCGCCGGACGCCAGCGTCACCAGCCTGTCCAACGCCGTGGCCCTGGCCAACAAGATGGGCAGCGGCGTCGTCTCCATGAGCTTCGGTGCCAACGAGGGCAGTTGGACACCGAGCTATGACGGTGTCTTCTCCGCCACCGGCATGAGCTACCTCGCCGCCACCGGTGACAACGGCGCTGCCGTGGCATGGCCCTCGGTGTCCAGCAAGGTGGTGGCGGTGGGCGGCACCACGCTCACCTACACCGGCAGCGGTGCCCGCACCGAAACCACCTGGACGGGCACCGGCGGCGGTACCAGCGCCTTCGTGGCCCTGCCCAGCTACCAGAGCGGCACCATCGGCGGCTATGCCAAGCGCGCCGTGGCGGACGTCGCGTTCAACGCCGACCCCAACAGCGGCCAATACGTGGCCACCATCGCCTCGGGTTCGACGACGGTACGCTGGGTCAGCGCGGGTGGCACCAGCCTCTCCACACCCCAATGGGCCGGCCTGCTGGCTGTGGCGAACGCGTTGCGCGTGAACGCCGCCAAGACCGTGCTGGGCCAGCCGCATGCCGCGATCTACCAGCAGATCGGCGCCGTGCCGACGCAGTACGCAGCCGCCTTCAAGGACGTGGCAAGCGGCAGCAACGGCACCTGTGGCACCTGCACCGCCAAGGCCGGCTACGACACCCCGACCGGCTGGGGCACGCCCAATGCCAGCGCCCTGCTGACCAGCCTGACGGGTGCTACCGTGTCCAGCAGCTCACCAACGCCTGCGCCTGCCACCACCGGCCCTCAGCTCACCACCACCAGCCTGACCGGCACCGCCGGCAAGGCCTTCACGGGCACCATCGGCTACACCGCACCGGGTGCCACCTCGCTGGCCATCTCCATCTCCGGCGTGCCCAGCGGCATGACGTTCTCGGCCAGCAGCGCCGGCATCAGCGCCGCGTGGAGCACCCCGGTCGCGGGCAGCTACACCCTCGTCATCACACTGAAGGACAACCTGGGACAGACCAGCACCGGCAGCGTGAAAGTGACGATCAACGCCGTCTGACGCAAGGCCTAGCATGGGGCTCCGCCACCAGGAGCCCCCATGCGCCGTCTGCTGATCGCCTCCCTGCTTGCCGCCGCCCTGGGCGCGCAGGCTGACACCACCACCACCGGCCACAGCTACTCACCCCCCGAGGCCTTCGCCGCTTCGGTCAACGGCCCGGTGCTCAAGTTCACCGCCCCCGAGGGCGACGCCACCGTCACCGTGGTGGACCTCGCCTCGGCCAAGGACGCGGCCGACGCGGTCGCCCAGGCCTGGGCGCTGGTGCAACCCGACTTCAAGCGCACGCTGCGCCTGGCCACGCCACGTCCCAGCCGCAACGGCTGGGTGGACCAGCAGGTGTTCGATTATGAAACCTCGCCCAACGAAAAGCTCGCCCTGCAGGCCGTCGCCCGGCGGGCCAGCACCGGCAACGGCAAGGGCTGGGTCGTGCTGCTGCTGCAGGCCGCCGACGCCACGCTGGAAAAGCGCAGCGCCCCCCTTGGCAAATTCTTTGCCAGCCTGCGCCCCAAAGGCTACGAACGCGAAAGCTTTGCCGGCCGCACGGCCCAGCCGCTCACGCCCGAACGCATCGAGCAACTCAAGGCCTTTGTCGCCCACGGCATGAAGGCGCTGGACGTGCCCGGCGTGGGCCTCAGCTTCATCGACGGCGGCAAGGTCGTCTGGGCCGGCGGCCTCGGCGTGCGCGAGAAGGGCAAGCCCGCCCAGGTGGACGGCGACACCCTGTTCATGGCCGCCAGCAACACCAAGGCCATGACCACCGCCCTGCTCGCCCGCGCAGTGGACGCCGGCAAGCTGCGCTGGGACCAGCCCGCCGCCGAGGCCTACCCCGCCTTCCGCCTGGCCGACCCGGACGTGACCCGGACCGTGCAGATCAAGCACCTGGTGTGTGCCTGCACCGGCATGCCGCGGCAGGACCTGGAGTGGCTCTTCGGCAACAGTGCCGCCCCCGCGCGCACAACCTTCGAACAGCTGGGCACCATGAAGCCCACCAGCCAGTTCGGCGAAGTCTTCCAGTACAGCAACCTGATGGTCGGTGCGGGCGGCTACATCGCCGCGGCCGCCCTGCGACCGGGCAAGGAGGTGGGGGCGGCCTACGACCAGGCCATGCAAGAGCTGCTCTTTGTCCCGCTCGGCATGAAGCGCACCACCTTCGACTATGCCAAGGCCCTGCGCGGCAACCGCGCCATCATCCCGGCGCGGCCGGCGGGCGCCGTCTGGACCTCGCCCAACGACTTCAGCCGCTGGGTGCTGATGGAACTGAACAAGGGCCGCACGCCCGAGGGCCAGCCGCTCATCGGCGAGGCCAACTGGGCCGAGCGCTACAAGCCCCAGGTCATGGTGGGCGAGGACGTTGTCTATGGCATGGGCCTGTTCGTCGACAGGCAGTACGGCATCACCGTGGCCTCGCACGGCGGCGACATGCTGGGCTTCCACTCCAACATGATCTGGCTGCCCGAGTACAACGCCGGCGTCACCATCCTGACCAACTCCGACGCCGGCGTGCTGCTGCGTGGCCCGCTGCAGCGCAAGCTGCTGGAGGTGTTGTTCGACGGGCGGCCTGAGGCCGACGAGCGCCTGAAGGTGGCCATCGCCAACCGCAAGGCCGAGAACGACAAGCTGCGCCAGCTGCTCACGCGCCCCGTTCCTGAGGAGGCCCTCCGGCCGCTGGCGGCCCGCTACCGCAGCCCGGAACTGGGCGGGCTGCGCGTGGAGCACCAAGCCGGCGCACTGCGCTTTCACTTCGACCACTGGCACAGCGAAGTGGCCCTGCGCAAGAACGAAGACGGCACGCAAAGCTACATGACCATCGACCCCGGTATCGGCGGGGTGGAACTGGTGCGCGATGACCAGGCGCCCCGGCCCACCCTCATCCTGCGCGACGCCCAGCACGAATACCGCTTCGTCGCTGCGCGCTGACAGCCTTGGACGGGCGCGGGCAGGTGCCTGAGGGGCGGTGCGCCGTCCCCTTCGAGCACTGCCCGCGCGTCAGCCGCCAGCCTGCTTCAGAAGCGATTCCGCTCCTGAATCGGCCAGCCCTCGGGCAACTGTCAGGACCAAGCCAAAAAGGCGTCCTTCGGGACGCCTTTTTGGCTTGGGGCGGTGCCACCTTGCTCAGCGCAGGCGGTCGGTCTCCAGCGCGATGCGGTCCACGTTGCCGTCGACGTTGCGATGCAAGCGCAGGCGCCGCTGGCCATCGGGGCTGACCAGCAATTCGGCACTCTGGGCGCGCCAGGCTTCGAAGGGCGTGTCGTCCACGCTCACGCCCAAGCGGCGCACACCCACGTGAACGCGCAGCGTGCGGCCATCGTCCAGCAGGTATTCGCCCTGGGCGCCGCGCCACATGGCACGCTCGGCAGCCGCAGGCACGGGGGGTTCCTGGGCGCTCGCGGGCGCGGTCAGCGTCAGGCTTGCGAGCAGGGCGGCCGTCAGGGTGAGAGGTCGCAGGGGGGGCCAGGTCTTCATGGGGGTACTCCTTGGGTTTCCCGAGGCCAGTCGCCTCGGCCCAGGACCCAGCGCAAACCCCATGCCAGGCTGGAACGCCAAGAAAGTCACGGCCCAACGGGCCTTTCCCTTCGGGTTCGCCCCAGGTGCGGGAGCGCATGCCCTGCCTCGCATCACGGCGCCTCGCATTGGCGCGGCCCTGAGGCTCACATCGCTTCAGGCCTCATGACCCGGCACCTCACCAACACGGGGGCCCGACAGCTCGTGATCACGCAGCCCCTCCAGGGACGCATGCAAGATACCCGCCGTCAGCGCCAGCACGCGGCGGCGCTCCTCCACCGCCAGCGCGTCGTACAACAACCGATGGAACGGCATCACCAGCAACGTGCCGGCCATCGCGCCCCGTTCACCCTCTGGCAAGCCCACACGCGGGGTGCAGGGCCGCTCGGTCAGATCGATCATCGTCCCGAGCATGCGAACCGCCCGCCCCTGGGCGTTGCGCTCGACGACGCAGCCCCGCGAACACACGAGGCGGTAACCCGAACCATTGCTGCGCAGGCGGAACCTGGCTTCATAGGCCGGCCGCTCCCCGGAGGCATGCTCCCGCATGGCTGCGAGCATGGCGTCCAAATCGTCGGGATGCACGCGGCAACGCCAGAAGTGCGTGCTGTCTGCGCCATGAGGCTCAGGGAAGCCCAGCCTCAGTTTCCACTGGGGTGAGTAGTGCACCGTCTCCAGCTCGGGACGGAGGTCCCAGAGGCCGAGCGCTCCGGCTTCAACAGCCTGTCGCAAACGGAACTCCAACAGCGGTGCCTGTGTGTCCATACCTCGGAATTATCGTGTCTTGCGTGTGGCGACAGCCTGGCGGCAAGGGCCAGCGCCGGCCAGCCAACCGAGGCTCTTGCGCACGGCGAGAGCCGGCCGGGCCGCTGGGCGCAAGCCCGAAGTGGGCATGCATCCTAACGAACCAGCGCCTGGTAGACCAGCAGCGAGGCGTGCGCATCGTTGGCCGCGTAGTGCAGCTGCTGCGGCGTGAGTGTGGGGTTGGCCCAGTTGGAGGTCGTGGCCTTCTTGGACTTGCTGAACCGCTGGCCCAGCACGACGGCCACGGCCACCTTGAGCCCCACCGCATCCTTGAAGCCCAGCTTGCGCACGCTGTGCGACAGGTCGATGGACGCGCCCAGGCGCAGGCCCAGCTTGCGATGGATCTGCGGCCGGTCCGACGCGAGGCCGAAGCCGACTTTCACGACTTCGTCCGACTCGATCATGGCCTGCAGGAAGCCATGCACACCGGGCGTGGCTGTCTGCACGATGAAGGCCTCGGTGGCCGTGGCGAACTGGATCACCTCGGGCCCGGTCTGCGGAGCGCCGGCGACGAAGACGGGCTTGCTCTCAGTGTCGAAACCCACATGCACTGCCGCGCGCAGGGCCCGTTCGGCCTGGGCCAGTTGCTCGGGCGACTGGAGCAGGTGGATGCAATGCGGCGGCAGGGCGGGAAAGGGTGGCAGGGCAGCGATCTGCTCGCTCGTGGGCCGCGCCAGCTTGGGAGGGGGGGACATGGGCGAAGTATGCGGCGGCCGCGCGCCTCGCCCACCCAGCCTCAGGGCCTGACCGTGCCGGCCCGGGCGGGCGGCAGCGGGCGGGCTGACCACTGCGGCTGTCGCTTGAGCTCCTCGGCGGTGGCGTCGTCGGCCGTCACGGCGTACTCGTGGCTGCTGCATTCCACGAAATGCGCAGTGCGGAAGCGCTGCAGCAGCGCACCCAGGGCGCGGCGGGCTTCGGGGGTGGGACCGTTGAAGGTCAGGGTCAGCATGGTCATGGTGAGGGTCCGTCACAAGTCCGGCGGCGCCATGCCCCCGGCTGTCTGGACAACGCCTGCCGCCACCGTCCGTTGACGCCGCATCTGCTACAGCTTGTGAACGCTCAGCGCCCCGCCAGCAGCGTCGCCACCTCGGCGGCCGAACGCACACCCAGCTTGGCGAACACGCGCGCCCGGTGCACCTCCACGGTCCGGACCGACACGTTCAACTCGTCGGCAATCACCTTGTTGAGCTTGCCGGCCGCCACGCGGGTCATGACCTCGCGTTCGCGATCGGTGAGGCTGGCCAGGCGGGCGCTGCGCTCCGCCGTCTGCGCACCCTCGGCCTGCATGGCGGCGTCCACCGCCAGCGCCTGCTCCAGGCGGTCGGCCAGTGCGTTGTCGCTGTACGGTTTTTCCAGGAAGTCGAAGGCCCCCTTCTTCAGCGCCTCCACCACCATGGGGATGTCGCCGTGGCCGGTCAGGAAAAGGACGGGGTTCTTCAGCCGGCGGGCCAGCAGTTCGTCATGCAGCCGGGTGCCGGTCATGGGCTCCATGCGCACATCGAGCAGGAAGACACCGCGTGGTGCAGGCTCGCTGTCGAGCATGGCCAGCAGGGCCGGGCCACCGTCGAAAGCGCGCACATGCAGGCCGCGCGAGCGCAGCAGGAAGGCAAGCGCGTCCCGCACATCGGGGTCGTCGTCGACGAGGTGGACGATGCCGGATTCAGGCATGCGCGGTCTCCTGGCTGGTTTCACGCCTCACAGGCAGGCTGAAAGAGAACAGTGCGCCGCCGTTGGCCGCGTCGCTGGCATCCAGCACGCCCTGATGGGCCTCGATGATGGAGCGGCAGATGGCCAGGCCCATGCCCATGCCGTCTGACTTGGTGGAGTAAAAGGGCGCGCAGAGCTGCTCCACGCGGCGGCCGGCCAGGCCGGGGCCGTTGTCGCGCACGTCCACGCGCACGAACTCACCCGCCAGATGGCTGCTGACGGCGATGCGCCGGCCACCCGCCGGCGCAGGGACGGACAGCAGCGCGTCGGCGGCGTTGCGCACCAGGTTGATCACGACCTGCTCGATGAGCACGGCGTCGGCCAGCACAGGTGGCACGTGGGGCGACAGCGCCAGCTCGAGCGTGATGTCGCGCTGCTGGGCCTCGCGGCGCAGCAGGTCCAGCGCGGCGCGGATGACATCGTTGAGCTCGCAGGGCTCGTGACGGGGTTCTCGCCGGGTGAGGAACTCGCGGATGCGCGCCACGATGCGGCCGGCATGCGCCGCCTGCTGGCCCAGGCGCTGCAACGCACCGAGCACCAGTTCGTCCTGCACACCGAGCTTGGCCAGGGAATTGGTGATGCCCGCACCGTAGCTGGCGATGGCCGTGAGCGGCTGGTTGAGTTCGTGGGCCAGCGTGGAGGCCACCTCGCCCAGCATGGTGAGCCTGGCGTTGTGGGCCAGGGTCTCGCCCTGGCGGCGCTCGCGCTCTTCCATGCGCTTGGGTTCGGTGATGTCGATGATGCTGCCCATCCAGCCGATCTGGCGCCCGCCGGCGTCCACCAGCGGCGACTCGAACACCATCACATCCACCATGCGCCCGCTGCTGTGCCGCCAGCGGGCTTCATAGCCCTCGCGCGGCGCGTGACCGGCGAGGTTGCGGCGGTTGCGCTCGGCCACTTCGGCCAGCGCGTCAGGCGGCCAGTAGGGCATGGGCGGCAACAGGCCGACCAGGCGATCGGCAGGCAGCCCCACCATGTCGCAGAAGGTGCGGTTGACGTAGAGCAGCCGGCCGTCGAAGTCGCGGGCGCGCAGCGCGACGAGCGCCGAGTCCTC
>JBBIVU010000178.1:0-7392 GCA_037439585.1 Roseateles sp. | reverse complement strand
CCGACCTGCTGGCCGGCGCCGAGCAAAAGCTCAGCGAGGCCGAGAAGATGGCGCTGGAGCGCCAGCGCATCAGCCAGCGCGGCATCACCGGCTACCAGTGGTGCGGCGGTGACGACAGCGCGCTGCTGTTCCCGCTGTCGGGCGACCTGTACCTCGTGCGCCTCACCGGGGCCGGCACCGAGGTGAAGGCCCAGGCCCAGCGCCTCACGCACACACCCGACGCACCCAAGCAGGACCCGCGCTGCGCCGCCGATGGCAAGACCCTGGCCTACGTGCAAGGTGGCGAGCTGATGGTGCTGCCGCTGCAGGCCGGCGCCCAGCCGCGCCCGCTGTGGCCGGCGAGCGCGACGCCCAACGTCAGCTGGGGCCTGGCCGAGTTCATCGCGGCCGAGGAGCTGGGCCGGCACCGTGGTTTCTGGTGGAGCCCCGATGGCGAGCAACTGCTGGCCTTGCGCGTGGACGAGTCCCGCGTGGGCCTGAAGACGCGTGCGCAGATCTTTGCCGACCGCACCGAGATGACCCAGCAGCGCTACCCCGCTGCGGGTGAGGCCAACGCGCAGGTGACAGCCTTCGTCGTGCGCGCGGCCAATGGCGAGGCCCGGCCGCTGCCGCTGCCGCTGCCTGCCGGCGCCGAGTACATCGCCCGCGCCGGCTGGTTTGCCGACGGCACGCCCTGGCTGCAGTGGTTCAACCGCGAGCAGACGCGGCTGACGCTGACTGAGTTCAAGGCCGGCGCTGCGCCGCACGACATCACCGTCGAGACCGACCCGGCCTGGGTGGAGGTGCACGACGACCTGCTGGAGACGCCGCGCGGCCTGCTGTGGTCCAGCGAGGCCTCGGGCCGGCGGCAGTTGCTGCTGATCGACCGCGCCACCGGCGCCCGCACGCCGCTCACCCAGCTGCCCGAACCCGTGGCCCACGCCGTGTGTGCCAACGAGCAGCGCGTGGTGTTCGCCGCTGCGGGCGACCGGGGCCGCAGCCAGGAACTGTTCAGCCTGCCGCTGGCCGGGGGCAGGGCGCAGTGGCTGCCCGGCGGCGCCCAGCGCCAGTGGCGCGACGCCAAGGCCGACCGCGCCTGCGGCCGGCTGCTCGTCACCCGCTCGGCCTGGGGGCACCCGCCGCAGCTGGAACTGCGCAGCCTGGGCGATGAGCGCGCCATCCCGCTGGCCGGTGATGCGCCCGACGCTGCGCTGCAGGCCTACACCAACACCCCGCTGCTGCTGGAGCTGACGGCGGCCGATGGCAGCACGCCGCTGAGCGCCTTCTTCTTCCCGGCGCAGGACCGCCGCGAGGGCAAGCACCCGGTCATCGTCATGGCCTACGGCGGCCCCGGCGCCGCCACGGTGAATTGGGGCTGGGGCCGTGACATGGCCCTCATCGCCTACTGGCAGCAGCGCGGCTTCGGCGTGCTCACGCTGGACACGCGCGGCATGCAGCACCGCGACCGCGAGTTCACGCGCGGCCACTTCCGCAGCTTCGGCAAGAACGAGGTGGCCGACCTCTTCGCCGCCGTGCGCCAGCTGCCCGGCCGCGTGCCCTACGTGGACCCGGCGCGCATCGGTTTCTTCGGCTGGAGCTATGGCGGCTTCCTGGGCGCACGCGCCATGCTGGATGCCGACACCCCCTTCGCCGCCGCCGTGGCCGTGGCACCGGTGACCGACTGGACGCTCTACGACACCGCCTACACCGAGCGCTACCTCGGCCTGCCGGACGGCGGCAAGGCCGCGCCCTACGCCAGCGCCAACCTGCCAGCCCGCGCCAGCCTGCTGTCCAAGCCGCTGCTGTTGGTGCACGGCACGGCGGACGACAACGTGCTGTTCGAGCACACGCTGCGCTTGGTGGAAGCCCTGCAGACGGCCGGCAAGACCTTCGACCTGCAGGTCTACCCCGGCAAGGCCCACGGCATCGCCGGCCGCGCGGCGCGGCTGCACCTGTACCGCACGATGGACCAGTTCTTCGAGCGCCACCTGAAGGCGACGCCATGACGCTGGTCTATTCCACCGACGTGGGCCGTGTCTGCCCCGGCTGCGGCCAGCCGGTGGCGCAGTGCGCCTGCAAGGCCAAGGTGCGCCCGGCGGGCGACGGCATCGTGCGCGTCAGCCGCGAAACAGCGGGGCGCAAGGGCAAGGGGGTCACGGTCATCAAGGGCCTGCCGCTGGACGATGCAGCGCTCACGGCGCTGGGCAAGCAGCTCAAGGCCACCTGCGGCAGCGGCGGCACCGTGAAGGACGGCGTGGTGGAAATCCAGGGCGATCACCTCGACAAGGTACTGGCCTGGCTGAAGGCCCGGCCCGAGGGCTGGACGGTCAAGCGCGCAGGCGGCTGAGCCTCGCTGGCTCAGTAGCCCTGGCGCACCCGTTCCCGTGCCATGTAGTTGGCCTGGGCCTGATCGCGGTCGCGTTGCACGCGGGCATCGCGGGTCTCCCAGTCGCCGCAGCTGAAGTAGGAGCCGCTGAACAGCCAGCTGAACAGGTTGGAGTCGTCCAGCGCGCGGCCCTCGCCGGCGGTGCAGCGCAGGACGGCCCTGGAGGTGCTTTGGTCCGCCAGCGTCTGCTGCACAAGCAGTGCGCGCGACACCAGCACCGTGGCCGGCATGGCCAAGGCCAGCATCACACCGCCGATGGCGAGGCGCCTGGCCCACAAAGGCAGGTGGGCCTGGCCCGGCTGCCCGACGACGGCCTTCTGCGGGCGACTGAAAGGCAGGGTGGCCGTGGATGTGGGGCCGTCCGGTCGGTCCGTGCCACTGCCAAGCGTGCGGCCACCTGCTCGGTTGCGATCCAGGCGATCGCTCCCCGGACTGGCCAGCAGGCGAGGGGGGGGCGGTTTTGTGGGCCCGGACAGGGGTGGGCGAGCGGGCATGGTTTGGGCCGTGCGTGTTTCAGATGCTGAGCAAGCTGTTATCGGCAGATGTGTGGATTAGCAAAGCGGCCAGCGTTGTGTAGCGGATTCTGCGCGGTAAGTCACACCCTCGACAATGCGGGCATGACCGATCACGCCTTTTCTCGCCTGCCCCTCAGCCCCGCCATGCTGGCCAACCTCGGCCAGTTGGGCTACGCGGCGATGACACCCATCCAGGCAGCCAGCTTGCCGCTGGCCCTGGCCGGGCAGGATGTGATCGGCGAGGCGCAGACCGGCTCCGGTAAGACGGCAGCTTTTGCGCTGGCGCTGCTGCACCGCCTGAAGGCGGACCTGCCGCGCGTGCAGGCGCTGGTGCTGTGCCCCACGCGCGAGCTGGCCGACCAGGTCACGCAGGAGGTCCGCCGCCTGGCCCGCGCGGCCGACAACATCAAGGTGCTCAGCCTGTGTGGTGGCTCGCCCATGAAGCCGCAGATCGAAAGCCTGTCCTTCGGCGCGCACATCGCCGTGGGCACGCCGGGGCGGCTGATCGACCACCTGGAGCGCGACACGCTGGACCTGTCGGCGCTGAACACCCTGGTGCTCGACGAAGCCGACCGCATGCTGGACATGGGCTTCCTGGACGACATCAAGGCCATCGCCAGGCGTGCGCCGGCCCGGCGTCAGACGCTGCTGTTTTCCGCCACCTTCCCCGACGGTGTGAAAGACATCGCTGCCAAGTTCATGCGCGACCCGCAGACGGTGAAGGTGGCTGGCGCCACGAGCGCCGCAGCGTCCACCATCCGCCAGATCGCCTTCGAGGTGACGGAAGACCAGCGGCTGGACGCCGTGCCGCGCCTGTTGCGGGCCTTCCGCCCCGAGTCGACCATCGCCTTCTGCAACACCAAGCAGCAGTGCCGCGACCTGGAAGCCGTGCTGGCCGCCCAGGGCTTCGTCGCGCTGGCACTGCATGGCGACCTGGAGCAGCGTGATCGCGACCAGGTGCTGATCCAGTTCGCCAACCGAAGCGCCTCGGTGCTGGTGGCCACTGACGTGGCCGCGCGGGGTCTGGACATTGCCAGCCTGGCCTGCGTCAGCAGCACGTGCACCGCATCGGCCGCACGGGCCGTGCCGGTTCGTCGGGCCTGGCGCTCAGCCTGGCGAGCCTGGACGAGATGGGCCGCGTGGGGCGCATCGAGCACCTGCAGGGCGAGCCGTTCGTGTGGCAGCCGCTCGACAGTCTGCAAGCCGCTCCGGGCGGCCCCTTGCTGCCGGCCATGGACACGCTGCAGATTCTTGGCGGGCGCAAGGAAAAGATCCGCCCGGGCGACATCCTGGGCGCGCTGACGGGTGAAGCCGGCTTCGCAGCCGCGCAGGTCGGCAAGATCAACGTGACCGATTTCCACAGCTACGTGGCTGTGGAGCGCAGCGTGGCACGCGAGGCAGTTCGGCGGCTGGGCCACGGCAAGCTCAAGGGCCGCAAAGTCAAGGTGCGAAGGCTGGCCGACCTGGAGTGAGTCGCTTGTCACACCGGCCCAGCACCCCCCGGCCGCTTGGGCCGGGGGGGTGCCCCCGTTGATCATCGCGAGATGTTGAGGCCGAGCTGCAGTGTTGCTCGCTGGTGACGATGGCCGTGCTCGCGCACGCCGGGTGGGCTGAATCCGGCGCGTTGGCGCACCTGCCTGTGGTGGAATGGTTCCATGCGATCTGAATCCGTGGGCGCACAGGGCGGCCTGAGTTCAGCCGGCCGGCGCAGGATCTGCCAGGCCGCCGGTATGGCCTGCCTGGTACCGGCCTGGGTCCGTGCGGCGGGCCCCGCTGTGCTGCGCATCGAGACCATCCAGTCCGAGCCCTTCGGCCGCATCGGCCCGCAGGGGCCGAGCGGCCTGATGTACGAGATTGGCAACCTGATCGCTCAGCGGGCCGGCCTGGCCGCCGAGAATCGTGTCGTTCCCTATGCCCGCACGGTGCTGAACCTGCAGAACGGCACGTCGGACATGGTGCTGCGTTTCTCCAATGACGAGCTCATGGCCGTGGCCTATCAGGTGGTGCAGGTGCTGACGTTGCCCACGGTGGTTGTGAGTCGCCGTGACTCGCCGGTGCTCAGGCTGGAAGACCTGGCCCGGCTGTCACTGGCCGTGCCACGCAGCTTTCCCATGCCCGAGAGTCTGGCGAACCTCGCGGGGCTGCGTGTGCAGTCGGTCAACAACAACGAGCACGCCGTCCAGATGCTGATGGGCCGGCGCGTGGACGCTGCCTACGGCAGCAACCTGGGGCTGTTTGGTGCCGCGCGCGGCATGGGGCTGCGCATGCAGGAGTTCGCACGGCCGCTGCTCGTCGAGCGGCAGGCCTTCTGGCTGCATCTCTCCCGGCACAGCGGCACGACAGAGTTGATCGAGCGCTTGAGCCGCGCCGCTGAATCCCTGCAGCGCGATGGCAGCATCGCGCGGCTCTACCAGCACGCGCTGGAAGAGTTCGGCGATGACCGCATGCCGGCCTGACCAAGGGCTGAATCCGACCTTGCCACCGGTGATCTGGTGGAGCGCCTGCCAGTCAGCGCCAGCCATGTCCCGGTCGCTTTGGCGCCAGGAACCCAGGTCTTGGCGTGCCGATGCAGGCAGGCGGGGCGCGGGGCAGATTGCCGTGGTTTTCCGGTGCTTTTGAAGCGACCCGGGCTCAACTCAGGGGGTGATGCTGCCGATACAAGATCTGTCCGCGTTGCGGTCATCGTCCCGCAGCGTGCCCGTTTCCATGGGGGCGGAGCAGGTGTCGATGAGGTATGCACATGAACGCCTCCCACTTCGAATTGCGCTTCCGGTCGCTCTCGCAGAGCGGCCGTGCGCTGTCCTTCCCCTGCGATGCGCAGGGCGCCGTGCCACTCGACCACCTCAGCGACAAAGCACGTGTCTGCCCCGCCGACGACGTGCCGGCGGTGCTGCACAGCTGAAGCCTATTTGGCGAAGCTGTCCTTCAGCCCGGTGATCTTGTTGAACACCGGCCGGTCGGCGCGGTGGTCGACGCGATCGGTCACGAAGTAGCCGTGGCGTTCGAACTGCCAGCGTTGGTCGGCGCCTGCTCCGGCCAGCGAGGGCTCCACGAAGCCCTGCACCACCCGCAGCGAATTCGGGTTCAGGAACTCGATGAAGTCGCGGCCACCGGCGTCGGGCTGCGGTTCGGCAAACAGGCGTTCGTACAGGCGCACCTCGGCCGCCACCGCCTCGTGCGCGCCCACCCAACCGATGGTGCCCTTGACCTTCACCGCATCCGCGCCGGGCGTGCCGCTCTTGGTGTCAGGGATGACGGTGGCCAGCGCTGCCGTGATGTTGCCTTCGGCGTCCTTCTCGGCGCCGGTGCACTCGATGACGTAGCCCGCCTTCAGCCGCACCTTGTTGCCCGGGAACAGCCGGAAGTAGCCTTTGGGCGGCGTCTCGACGAAGTCTTCCGCCTCGATCCACAGCTCGGGGCCGAGCGAGAACTTGCGCAGGCCGAGCTCCGGCTTGTGCGGGTGGGCGGCAGTCTCGCAGGGCTCGCGGTGGTCGGCGCTGCCGAAGACCTCGGTGTAGTTGGTGAGCTTGAGCTTGAGCGGCTGCAGCACGGCGAAGGCGCGCGGGGCTTGGGACTCCAGGTGGGCGCGCAGGGCTTGATCGAGCACCGTGTCGTCGATCCAGGCGTTCTGCTTGCTGGCACCGGTGGCTTCCACCATGGCGCGCAGGCTTTCCGGCGTGAAGCCGCGGCGGCGCAGGCCGACGAGTGTGGGCATGCGCGGGTCGTCCCAGCCGCTGACGTGGTGCTCTTCCACCAGCTGGCGCAGCTTGCGCTTGCTGGTGACGACGTAGTTCAGGTTCAGGCGGCCGAACTCGATCTGCTGCGGCAGCGGCCGGGCCAGCAGGCCCAGGTCGGCGAGCTGGTTGAGCAGCCAGTCGTAGAAGGGGCGCTGGTCTTCGAACTCCAGCGTGCAGATGCTGTGGGTGATGCGCTCCAGCGCGTCCTCGATGGGGTGCGCGAAGGTGTACATCGGGTAGATGCACCATTTGTTGCCCGTGGCGTGGTGTTCCGCGTGCTTGATGCGGTACAGCGTCGGGTCGCGCAGGTTGATGTTGGGCGACGCCATGTCGATCCTGGCGCGCAGCACCATGGCGCCGTCGGCGTGCTGGCCGTCGCGCATCTCGCGAAGGCGGGCGAGGTTTTCGGCTGGGGTGCGGTCGCGGAAGGGGCTGTTCACGCCGGGCCGGCCGAAGTCGCCGCGGTTGGCGCGCATGTCCTCGGCGCTTTGCTCGTCCACGTAGGCCAGGCCTGCGTTCACCAGCGCCTCGGCGGCGGCGTACATGAAGTTGAAGTAGCTGCTGGCCTCGAACAGGTTGTCGCCCCAACTCCAGCCCAGCCACTGCACCATCTCCTTGATGGCATTGACGTACTCCAGCTCTTCCTTCTCGGGGTTGGTGTCGTCGAAGCGCAGGTGGCAGGCGCCGCCGAAGTCGCGTGCCAGGCCGAAGTTCAGGCAGATGCTCTTGGCATGGCCGATGTGCAGGTAGCCGTTCGGCTCGGGCGGGAAGCGGG
>JBBIVU010000177.1:0-7456 GCA_037439585.1 Roseateles sp. | reverse complement strand
CCTGATGCGCCTGGCCAAGCAACTGGCCTCGGTGCTGAACCGCCATGCCGGCAATGTGCTGGTCTGGGCCCCGACGGCCGAGCGGCAACTGGCCCAGCGCCTGAGCCGCCAGCAGGCCTACGCCGCGCTGGCCGCGCTGGCGGCTGCCGCGCAGCGCACGCGCGTGGAGCCCGAAAGCGTGCGCCTGCCCGAGGCGGAGATCGAGGCTGCCCTGAGCCACGGCTACCGCCTGATGGCGCTGCTGGGCGCCGTGCAGCAGCAGGTGCAGCGCCGCACCGAGCGGCTGGATGCTACCCAGGCGCAGGCCGCGCTGGCGCAGGCGCGCCAGGCCTGCGCGGGCAAACTCCGCGGCGAGCTGCCGGCGGTGCCTGACGCCGCCGAACCCCTCGATGCCGACGCCGGCGCCTGGCCCGAGCATCTGGGCCAGCAGGACCTCACCCCCTGGCTGCTGCGCCGCGTGCGGCTGTGCCGCCACGAGGCGCGCGAATTCGCCGCCGCCCTGAACCGACTTCAACCCCCTGCTGGAGCAACCCCATGAGCATCCCAACCCGTGCCGCCGTCGCCTGGAAGGCCGGCGCCCCGCTGACCATCGAAACCCTGGACCTGGAAGGCCCGAAGGACGGCGAGGTGCTGGTGGAGATCAAGGCCACCGGCATTTGCCACACCGATGAGTACACGCTCTCCGGCGCCGACCCCGAAGGCCTCTTCCCCGCCGTGCTGGGCCACGAGGGCGCAGGCGTGGTGCTGGAGAGCAAGGTGCCGTGGCTGAAGGCGGGCGACCACGTCATCCCGCTCTACACGCCCGAGTGCCGCGAGTGCAAGTTCTGCCTGAGCCGCAAGACCAACCTCTGCCAGGCGATCCGGTCCACCCAGGGCAAGGGCCTGATGCCCAACGGCACCTCGCGCTTCTCGCTCAACGGCGAGCCCATCTTTCACTACATGGGCACCAGCACGTTCTCCAACCACATCGTCGTGCCCGGCATTGCGCTGGCCAAGATCCGCCCGGACGCGCCGTTCGACAAGGTCTGCTACATCGGCTGCGGCGTGACCACCGGCGTGGGCGCCGTGCTGTTCACGGCCAAGGTCGAGGCGGGCGCCACGGTGGTGGTGTTCGGCCTGGGCGGCATCGGCTTGAACGTGATCCAGGGCGCCAAGATGGTGGGCGCCGGCCGCATCATCGGCGTGGACATCAATCCGGCGCGCGAAGCCATGGCGCGGCGTTTCGGCATGACGGATTTCGTGAACCCCAAGGACCATGCCAACGTCGTGGATCACCTGATCCAGATGACCGATGGCGGCGCCGACTACTCGTTCGAGTGCGTGGGCAATGTGCAGCTCATGCGCCAGGCGCTGGAGTGCACGCACAAGGGCTGGGGCCGCAGCATCATCATCGGCGTGGCACCTGCCGGGGCCGAGATTTCGACGCGGCCCTTCCAGCTCGTGACCGGTCGCAAGTGGGAAGGCTCGGCCTTCGGCGGCGCGCGGGGCCGCACCGACGTGCCCAAGATCGTCGACTGGTACATGGAGGGCAAGGTGGCCATCGACGAACTGATCACGCACAAGCTGAAGCTGGAGCAGATCAACGAAGGGTTTGAGCTGATGCGGCGAGGCGAGTCGATTCGGTCGGTGGTGGAGTTCTGAGGCGCCGGGCGCGCGTGTGGTTTTGGCGCCACCTGGCCGGGCGCCGCCGGTTGCCACGGTCAGGCCCTCACGGCGCCGGTCTGCGGCATCGCGCGCCGTCCCTTTTGGAACCGCATGGCCGGCGGTGCGGGAGCCGGCGCCCGGGGGACGTCGTGGCGTCACCACGGCGAGTGGCCGTGCGTGCTGCCAGGGTCGCGCATGTTCACGTTCGCGTCACGACCCACGGGCAGCATGTCAGCCATGCCGACGCCGCAAGAAACCGCTGCCGCCGACTCGCCCACGATGTCGGTGCGCACTGTCTGGATCTCTGACCTGCACCTGGGCACGCCGGGTTGCCAGGCCAAGGCCTTGCTTGACTTTTTGCGGGACGTCGAGTGCGAGACCCTTTACCTCGTCGGCGACATCATCGACGGCTGGCAGCTCAAGCGCTCCTGGTACTGGCCCCAGGCGCACAACGACGTCGTGCAGAAGCTGCTGCGCAAGGCGCGCAAGGGCACCCGGGTCATCTTCATCCCTGGCAACCATGACGAGTTCGCGCGCAAGTACCTGACGCACAACTTCGGTGGCGTGGACGTGATGGAAGAGGCCATGCACGTGACGGCCGATGGCAAGCGCTTGTGGATCACGCACGGCGACCTCTACGACGGCGTCATCCAGTGTGCCCGCTGGCTGGCCATCGCGGGCGACCTGGCCTACGAGTTCACGCTCAAGGTCAACCGATGGTTCAACCACATCCGCGCCAAATTCGGCCTGCCGTACTGGAGCCTGTCGCGCTATCTGAAGCACAAGGTCAAGCGCGCGGTGAGCTACATCAACGAGTTCGAGAACGCCGTGGCGCGCGAGGCCAAGAAGCGGGGCGCGCATGGCGTCGTCTGCGGCCACATCCACCACGCAGAGATCCGCGAGATCGACGGCATCCTGTACTGCAACGACGGCGACTGGGTGGAGAGCCTGACCGCCCTCGTCGAGCACTTCGATGGCCGCCTGGAAATCCTCGATCGCGGCGACCAGGCGGCGCTGCCCGGCATGCTGCCCGCGCCCAAATCCATGCCTGCACCGGTGAACCTGCCCGTGCCGGCCGCAGCCAAGGCGGCCACGCCCGACACCGTCAGCTGACCGCTCTCAGCGGACCGCCTTCAACAGAGCCTGCCCGGCACGGATCTGCACGCCGGGCGCGATCCCCTCAGCCAGTTCGAACCCCGGCGGCACGAACACGATGATGGTGGAGCCATGCTCGAACCAGCCCATCTCCTGCCCCTTCACATGGGGTGCAGCGCACGGCATCTCGTTGGCACCCTTGCGGCCCAGGTGCAGCAGCACATCCAGGAAATGCAGGCGGATGCTCGCCACGAGGATGGCGGCCACGGGCACCAGTGCCACGGGTTGGCCGCCAGCCAGCGTCATGCGCACCACGGCCCGCTCGTTGCGGCAGAACAGGCGTTCCACGCGCTTGAGCGCCACGGGGTTCACGTTCCAGGTGTCGCCGCTGAGGTAGGTCACATGCTCCACCGTGCCATCAGCCGGGGCGTGAAAGCGGTGGTACATCGCCGACGTCAGCCGCAGCGTGACGAAGCGCCCGCCCTCGAAGACGCCAGCATCCTGTGTCGGCCCGAACAGCTCGGCCGTCGAGTACGGGAAGCCCTTGGCCTGGTAGACCTGCCCCTGCTGCACGATGCCCGTCGCGCCGACGATGCCGTCGCTGGGGCTTGCGAACACGTCCGGCCGCGCATCGAAGACGCGCGAGCCGGGCTTCAGCTCACGGGTGAAGCAGTCCTTCAGCGACCGAAAGCGTGTGTGCTTGGCCTCGCTCAGGTCCAGCGGCGTGAACAGCCGCCACACCGCAATCGACAGGCGCGTCAGCAGTGGGCTCTCGATGCGCGAGAAGCGGCCCATCAGCTTCGTGAGCGCGATGCGCGGCACGCGGTTGGTCAGCAGGAAGTTCAGGTCTTCCTGCGCGAAGAGGCTTTGGAACCGGCCTCGAGCGGTGGTCATGGTTTTGTCATTCATTCCACTGTCAAGCGTCGCAGGTACATCTGAAACCTTCGTGAATTTCCTGAGACGCAGATGGACGAAACCCTGACCCTTTCGGCGCTGGCCCTGGGTGTGCTGGCCCTGCTGCCGGCCGCCAAGCAACGCCTGCAGCTGTCGCGCGCCAAGCACCGGTCATTGGCGGGCCATTCGCGCATGGCCAAGCGCCTGGCGCGCTGGGTGCCGGGTTATGCCTATGACGAGGCCCGGTTCTTCGTTGCCGACGGTGCGCCGGCCGATGTGGCCACCCGGCGCCGTGCCGCCCTGCAGCGCCTGGGCGCCGAGTTCGACGCCCGCTACGCCAAGACCTTGGCTGCGACCGAAGCCGCGCGCGACACCATCTCCGACCTGCGCTTCACCGGCCGCTACCGCGTGCCCTTCCAGTTCAGCCCCGTGTTGCGCGAGCACCTCAAGGTCGGCGCCTTCCTGCAGCACAGCGAGGGCGTGCAGGTGCAGGACCTGGACGGCAACCGCCTCTACGACCTGACCGGCTCCTACGGCGTCAATGTGCTCGGCTACGACGCCTACAAGGAGTGCATTGACGACGCCGTGGCCACCGCGCGCGACCTGGGGCCGGTGCTCGGCGCGTACCACCCTTGCGTGCTGGACGTGCTGGGCCGCCTCAAGGCCATCTCAGGCCAGGACGAAGTGAGCTTCCACATGAGTGGCACCGAGGCCGTCATGCAGGCCGTGCGGCTGGCGCGTTACCACACCCGGAAGAAGCGCCTGGTGCGCTTTGCTGGCGCGTACCACGGCTGGTGGGAGGACGTGCAGCCCGGCCCCGGCAACCCGCTGCCCCCGCGCGAGACCTTCACGCTGCAGGACATGGCCGAGCGCTCGCTCAAGGTGCTGGCCACGCGCCGCGACATCGCCTGCGTGCTCATCAACCCGCTGCAGGCCCTGCATCCCAACTCGAATGCGCCGGGCGACTCCGGCCTCATCGACGGCAGCCGGCGCGCGGCCTACGACCGGGAGGCCTACACCGCCTGGCTGAAGAAGCTGCGCGAGGTCTGCACCGCGCGCGGCATCGTCCTCATCTTCGACGAGGTCTTCGTCGGCTTCCGCCTCGCGCCTGGGGGCGCGCAGGAGTACTTCGGCGTGAAGGCCGACCTCGTCACCTACGGCAAGACGCTGGGTGGCGGCCTGCCCGTGGGCGTGGTGTGCGGCAGCCGCGCGCTGATGACGCGCTACCGCGAAGACCGCCCGGCCGACATCTGCTTCGCCCGCGGCACCTTCAACGCCCACCCCTACGTCGTCGCCGCCATGGCGTCCTTCCTCAAGCGCATCGAGCGCCCCGAGGTGAAGGCGCTGTATGACGGCCTGGACGAACGCTGGAACGCGCGCTGCGCCCAGTTCAACGCGCGGCTGCAGGCCGCCGGCGCTCCCGTGCGCATGGCCAACCTGTCGACCATCTGGACGGTGATGTACGACCAGCCCGGCCGCTACCACTGGATGCTGCAGTTCTACCTGCGCAAGCACGGCCTGGCCCTCAGCTGGGTGGGCACCGGCCGCCTCATCTTCAGCCTCAATTACAGCGATGCCGAATTCGCTGAGGTGATGGACCGCTTCATCGCCGCCTGCGACGAGATGCGCGCCGACGGCTGGTGGTGGACGGCCCCGGAACTCACCGCCAAGGCCATCCGCCGCAGCGTGTTCCGCGAGATGCTTTCGAAGAAGTTCTGAGGTGACCGCCCGGCATCACGCCGGGTGGTGACCGCCGGGCCGGCTGACTGGCCTTCAAGCGTGCCTGTGCGATTCACGCACCGTTCAGCCCATGAGGTCCCAGCCGTTGACTGGGGCCTCACCGGGCCGTGCTGCGAGTACAGCTGAATCAAGCAATCTCGACGTGCGCAATTCGGAATCTGGAGATGGTCTGTGCAAGAGCATCGGCCTGCAGTCGCAGACTCTCGGATGCCAAAGCACTCTGTTCCACCAGCGCCGCGTTTTGCTGGGTCTTCTCTTCAATGCTCGCCACCGCTTGATTGACGTGCAGGAGCCCCGAACTCTGTGCCTCGCTTGCGGAGTAGACCTCGCCGAGCAAGTCAGCGACGCGGTCGACCTGTACGACGATCCTTTCCATCGCAGCACCCGCATCGATCACCAGCGACGCGCCAGCGTCCACGCGCTCAAGGCTGGTGCGGATCAGCGTTCGAACTTCCTTTGCGGCAGTGGCACTGCGGTTGGCCAGGTTGCGCACCTCACTCGCCACCACCGCGAATCCACGTCCTTGTTCACCTGCGCGTGCCGCCTCCACCGCAGCATTCAATGCCAGGATGTTGGTTTGAAAGGCGATCTCATCAATGGTGCCGATGATGTCGGCAATCCGTGCACTCGATTGACTGATTCCCTGCATGGTTGTCACAACTTGCGCAACGACATCGCCCCCCTGGCGGGCTGCGTCAGTTGCATCTGCAGCCAATTGGTTGGCTTGACGCGCACTGGCTGCGCTGTGCTGAACGGCGGTGGTCATTTCCTGCATGGAAGCCGCCGTCTCCTGCAACGCGCTGGCTTGAACCTCGGTTCTCTGAGACAGGTTCTGGTTGCCATGCGCAATCTCGTGGGAGGAGTTGCGCACTCCATCAGCGGCCTGGCGCACGCCATTCACCATTTCGGAGAGGTTGCCACTCATCTTGCGCATCGCTCGCAGGAGCCGTCCTAGCTCGTCCCCCCGGTCGGTCGAGACAGAGGCACTCAAATCTCCCTCGGCGACCGCTTCCGCGACGATGACCGCCTCCTCCATGGGGCGGGTGATGCTCTTCGCGATTCCCAGCGCAAGAATCATCGCGATGAAGACCGCAAAGCAAGTCGCGGCAATCAGCCGGTCTTGATCCTTGCTGTTCGCGAACTCCATTTGGTCAACGGCAAGTTGGCTTGCGCGGTCCTGCTCTTGTTGCATTTCTGCCGTAGCAAGCACCAGCGCCTCAAGCAGCGGCCGGCACTCGGCGATCAGCTTGGCCGTTGCCGCTTCACGGTCCCCATTCGCAGCAAGCCTCGCAATTTCCAGGGCGATTGGGCTGTACTGGGCTTCAATGGCATTGATCTTGCCCAGGAGCCGCTTGTCAGCTTCTGTTGCGCCGCCATGGGATTGGATGGCCTCGTTCAGCTTTGCCAGCAGGCTGACCACCTGCAGATGGTCGCGTTGCAAGGAGGCGTGCTCTGCACGCTGAGCCTCAACGCCAGTGACGAGGACCAGGTTCCGAGCTGCGATGGCTCTCCCGGCTGCGGCGGCACGAAGTTCGGCCGCCAAGCGCTCACGGTTCTGAATCCCGGCGATGTATCCCTTGAATCGAAGTTCTCCGGCTTGGAGGGCATGCGACGCAAAGAAGGAGACGATCAACACAATGGATGCGACCACACTGAACCCCATCAGCAGTCGCCAGTGCAGCCGGACGTTCTTCATGCCACTCAAGACCATTGCCTGTCCCCAATGAAATCGTTGTCAGGAGTCTACTTTTCTGAGGGTGAAGTTGGCGCTGAAAAATGATAAATATGGCCGAATTGAACCTTGTGATGGGCGCGCCGACTCGGCGCGCATGGCGGGCATCAGCAGCGGATCAGCGAGATCAGCCATCAGGCCACCCCCGATTCAGTTTGCAAGGCATCGATATCCGCTGGCTGCTCTTCTGCAATCTGCTTTCGCCCTCAACGCCGGTGTTCGTCCGGGTTGCGAAGGTTGTTCAGGGCCGAATGTCGGCCGGAGCAGCGGCAACGAAAAAGGCCCGCATTGCGCGGGAAATCCACGACGAATTGGGCAGCCTCTTGACCGCGCTCAAAATGGACTTAAGCT
>JBBIVU010000176.1:0-7541 GCA_037439585.1 Roseateles sp. | reverse complement strand
GAGCTGGCTGCGCAGCGAGGCCTCGTCCAGCCGCTGCTTCTGCTTGAAATTGAAGGTGGTGCCGGCCAGGAAGCTGGGCGGTGCCAGGCGGGTGAGGGCGGTGCTGGCGGGCATCAGCACCACATCGATGCTCTTGCTCTTGCGGGACTGCAGCAGCTCCCACAGTGTGGCCAGGCGCTCGGAGATCAGGTCCTGGTGGGGGCTGAAGCTGTCGTAGGGCAGGGTTTCCCAGTCCGGGAACACGGCCACCTTCAGCTCGGGCGCGAACACCTTGAGCTCGTCCTCCAGCCGCTGCGTGTCGCCCGGCTCGGCGGTGAAGATGGCGGCCATGCGGCCGGCGTCGCGCTGCTGCTGCACGAAGCGGGCGAGCAGCAGGGCGTCGGCCGAGCCCACGGGGCGGGCGTGGGTGAATTTCTTGCCCGGTTGGACGAGCGGCAGCAAAGACATCGGGCACCTACAAACGACAACAGCCCCGAAGCGGGGCCTGCCGGAATTCTAGGGACACCATGCCCTTCGGCTGTTCGTCAGGGGCTTGGCTAGCATCGCGCGCATTCGAATCCGGAGACCCCATGCGCCGCCGCCACGCCCTCAGCCTGCTCGCCACCTCACTTGCATTGAGCCTGCCCGCCTGGGCAGCAACCCCGGAAAGCGAGCGATTCCACCGCTGGCTGGACGCCCAGTGGGAGCTGACCCTGCAGCGTCAGCCGGTGCTGGCCACGTCGCTGGGCGACCCGCGCTACAACGACCGTCTCGTCAACACCACCACCGCCGCCTACCGCGCCCAGGCCCGGCGCGAGCTGCAGCAGACGCTCAAGGCGCTGGCCGGCTTCAAGAAGGACAAGCTCGACGCCAAGGACCGCGTGTCCTACAGCATGCTCAAGCTGGACCTGCAGGAAAGCCTCGCCGCCGAGCGCTTCCCGGAGTGGATGCAGCCCATCAGCCAGATCGGCGGCATGCCCAGCTTACTGGCGCAGATGGGCACGGGCCAGTCCATCCAGCCGTTCAAGACCACCCAGGACTATGACAACTGGCTCAAGCGCCTGGCGCTGGCCGTGCCCGTGCTGGACGGCACGGCGGCCAACATGCGCGAGGGGCTCAAGGCCGGCGTCACGCAGCCGCGCGCCGTCATGGAGAAGGTGTTGCCGCAGCTCGCCGCACTGGCGGTGAGCGATCCGGAAAAGAGCCTGTTCTGGGGGCCCATCAAGGCCTTCCCCGACACCGTGCCCGCCGCCGATCGCGAGCGCATCACGGGCGCCATGCGCCAGCTGCTGGGCACCCAGGTGCTGCCGGCCTACGCCCGCCTGCTGGCCTTCGTGCGGGACGAGTACACGCCCCAGGCGCGCACCAGCACGGCGTGGTCGGCCCTGCCCGATGGCAGGGCCTGGTACGCCCAGCGCGTGCGCCAGTCCACCACCGTGGCGCTCACGCCCGACGAGATCCACGCCATCGGCCTGAAGGAGGTGGCGCGCATCCTGGGTGAGATGGATGCCGTGCGAAAGCAGGTGGGCTTCGCCGGCGACCTCCAGGCTTTCTTCAAGCACCTGCAGGACGACCCGAAGTTCTACTTCACCAAGCCGGAAGACCTGCTCGCGGGCTACCGTGACCTGCAGAAGAAGATCAACGGCCTCACGCCCAAGCTCTTCGACATCGCACCCAAGGCCGATTACGAGGTGCGCGAGGTGGAGGCCTTCCGCGCGGAGAGCGCGGCGGGCGCGTCGTACGAGCAACCCTCGGCCGATGGCTCACGCCCGGGTGTGTTCTACGTGAACACCTTCAACCTCAAGGCCCAGCCCATCTTCGGCATGGAAACACTGTCGCTGCACGAGGCCTCGCCGGGCCACCACTTCCAGATCTCCATCGCGCAGGAGGACACCCACCTGCCCGCCTTCCGCCGCTTCGGCAGCCACTACACGGCCTACGTGGAGGGCTGGGCGCTGTACGCCGAGAGCATCGGCAAGGAGCTGGGCCTCTTCACCGACCCCTACCAGTGGTACGGCCGCCTGTCCGACGAACAGCTGCGCGCCATGCGCCTGGTGGTGGACACAGGCCTGCACCACAAGGGTTGGACGCGCGAGCAAGCCATCCAGTACATGCTCGAAAACTCCTCCATGGCTGAGAGCGACGTCGTCTCCGAGGTGGAGCGCTACATCGTCTGGCCCGGCCAGGCGCTGGGCTACAAGATCGGGCAGCTGGAGATCACCAAGCTGCGCGCCGAGGCCGAGAAGGCCTTGGGCGCGAAGTTCGACATCAAAGGCTTCCACCGCGTGGTGCTCACCGCAGGCCAGGTGCCGCTGCCCGTGCTGCGCGAGCTGGTGATGGACTGGGTGAAGGCCGCCCGCTGAGCCTGGCGGCATGGCAAGCGGTGGCTTGCCAGCCACACGGCGGCTCAGTCCTTGCCGCGGTCCAGCAGGGCGTCCCGCAGCGGGATGTCGGCGGGCGAGTCGCCGAACCAGATGCGCAGCACCAGGGTGAAGAACTCGTCGTCGCCCACGGGCTCGCCCTGGATGTAGGTTTCGGGTGGCTTTGCCCTCGTCAGCCGTGAATCTTGACCACCCGCGCCGGGCGGCCCACGGCCTCGCGGGCGCGCAGTTGGCCGCAGCCGCCGTCCACGTCCTGCCCGGCGGAGTCGCGCAGCTTGGTCAGCACGCCCCGGCTGCACAGCTCGGCGGCGATGGCGCGCGCGCGCTCCCAGCGGGGCCGCGTGAAGGGCAGGCCGGGGGCGCTGTTGAACGGGATCATGTTCAACAGGCCGTAGCGGCCCTTGAGCAGCCGCACGATGCCGTCCAGCTCCTCGGGGCCGTCGTTCACGCCGTCCAGCAGCGTCCACTGGTACTGCGTGGGGTAGCTGCTGGCGCGCGAGTAGGCATCGGCGGCTTCCACCAGCGCCTCGGGTGACAGGCGCGGTGCGCGCGGCAGCAGCTCGGCGCGCTTGGCCTCGTCCGTCGTGTGCAGCGACAGCGCGAGGGCCGGCTTCACTTCCGCGTCGTTCAAGGCGGCAAACGCGCGTTCGTCGCCCACCGTGGAGAACACCAGCTGCTTGTGCGCCAGTCCGCCTTCACGGCCCAGCAGGGCAATGGCGTCCAGCACGTTGGCCAGGTTGTGCGCGGGCTCGCCCATGCCCATGAACACCACCTTCTTGAGCCTGGGGTTCTTGCGCCGGGCCACCACCACCTGGGCCACGATCTCCGCGCTGCCCACCTGGCGGATCAACCCCTCGGTGCCCGTCATGCAGAAGCGGCAGCCGACCGCGCAGCCCACCTGGCTGGACACGCACACGCCGTCGCGCGGCAGCAGCACGGTCTCCACCGTCTGGCCGTCGTTCAGGCCGAGCAGCAGCCGCGCCGAGAGGCCGTCCCCGCCGGCGTGCTCGCTGCGCAGGGTCACGAGGCCGTCCAGCTCGGCCATCAGGCCCGGCAGTGCCTCGAACACCGCCTTGGGCAGCCAGCCCTGCAGCGGCTGCTTGCCAGCGTCCAGCGGCAGGCATTGCACCCAGTGGCGCAGCACGCGGCTTTCGTGGGCGGGGTTGGCACCCAGCGCGCGCAGGCGCTGGCGGAGGTCGTGAAGGAGCATGGGGCTGCGGATTGTCCGCGACGTGGCCTGCCGGGTTGACGCAGGCGACAGTCAGGCGCCCGCGCCCGGCCTATGCTGGCCCGCCACATCCCAACCAGGAGACCCCCATGAGCCGGCCATCCCTCATCAGCCCCCAGGAGTGGGCCGTCCGCTGCGACTTGGCAGCGCTTTATCGACTGGCCGCGCTGCACGGCTGGGACGACCTCATCTTCACCCACATCTCCGCCCGCGTGCCGGGGCCGGAGCACCACTTCCTGATCAACCCCTACGGGATGATGTTCGAGGAGATCACGGCCAGCAGCCTGGTGAAGGTGGATCAGGCCGGCGAGAAGGTCGCGCCCAGCGACTTCAATGTGAACCCGGCCGGCTTCATCATCCACAGCGCGGTGCACGAGGCCCGCGAGGACGCGCAGTTCGTGATGCACCTGCACACGGTGGCCGGCGTGGCCGTCAGCACGCAGCGCGAGGGCCTGCTGCCCATCTCGCAGCACAGCCTGTTCCCGCTGGCCTCGCTCAGCTATCACGGCTACGAAGGCGTGGCCCTCAACGCCGAGGAGAAGGTGCGCCTGGTGGCTGACCTCGGCACCACCTCGCTCATGCTGCTGCGCAACCACGGCCTGCTCACGCTGGGGCGCAGCGCGGCCGACACCTTCCTGAAGATGTTCATGCTGCAGCGGGCCTGCGAGATCCAGATCGCCGCGCAGGCGGGCGGTGGCGAGCTGATCCGCATCCCCGCGCAGATCCTCGCCGGCATCCGTGCGCAGAGCGAGAAGGTGATGCGCGGCTCGGGCGCGGAGCTGGCCTGGCCCGGCCTGCTGCGGCGGCTGGCGCGGCAGAACCCGGGGCACGACAGCTGACGTGATGGCCGGGGCGGCCCCGAGCTGCCCACCGAGCGCGCGGCGGCATTGGGGACAATGCCGGCATGATTCTTCGCGAGCGCCCCAAGGGCTGGCAGTTGTTCTTCGTGTTGCGCGGCTCCATCCTGTCGCGCATCCGCCTCGTGCTGCTGGCCAACATCGCGCTGGCCGTGGCCGTCACGGTGGCCCACCGGGCGCTGGCCAGCCACAACGCGGTGCTGGTCTCCACCATCCCGTTCACGCTGATGGGCCTGCCGCTGGCCATCTTCCTGGGCTTTCGCAACAGCGCCTGCTACGACCGCTTCTGGGAGGCCCGCAAGCTCTGGGGCGAATTGCTGCTGCGCTCGCGCAACCTGGCCCGCCAGGTGCTGCACCTCACCGACCTGCCCGCCCCGTTGACCGGCCCGCGCGACCTGACCGACCTGCGCGTGCGCATGGTGCTGCGGGCGCTGGCCTTCTGCGTCAGCCTCAAGCAGATGCTGCGCGACCAGCCCGCCGACGCCGCGAGCCTGGGCGGGCTGGTGCTGCCCACCGAAGCGCAGGCCCTGGCCACGGCGCGCAACCGCCCGGCCGCGCTGATGATGAACATGGGTGCCGACCTGGCCCAGTGCCGCCGCAGTGGCCAGATTGACGTGCAGTGCGCCGTGCAGATCGACAGCACGCTCAGCGCGCTCACGGCCGCCGCCGCCAGCTGCGAGCGCATCAAGAACACGCCGCTGCCGTTCTCCTACGCCCTGCTGCTGCACCGCACGGCCTACCTGTACTGCTTCCTGCCGCCCTTCGGGCTGGTGGACTCCATCGGCCTGATGACGCCCGTGGTGGTGGCCATCGTGGCCTACACCTTCTTCGGGCTGGACGCGCTGGGCGACGAGATCGAGGAGCCCTTCGGCCTGCTGGCCAACGACCTGCCGCTGGACGCCATCTGCCGTGGCATCGAGATCGACCTGCGCCAGGCTCTGGGCGACCCCGACATCCCGCCGGCCCTGCAGCCGGTGGACTACCTCCTGCTCTGACGTGCCGATGACATCCACCCCCCGCTGTTTCGCCCTCGTTCCCGCCGCCGGCATCGGCGAGCGCTCCGGCGCCGGCATCCCCAAGCAGTACGTCGAGATGGCCGGTCAACCCATGCTCGCCCACACACTGGCCGCGCTGGCGGCCGTGCCGCGTCTGGTGCAGACGCTGGTGGTGCTGTCCCCGGCCGACGACCGCTTCGAGGCCGCGCTGTCGGGCTGCGCCTGCTGGGCGGCGCGGGTGGGCGGTGCGAGCCGGGCCGAGACCGTGCTGGGCGGCCTGGCCGAACTCCGCCGCCGTGGCGCCTCAGACGACGACTGGGTGCTGGTGCACGACGCTGCGCGCTGCCTGGTGCAGCCGGCCTGGATTGATGCGCTCATCGACGCCTGCCTGCCCGACGCCGTGGGCGGCCTGCTGGCTCAACCCATCGCCGACACGCTGAAGTCCGGCGATGCGAACGGCCGCGTGACCGCCACCGTGGACCGCCGCGACAAGTGGGCCGCGCAGACCCCGCAGATGTTCCGGCTCGGCCTCGTCGAGCGCGCGCTGACCGCGATGGGTGCGGCCGCCACCGACGAAGCCAGCGCCGTCGAGGCCCTGGGCCTGGCACCGCGGCTCGTGCGGGCTTCGATGGCCAACTTCAAGGTGACCTGGCCGGAGGATTTCGCGCTGGCCGAGCGCTGGCTTCACCAGGTGGGGCCGAGCAGCAGGTAGGCCGAGGTGTCGCCGCCGCGTGTGGAGCCCAGCGCCAGGAAGAAGGGCCCGAAGCGGGTGTCCACGCTCAGGAAGCCGCTGGCGGCTTGCTTCCAGCCGTTGCGGGGCAGGTTGGAGAGCTTCAGGCCGGCGCCGCCGCCCACGGCGCCGGTCTCCAGCGAGAAGCCGATGCGCACCGCGCCGCCCAGGCCCACTGGCATCTCGCCGATGCGCCGGGCCATGACCACGCGCGTCAGCACCATGTTCTCGCCGGTGAGCGAGCCGTCGACCGTGCCGGACAGGCGCAGGTAGCCGCCCAGCGAGCGCGTCTGCCCCCGTTCGGCGTGGGCGAATTCGCCGTACAGCTGGCCGGCCCATTCGCCCAGGCGGAAGGCGGCCAGGCCCAGCAGCGACGCGTTGATGACGCCGGCCTCGCCGCGCGGGTGCAGCCATTCGATGCGCGCCGTCGTCCACTGCCCGCGGCTGGGGAAGGCGAGGGAGTCCAGCGAGTCGGTGTGCAGCTCCAGGTACTCCTGGGCGTAGATCTGTGAACGCCGGCCATTGCCAGGCACCACCGGCAGCACCACCTCGTCGCTGGCGCGCAGCCGGCCCAGGCCGAAACGCAGGTCGCCCAGGCCGGCCACGCGGTGGCCCAGCTCCAGCTGGCCGCTCGTCAGGCTGCTGGCCAGGCGAAGCGCGCGCTGGCCTTGGTCGAACACGTCGTTGCTGCCTGCTGCGTAGGCCAGCTTGGCGCTGGCGAACCAGCGCGAGCCGGGGCCCAGCGGCTGGTAGAACTCGGTGTTGAGGCCCCGGGTGGAGCCGATGCGGGCCACGCTGCGCAGCTCGGCGCCCCAGGCGTTGAGCCAGTTGGCCACGTGCATGGCCACGAGCGAGTAGCTGCTGGCGTCGGCGAAGTTGCTGTAGAGCTCCAGCCCCAGGCGCACGCGGCTGGCGGCCCAGTCGGCCTCGGTGAGCTTGAATTCCACGCTGCGCTGGCCGTTGCGGTCGTCCACGTCGGTCTCGATGCGCTCGAAGTCGCCCAGGCCGTCCAGGCGCTCCACCGCCCGGGCGAGGTCGGCCCGGCTGATGGGCGTGTTCATGGGCAGGGCCAGCTCGGCCCGCAGGGCTTCGGCATCGGTGCGGTGCATGCCGCTGAACTTCAGCTCGGTCAGCGGCAGGGCGGCCTGGGCGGCTTCGGGCAGGCCCAGGCGCCGGGCCTGGAGTGCCGGGGCGGCCAGCGCGGCCAAGCGCTCGCCGGCGGCCCGTGCGGCGCGGCGGCCGGTGGCCATGGCCTCGTCGGCGCGGGCGAAGTCCATGAACCCCATGCCGGCAAGGTCGGGGTCGATGACGATGTCTTGCGGCTGCAGTTCGCGCAGCGAGCGCTGCACGTTCTGTTCGGTGAGGATCTGC
>JBBIVU010000175.1:0-7582 GCA_037439585.1 Roseateles sp. | reverse complement strand
ATCTCACCCCGCGCGGCCGCATCGAACATCTCCACGGCGGTGTGGCCGCGCCGGCTGGGCAGGTCGGTCACACCCCAGAGTTTGCAGAGTTCGGCCCAGTCTGCGGCCTTGCTCGGGTCGCGGTGGCCGGGCAGCAGCGTGGCCATGCCACCGCTTTCGCGGCCGCCCATGGCGTTGGGCTGGCCGGTCAGCGAGAAGGGGCCGGCGCCGGGCTTGCCGATCTGACCCGTGGCCAGATGCAGGTTGATGAGGGCCGTGTTCTTGGCCGTGCCGGCGCTGCTCTGGTTCAGGCCCTGGCAGTACAGGCTGAGGGACGCAGGCGCCGTCGCGAACCACTGGGCGGCCTGCCAGATGTCGGCCTCGGGCACGCCGCAGACCTGCGCGGCGCGGGCCGGGGGCCAGTCGCGCACGAGGTCTTTCAGCGCGTCGAAGCCTTCGGTGGCACGGGCGATGAAGCCGGGGGCCGTCCAGCCCTGCCAGATGATGGCGTGCAGCAGGCCGTGGCACAGGGCCACGTCGGTGCCGGGGCGGAGCTGCAGGTGCAGGTCGGCCAGTTCGGCGGTCTCGGTGCGGCGTGGGTCGATGACGATCAGCCGGTGCCCTTCGTTGCGGCCGAGCTTGCCGTTGCGCGCTGCCTCGAGGCGGCGGAACAGGATGGGATGGGCCCACGCCGGGTTGGCACCGCTGACGAGGATGCAGTCGGCCTGCTCGATGTCCTCGTAGCTGCAGGGGGGCGCGTCGGCGCCCAGCGCCTGCTTGTAGCCCACGACGGCCGAGCTCATGCACAGGCGCGAGTTGGAGTCGATGTGCGGCGTGCCGATGACGGCGCGGGCCAGCTTGTTGAAGGCGTGGTAATCCTCGGTCAGCAACTGGCCGGAGATGTACACGCCGATGGCATCCGGGCCGTGGGTGGCTCGGATGGCCAGCAGCTTGTCGGCGATCTCGCGGTTGGCCTGCTCCCAGCGGACGACCTCGGGCGGGGCGCCGCGGGCAGCGCGCTTCTGGGGCTGGCGCAGCCGCTGGTGCTGGATGACGGCCGGCGCGGCCGTGAGGTGCAGGTTGGTGCCCTTGGTGCAGAGCCGGCCGAAGTTGGCGGGGTGGTCGGGGTCGCCGCGCACGCCGGTGATCTGGGTGCCCTCGTGTTCGATGATGACGCCGCAGCCGACGCCGCAATAGGGGCAGGTGGACGGGGTCTCACTCATGTGCTTCGGGCTGGTGCAGCGGCCGCGCTCAGGCCGCCGCTGTCGAAATCTTGGGGCCCGCAACCGGCGCGGGCAGGTCCAGGGCCAGGGTGTCCAGCTCGGCTTGCAGCAGGAACACGTCGCCCCCGGCCAGCCGCACCTGGAAGGCCGGTGTGCAGCCCTCGTCTGGCTCGCGGGCGCAGCCGTTGGCCAGGCCAATCGTCCAGTTGTGCAGCGGGCAGGCCACGCTCTGGCCGAAGACGATGCCCTGGCTCAGCGGGCCCCCCTTGTGGGGGCAGCGGTCGAGCAGGGCGAAGACCTCGTCGTCGGTGGTGCGGAACACGGCCACGTCCACGCCGCGGGTGCGCTGCACGCGGCGGGCGCCGAGCACGGGGATCTCCTGCAGGCTGCAAACGCGGGTCCAGTCCATGGGGTCTCTCAGGCGCCCAGGCGGGCGCAGTGGTCGGTCACGCTGTCGAGCAACAGCAGCATCTGTTCGCTGGCCATGAACACCGGCGCAGCCTGGCCGGCGTGGGCGGCCTCGCGCAGTGGCTGCCAGGCGGCCTGCGCGCGGTCCAGGCGTTCGCGCAAGGCGGCATCGCGATGGGCGGCTGTCTGCAGCGTTTGCAGGCCGGCCTCGAATTCAAAGGTCACCGCCTGCCGTTCACGGCGGGCGCTCTCTGCCCCAGGGCTGGCCAGGGCCAGCAGGGCCACGCGTTGCGACAGCACACGCTGGCGGGCTGCCAGCCGGGCCTGCCAGGGCAGGTCGCCCATGCTGCCGGTGGCGAGCTGGGTGAGCGTCAGCACCTCGTTGGCCGTGGAGACCAGCGCGCGGTGGCTTTCCACCGCGGGCTTGCTGGCCAACAGGCCAAGGTAATCCTGGTAGCGGCTGGAGAGCGCCCGCAGCACACCGGCCTGCTCGGGCGGGTTGGCGCGCTGATGGGCTTGGGCCAGTTGCCGTTCGAAGGCGGCCTGGCTGGCGCCCAGCACCTCGTGGGCCGGCGTGCGCAGTTCCGGGGCGGCCGTGCACAGCCAAGCCTTGCCCATGCGCTGTGTGAGTGCACCCAGACTGGGCGCACAGGGGCCGGGTTGGCACCATCCGGCCACAGGCGTGGCGGCCAGGGCCGCGATCAACCAGCGTCTCGTGTACTGCATCAGTCGCTCCAAAGCACGGTGGCACGACCTTCTCGAACTGCCGCAGATCCACTTGGGCCTTGTCGAAGTCGAACCAGGGGTCGGGCTCGCCGTCGAGGCTGAACTGCAATTGCGCCCAGAGCGCCTTGCGGCCCTCGAGGTCGTCGAGGACTTTCCGCTTCACGTGATCGAGACCGACCCGCCCGACGTAATGCACGGTTCGTTCCAGGTACCAGCCTTCCAGCCGGTAGAGCTGCAAAAACGCACCACTGACCTCGAGCACCTCCGCCGCCGTCCTGACCTTGCACAAGAACTCGGCCACCTCGGTCTTGATGCCGCCGTTGCCGGCGATGTAGATCTCCCAGCCCGAGTCCACACCGATGACTCCCACGTCCTTGATGCCTGCCTCGGCACAGTTGCGTGGGCAGCCCGACACGGCGATCTTGACCTTGTGCGGGGCGTACATGCGCCACAGCGCACGCTCCAGGTCCTTGCCCATCTGCGTGCTGTCCTGGGTGCCGAAACGGCACCATTCCGAGCCCACGCAGGTCTTCACGGTGCGCAGCGCCTTGGCGTAGGCGTGGCCCGAGGGCATGCCGATGTCTTTCCACACATGCACCAGGTCTTCCTTCTTCACGCCCAGCAGGTCGATGCGCTGGCCGCCGGTGACCTTGACGGTGGGGATCTGGTACTTGTCCACTGCATCGGCGATGCGGCGCAGCTCGGCGCTCGTCGTCTCGCCACCCCACATGCGCGGGATGACGGAGTAGCGGCCGTCTTTCTGGATGTTGGCGTGCGAGCGTTCGTTGATGAAGCGGCTCTGCGGGTCGTCCAACGCCTCCTTGGGCCAGGTGCTGGTGAGGTAGTAGTTGAGGGCCGGGCGGCAGCTGGCACAGCCGTTGGGTGTGCGCCATGCCAGGGCCTGGAACACTTCGGCCGACGTGAGCAGGTGGCCGGCCCGGATGGCGTCGCGCGCATCCTGGTGGCTGGCGTCGGTGCAGGCACAGATGGCTTTCTTCCGGGGGGCGGCAGAGTAGTCGCCGCCGGCCGTGGCCATGATGAGCTGCTCCACCAGCCCGGTGCAGGAGCCGCACGAGGCCGAGGCCTTGGTGTGCTTGCGCACCTCGTCCAGCGTGAACAGGCCCTTGTCGCGGATGGCCTTGCAGATGCTGCCCTTGCTCACGCCGTTGCACCCGCAGACTTCGTCGGTGTCGGCCATCGCGACGGCCCGGTTCTGGCCCTGGTGGCCCACGTCGCCGATGTTGGCGCCGGCCTCCCCGAACATCAGTTTGTCGCGGATGTCGGCGATCTTGCGGCCCTCGCGCAGCAGCTTGAAATACCAGCCACCGTCCACCGTGTCGCCGTACAGGCAGGCGCCCACGAGTTGGTCGTTCTGGATGACCAGCTTCTTGTAGACGCCGGCAAAGGGGTCGCTCATGACGATCTCCTCCGTGCCGGCGCCACCCTGGAAGTTGCCGGCGCTGAAGAGGTCGATGCCTGTCACCTTGAGCTTGGTGCTGGTCTGCGAGCCCAGATAGCGGCCGATGCCGAACTGCGCCAGGTGCGTAGCGCACACCTTGCCCTGCTCGAACAGCGGGGCCACGAGGCCGTAGGCAATGCCGCGGTGGGCCGCGCACTCGCCCACGGCATACACGCGCGGGTCGGTGACCGTCTGCAGCGTGTCCGTCACCACGATGCCGCGGTTGCAGTGCAGGCCGGCCTGCTCGGCCAGCGCCGTGTTGGGGCGGATGCCAGCAGCCATCACCACCAGCTCGGCCGGCACCTCGAACAGCCGGCCGTCAGCATCCTTCAGCTGCACGGCGCGGACACGGCCTGCATCGCCCGGCAGCAGGGCCTGAGTTTGCGCCGCCAGTGCGAACTTCAGGCCGCGTTCCACCAGCGACTTGCGCAGCAGGTCGCCTGCCACGCCGTCGAGCTGCCGCTCCATCAGCGTGCCGCTCAGGTGCACCACCGTCACCTGCATGCCGCGCAGCATCAGCCCGTTGGCAGCCTCCAGCCCCAGCAGGCCGCCGCCGATGACGACGGCGTTCCTGTACTTGGTGGCCGCGTCGATCATCTCCTGGGTGTCGGCGATGTCGCGGTAGGCGATCACGCCCTCCAGGTCCTTGCCTGGCACCGGCAGGATGAAGGGGCTGGAGCCCGTGGCGATGAGCAGGCGGTCGTACCCGGCGACGACGGTGGCGCCCGTGCTGTCGGACGCCACCACCCGGCGGCGTACGCGGTCGATCTCGGTCACCTTGGTGCCCAGGTGCAGCGTGATGCCGTGCTCGGCGTACCAGGACAGCGGGTTGAGGATGATCTCGTCGATCGTCTGCTCACCGGCCAGCACGGGCGACAGCAGGATGCGGTTGTAGTTCGGGTGCGGCTCGGCGCCGAAGACGGTGATGTCGTAGAGATCGGGCGCGATCTTCAGCAACTCTTCCAGCGTGCGGACGCCGGCCATGCCGTTGCCCACCATCACGAGCTTCATCTTCTCCATACCCCACTCCCAACGGCAGTTGGCCTGCCCCTTGCAACGCAAGCGATGTGCCAGCGATGAAGCTGGCCTTTCCATCCTGCCGCCGCCAGCGGCGCCCCACGCCGAAGCGTTTTGGAGCCCGGCGCGGGTGCGTTCATCTCAAAAACGCACCAACGCGGCGCGAAGCGGGTTGTCGCCCCTCCGGGCCATGGGCTTCGAACTCGACACCGGGCTGTCCAGCCTGCAGGGCTCAAGCCCCCGCAACGGGGACTTCGGCGGGGGGTGGCAGCGGCGGTTTGAGGGCCACCAGAACACCCGGCTGGCCGGCCTGCTGCTCGAACTGGCGGGCCGCGAACCCACGCAGTCCGTACCCACGCGCGCACGGTGCCCGATTCGAAAGCCCCTTGGCCTGTTTCTTGCGCCGTTTTGGGGCGTGACCTTGCCAATACCGACCGACACCGTGCCGTCTGCACGGCCCCCGCTGCTGCTCTGTGGCCCCGAGACCCCGCCACAGGCTGCCGCGCTTCAGGCCATGGGCTGGACTTTGTGCACCGATTCAGCGCCTGTGGCGGTGGCGGATGCTGGCGCCGTTGGCCTGTTGTGGTGCCTCGATCGCACCCATCTGGAGCAGGTGCTGCGCGCCGAACGGGCGTGGGGCGTTCCGGTGGTGGTGGTGTCGACGTTTCCCGATGCGGCCCAGCGCCGCGCGCTGCTGGCGCTGGGCGTGTTGCAGTGGCTGCCTGCCGATGCCGAGACCGACCAGGTGAGCCAGGCGCTGCTGTGGGCGCATGACCTGGCGGCCCAACTGCGGGTGCGTGACAGCGCTGCGCAAGCCAAGCTGGAGGAACGCAAGTGGACGGAGCGCGCCAAGGGCTTGCTGATGCAAGCCCGGGGCATCGACGAGGCGGCTGCCTTCGCGCTGTTGCGCAGCACGGCCATGCAGACCCAGGCCAAGTTGCCGGAGGTGGCGCGGGGCGTGGTGCACACGTCGGAACTGGCCGAAGCGTTGGAGCGGGCCGGCGCCCAGCGCATGTTGAGCCAGCGCCTCGTCAAGCTGCAGGCCTTGCGCCAGTGGCCCAGGCTGGCGCCACCCGAGCGGCGCGAGGCGCAGGCGCTGCTGGACGCCTCGGCCGAACGCGTGGCAGCCAACCTGACGCGGCTGGGCGAGCTGTTGCGCGGCGACCTGGCCGAGGAACTCTCGGCCGTGTCGGCCGCCTGGGTGCAGCTGGATGCGGCGCTGGCCCACCGCCAGCCCGACCTGGCCCGCAGCGACGCGGCTGCGCAGCGCCTGCTGGACAGCAGCGAGACGCTGGTGTTGCGGCTGTCGGAGCGCGCGGGCCAGCGCCCGGTGGGCCTGCTGGCCCGGGTCACACGGCTGAGGCTGCTGAGCCAGCGGCTGGCCAAGGAGGGGCTGCTGGCCCAGGTGCTGCCCGGGCACGATGCCAGCGGCCTGGCGGCGGGCCTGGACGAGTTCGTCAAGGCCTACGACGAGGTGCGCGCCGCGCCCTTGGCAGGGCCAGCGCTGCAGCCGGCTTTCGCGGCGGTGGATGAGGCCTGGCTGTTGCTGCTGCGCGGCTTGCGGGTGGATCAGGGCGATGCGGTGCAGCGCATGCACCAGGGCAGTGAGCGGCTGTTGCAGGCGCTGGAGGCGCTCATCCAGGCGCTGCAGGGGTCATTGCAGTTGATCTTGGGGTGAAGTGGGCCGGGTGTCGTGGGCTGGGTGCCCCGCCCGGCCCCACGACAACGGGGCGAGAGCATGGCCGGCCCGGTCGCCCCCTCCCATCAGCCCATCAAGCCGCCTGCTCGACGTGGGCGTGTCGGGTGTACAGGAAGTCGATGACCTCCTTGCGCGCGGCGGTGTAGCGCGGGTCTTCAGCCAGCTCCACCCGCACGCGGGGGCGGGGGATGCCCACCTCCAGGATCTCGCCGATGGTGGCGGCCGGGCCGTTGGTCATCATCACGATGCGGTCGCTCAGCAGCACGGCTTCGTCCACGTCGTGCGTGACCATGATGACCGTGCTCTGCGTGCGCGACACGATCTTGAGCAGTTCGTCCTGCAGCTTGGCGCGGGTGAGGGCGTCCAGCGCACCGAAGGGCTCGTCCATCAGCAGCACCTTGGGCTCCATGGCCAGGGCGCGTGCGATGCCCACGCGCTGCTTCATGCCGCCGGAGATTTCGTGCGGGCGCTTGTGCAGCGCATGGCTCATGCCCACCAGCTCCAGCGCGGCTCGCGCGCGCACCTTGAGCTGAGCGGCACTTTCCTTGCCTCCAAAGACCGACTCCACCGCCAGCAGCACGTTGTCCAGGCACGAGAGCCAGGGCAGCAGCGAGTGGTTCTGGAACACCACGGCCCGCTCGGGGCCTGGCGCGGCAATCTCGCGGCCGTCGCAGATCAGCGCACCGGAGGTGGGCACCAGCAGGCCGGCGATCAGGTTGAGCAGCGTCGACTTGCCGCAGCCTGAGTGGCCGATGAGGGTGATGAACTCGCCGCGCTGCACGTCGAGGTTGACGCCTTGCAGCGCATGGAAACGCCCCTTGCGGGTGGTGAACACCATGTCGGCCGCCTGGACCTGGATGAAGGGCTTCATGGGATCAGTCCTGTTCAAACGTGACTTGCTTGGCGAGTGCAATGAGCAGCCATTCGAGCAGCAGCCCGACAGTGCCGATGACGAAGATCGCGATGAGGATGTGGGCCACGTTGAGGTTGTTCCACTCGTCCCACACCCAGAAGCCGATGCCCACGCCGCCGGTCAGCATTTCGGCTGCGACGATCACCAGCCAGGCCGTG
>JBBIVU010000174.1:0-7629 GCA_037439585.1 Roseateles sp. | reverse complement strand
GGCCGCCGTGCCGAGCTGCAGGCCGCCTGCGCGGTGCTGGGCTTCGACCTCATCGTGCCTGAAGGCGACGGCCTGGTGGACGTGCGGCCCGACACCGCCGACCGCGACCCCGCCCTCTGGGCCGCCCACGTCCAGGCCCTGGCCGCCCTGCTCGCCGCGCATCGGCCGGCCCTGGTGCTGGCACCCCATGCGCTGGACGACAACCCCAGTCACCAAGGTGTACACCAACTGGCCGTCGAGGCGCTGGCCGCCAGCCGGCTGGACACGGTGCTGGCCGAGACGGAGTTCTGGTCCACCCAGGCCGCGCCCAACACGCTGGTGCAAACCAACGTGGCCGACACGGCCCGCCTCATCACCGCGCTGGAGCGCCATGCCGGCGAGATCGCCCGCAACCCCTACCACCTGCGCCTGCCCGCCTTCCTGGCGGACGCCGTGCGCCGGGGTGGCGAGCTGCTGATGGGCGCCGGCGAAGCACCGCCGGACTACGCCTTCGCCACCCTCTACCGCCTTGTGGCCTACCGCGCCGGCCAGCCCGCCGCCGAACTGCCCCGCCGCCTGCTGCCCGCCGAACGGCCCCTCACCTCTGCCCTGCTGACGCCATGACCACGCCCACCCGCCACCTCCGCATCCACCAGTACGCCGGCCTGCAACCGGGGCCCCGCCTGCTGGTGACCGCCGCCGTGCACGGCAACGAGATCCACGGCACCACGGCCATGGCCGGGCTGATGCAGAAGCTGGACGCGGGCGAGCTGGTGCTGAAGCGCGGCACACTCACCTTCGTGCCCATCGTCAACCCGCTGGCCCACCAGCTGAACCGGCGCGAGGGCGACCGCAACCTCAACCGCAACCTGCGCCCGCCGGTGATCGCGCACGACCACGAGGACCGCATCGCCCGGGTGCTGTGCCCGCTGATCGCGCAGCACGACGGCATCCTGGACCTGCACAGCTTCCAGGGCAACGGCCCGGCCTTCGCCATGATCGGCCCGCGCAACAACGCGGGCGAGCTGGAGCCGTTCTCGCAGGAGGCCACGGAGTCCGCGCTGGCCGCTGCGCTGGGCGTGAGCCGTATCGTGGAGGGCTGGCTGTCCACCTACGCCACGGGCCTGCAGCGCCGCCAGCTGCGCGACCATGACGGGTCCCGCCGCACCTCCCTCATCATCGACCCGCACTACGGCGTGGGCACCACCGAGTACATGCGCTCCACCGGCGGCTGGGCCATCACGCTGGAATGCGGCCAGCACCTGGACCCGAACGGCCCCGAGGTGGCGCGCCTGGCCATCCTGCGCACGCTGGTGCACCTGGGCATGCTGGACGCCAGCGCCGTGGAGCCGCACCGCCCCGCCCAGCCGCCCGAGGTGCTGCAGCTCTACGAGGTGATCGACCGCGAGGACATGGGCGACGCGTTCGAGCGCGAGTGGGCCAGCTTCGACGCCATCGCGCAGGGTGAAACCATCGGCACCCGGGCCAGCGGCGAGCCGGTGCGGGCGCCCAGCGCGGGCCGCATCGTGTTCCCCAACGTCAAGTCGCAACCCGGCACGGAATGGTTCTACCTGGCGAGGCCGAGCGACCGGCAGCTGGGCTGACGCCTGCGGCGCTCACGAACCACGGCGGCGCGTCCCGCTGAGCGGGGTCAATCGCGCGCGGTTGGCTCGGCGCGCGCGCGGACACCCTCGTTCCCCGCGCCCAACCGACCTGCTGCCGACTGCAGGCCGCTGCGGGCCGGCCGCAGGGTGCCCGCCTTGCCCAGGCCAAAGGCCGGCATGTTGACGTAAACGTTCTCGTAGCGGCCCGGCCCGGCCAGGTAGGTCTCGTGCCAGATGCCCACCGTGCCGTCCGTGCCAATGGCCTGGTTGAAGGCCTGCCAGGCCGGCAGATGCGCCGCCTGGCGGTCTTGCGCGTAGGCCAGCAGCGCGTCCATGCTGCGCCAGTACTGCACCAGGATGATGGTGCGGGAGAACCACATCTCGTGGCTGAGCAACCCCAGGCTCGGCTGCGTGTACAGCTCGCGCAGCATCCGCGGCATGGCGGCGGCCACCGGCCACCAGCGCCGCACCGCCCAGGGCCGGTTGATGCGCATGCCGATCAGGAAAACGGCGAAATCACCGTCCAGCCGGGCAGTCATGCGGTCGCGGTGAATCATGGCCGGTGCTCCAGGGTAAGAGGATCAGCCCATGGTGCCACGGGCCTGCATCGCCGAGCGCCAGCGCAGCAGGTGCGGATGCCCGTCACCCGGCCTTACCTTCACGGCACGGGCAAAGTCCACCGTCACCACGGCGGTGACGTCAGCGACGCTGAACTGCCCGGCCGCGATGAACTCACGGCCGGCAAGGTGTGCATCCAGCTCGGCCAGAAAGTGCTGCAGCCGCGCCAACCCGCGCTCGGCCAGCGCCGGGATCTGCGCGTAGTTCATCGGTCCGGGCAGCGCACGGTCCACCATGGCCGGGCTGCTGTTGCGCAAGGCCTCGGCGATGGGCATCAGCCCCTCGAACTCCACCCGCCACTGCCAGCTGGCAATGTCGGCTTTCTCCAGCGCCGTGCGGCCCAGCAGCGGGGGTTCGGGGAAGCGCGCTTCCAGGTAGGCTGCAATGGCGGCGTTGTCGGTCAGCACGGCCCCTTCGTCCGTCACCAGCGCCGGCACGGTGCACTGCGGGTTGATGCGCCGGTAGGCCTCGCCCATCTGCTCGCCCGTGCGCAGGTCCACCTGCACGGTGGTGTGCGGCACACGCTTCTCGGCCAGCAGGATGCGGGCACGGCGGGGGCTGGGGGCGGTGGCGCAGTCGTAGAGGGTGATCATGGCTGGGGGCTCAGCTTGTCTTGCGTGCGGGTGTCGAAGTCGCTGGCGTCGTGGCGCTCGTGCAGCTGGCTGGCGGGGTCGCCAAACACGCGGTTCACCTTGCGGCCGCGTTGCACGGCCGGGCGCTGGGCGATCTCGTCGGCCCAGCGCAGCACGTGGGTGTACTCGTGCACCGACAGGAACTCCCCCGCGCCGTACAGCTGCCCCTTGGCCAGCGCGCCGTACCAGGGCCACACGGCCATGTCGGCGATGGTGTAGGCCTCGCCGGCCAGGTAGCGCCGCTCGGCCAGCAACTGGTTCAGCACGTCCATCTGGCGCTTCACCTCCATGGCGTAGCGGTTGATGGGGTACTCCAGCTTCTCCGGCGCGTAGGCGTAGAAGTGCCCGAAGCCACCGCCCAGGAAGGGCGCGCTGCCCATCTGCCAGAACAGCCAGCTCAGGGTCTCGGCCCGCGCGGCACCCTCGGTGGGCAGGAAGGCGCTGCCGAACTTCTCGGCCAGGTGCATCAGGATGGCGCCGGACTCGAACACCCGCACGGGCGCCACGTCAGGGCCGGCGCTGAAGTCCAGCAGCGCGGGGATCTTGGAATTGGGGTTGGCCGCCACGAAGCCGCTGCCGAACTGCTGGCCCTCGTTGATGCGGATCAGCCAGGCGTCGTACTCGGCCCCCGCGTGGCCCAGCGCCAGCAGTTCCTCCAGCATCACCGTCACCTTCACGCCGTTGGGCGTGCCCAGTGAGTAGAGCTGCAGCGGGTGGCGGCCCACGGGCAGCTCGCGCTCGTGGGTGGCACCGGCCACGGGGCGGTTGATGTTGGCGAACTGGCCGCCGCTGGCGGTGTTCCAGGTCCAGACCTGGGGCGGGGTGTACGGGGTGGCGTCAGGCATTCAGCGGTCTCCGGAAATTGACGAGCCGCACGGTAGGCGAAGCGGCCAGGGCCGGCCCACTGTATGGGCTTGGCCGCCCCGGGCCTTGGCACGCACGAGACAATTGCGCACATCCGTTTTGCTCCCCCTCCCCATGCGCATTGATTTCATCTCCGACGTGGTTTGCCCCTGGTGCGCCATCGGCCTGTACGCGCTGGAAGCCGCTGCGGCCCGCATCCCCGGGCTGACGCTGGACCTGCACTTCCACCCGTTCGAGCTCAACCCCGGCATGGGCCCCGAGGGGCAGGACATCGAGGAGCACCTGGCGCAGAAGTACGGGGCCTCGCCCGCCCAGCTGGCCGGCACCCGGCAGGCCATCCGCGAGCGCGGTGCGGAGCTGGGCTTCACCTTCGCCATGGAAGCGCGCAGCCGCATCTACAACACCCGAAGCGCCCACCGCCTGCTGCACTGGGCTGGCGAGGCCTTCGGCGGTGCCGAGCAGCGCACGCTCAAGGTGGCGCTGCTGAAGGCCTACTTCACCAAAGGCCGCAACGTGTCCGACCCCGCCGTGCTGCTGAACGTGGCCGTGGCCGCCGGCCTGCCCGAGGCTGGCGCCCGCGAGCTGCTGGCCGGCGCGCAGTACGCGCAAGAGGTGGCGGCCGCCGAAGCCGAGGTGCAGCGCCAGGGCATCTCCGGCGTGCCGGCCATCGTCGTGAACCAGCAGCACCTCATCCAGGGCGGCCAGTCGGTGGACGTGTTCGAGAAGCTGCTGCGGCAGGTGATGGCCCAGGCCTGAGACAATCACAACCCAACTCCCCAAGCCCGCCGCTGGCGGGCTTCTTGTTTCTCAAGCGCCATGTTCAAGAACCTGATCACCTACCGCATCGGCGAAGGCTGGCAGACCGATGCCCAGCAGCTCGCCGAGCAGCTTGCCAAGGAAACCTTCCTGCCCTGCGCCCCCACCCAGCCCCTGGCCGTGGGCTGGGCGCCGCCGCGCGGCATCGAGCACGCGCCGCTGGTGGAGGTCGTCGACGGCCACTGGCTGCTCAAGCTCAAGCGCGAAGCGCGCCTGCTGCCCTCCTCCGTCGTGCAGGAGCGCGTGGACGAGCTGGCCGAACACATCGAGCACACCACCGGCCGCAAGCCCGGCAAGAAGGCCAAGAAGGAACTCAAGGAGCAAGCCGCCCACGAGCTGCTGCCGCGCGCCTTCACCAAGACCTCGGCCACCCAGGTGTGGATCGCGCCGGGCCAGGGCCTGCTGTTCGTGGACGCCGGCTCCAGCAGCCGGGCGGACGAAGTCATCACCCTGCTCATCCAGGCCAGCCCCGGCCTCTCCCTGCAGCTGGTACAGACCGCCGAAAGCCCCGCCGCCGTGATGGCCGCCTGGCTGATGGACGGCGTGACGCCCGAAGGCTTCCAGATCGAGCGCGAATGCGAGCTCAAGGGCAGCGACGAAGAAAAACCCGTCGTGCGCTACGCCCGCCACCCGCTGGACATCGACGAGGTGCGCGCCCACCTGACCAGCGGCAAGATGCCCACCCGCCTGGCCCTGAGCTGGAAAGACCGCGTGGCCTTCACGCTGACGGAGGGCTTCGCGATCAAGAAGATCAGCTTCCTGGACCTGGCCTTTGAAGGCCGCCCCGAGGCCAGCGGTGACGAAGCCTTCGACGCCGACCTGGCCCTGGCCACGGGCGAGCTGAGCGGGCTGATCCCGGCCCTCATCGAGGGCCTGGGCGGCGAGCACGACTTTGCCGCGCAAGGCACGCCGGCCGCAGCCCCTGCCGCGGCTCCGGCCGCGCTGCCCACCGAGCCGTTGGCCGAAGGCGACGCACCCTGGTGAGGCGCTAGAAGCCCTGCTTGAACGTCACCCGCACCGTGCGCGGTTCCGCAGGGTGGACGTGCCGGTCTGCCACCGGCGCGGCTTCGCCGGGCAACTGCGACGCGTAGAAGTATTCGATGTCGTTGAGCTTGCGGTTGGCCAGGTTGAACACATCGACTGTCAGCTCGGCCCGGGCGTTGAGCCGCCGGCTGACGCGCAGGTTGGTGGTGAGCGAGGCGCGGGAACGCACGCTGTTGTCCTCGATCAACGCGCCCGCGCCGAGGTAGCGCCACTGCAGGCTTGCTGACCACGGGCCCAGGTCGCGCAGCGTGACGGCGATGGAGCCAACCTTGTCGACGGCGTTGGGGATGCGGTTGCCGGCCGGGTCTGCATTGGCGAACCGGGCCTGCGTCCAGGCCAGGTCCGCGTCCACCAGCAGCCAGGGCACGGGCACGTAGCGGTTGTTCCACTCGACGCCATGGCGTTTGCTGGGGCGGTTGGCCTCGGTGGCACCGGCGTCTCCCACGTAGACGAGCTCGGAGTCGAAGTCCAGCTTCCACAGCGCCACCGAGCTTTGCAGGCCCGGCACCCACTCCGTGCGCGCGCCCAGCTCCAGGCCACGCGCGGCGACGAGGCCTGGCACCTTCTCCACCTGCTCGCCCGTCTTGGGGTCCACCTTGGCCGTGGTGCCGCGCGCGTCGTTGCTGTGAAAACCCCTGCCGGCGTTGAAGAAGAACTCGGTCCGGCCCCAAGGTCCGGCGATCAGCGAGAACTTGGGGCTCAGCAGGTGGGCCGAGGCACGGCCGGAATTGGCAGTGTTGCTGAAGCTGTCGACCCTGAACTGCGCCTGGTCGGCACGCAGGCCCACGATGGCGCGCAGCCAGGGCGCCAACTCCACCGCCGTCTGGCCGTAGGCGCCCAGCTGCGTTTCGCGCACGGCGTCTTCACGGGTGGTGCGGGTGATGCGGCGTGCGACCGCGTCGGACAGGCCCAGGCGGATGCGGTCGTGGCGCAGCTGCAGGCCGATCTCGCTGCGTGCCGGCAGGTCGCCCAGGCGGTGGTCCGCGGCCTGGCTGGCGCTCAGGCCGTAGACCTCACGCCGGTCCTGCTGCGAGAACTGGTCGCCCTCGGTGGGGCGGTCCATCGCGTAGGTGAAGTTGGAGAAGAGCTGCAGTTGGTAATGCATCGCGTAGGCCGCGACGTTCGTCGCCAGGCTGCCGGTGTTGCGGCGCCACTCGCCGGAGAGGCTGCTGCGCTGGGTGTTGCCGCCGTCGGTCGGGTCCACCGCATCGAAGCGGCCGAAAGGCTTGCCATTGACGCTGCCCGCCGCGATGAGGCGCTCGGGCACCTGGTCGGTGGAGTTCCAGCGAGCGCTGTAGCCCATCAGGCTGGCGCTCCAGCCTTCGGCCTTGCTGCCGCTGGAAAGCGTCAGCACGCCATTGCTCTTGCGCAGGTGTTCGGGCAGTTGCCAGGGGCCGTCGTTGTGCTGCACCTCAACGGCGCCGAGCAGATGCAGCCCGCCGCCCACGGCCGTGGAGCCCGCGCCGACGAAGCGCTGGAACTGGCGCTGGCCCAGCGTGAGCGCAGCGAAGTTCTCGTCCAGCGTGCGGCGGTAGGCGATGTCGGCCGAGCCGGCGGCGGAGAAGTCACCGGTGCTGGCGAAGTACGGCCCCTTGCGGTACTCGATGCGGTCCACCAGCTCGGGGATGAGGAAGTTCAGGTCCGCGTAGCCCTGGCCGTGGCCGTGGGTGGGCATGTTGACCGGCAGGCCGTTGACGGTGGTGGCGAAGTCGGTGCCGTGGTCGAGGTTGAAGCCGCGCAGAAAGTACTGGTTGGCTTTGCCGTCGCCCGAGTGCTGGGTGACGATGACACCGGGCACGAACTCCAGCACCTCACCGGGGCGCAGCGCGGGGCGGCTCTTCAGCAGCTCGGCGCGGATGGTGCCTTGGGAGGCGGCATCGGTGCTGCCGATGGCGTTGTCGTAATGGCGGCCGGTGACCTCGACTTTTTCGAGCACCGCCGAGGCGAGGACGATGGGGGCATCAGCCTGGGCTTGGGCCTGAGCCGTGGCGACGGCCAGCAGGCCGGCCACAGCCAGCAGCGTGGGGCGGGGCCGCAAACGGAAATGGGGCATGGGTGTTCCGGCAAGAGGG
>JBBIVU010000173.1:0-7766 GCA_037439585.1 Roseateles sp. | reverse complement strand
CCGAAGAGATCGCCGACGTGGTGAGCCGCGCCACCGGCATCCCCGTGAGCAAGATGATGCAAGGCGAGCGCGACAAGCTGCTGCAGATGGAAACCAAGCTGCACGAGCGCGTGGTGGGCCAGGACGAGGCCATCGTGGCGGTGGCCGATGCCATCCGCCGTTCGCGCTCGGGCCTGTCGGACCCGAACCGGCCCATCGGCTCGTTCCTCTTCCTCGGCCCCACGGGCGTGGGCAAGACGGAGCTGTGCAAGGCGCTGGCGGGCTTCCTGTTCGACAGCGAGGAGCACCTCATCCGCCTGGACATGAGCGAGTTCATGGAGAAGCACTCGGTGGCCCGCCTGATCGGCGCGCCCCCGGGCTACGTGGGCTACGACGAGGGCGGCTACCTGACCGAGGCGGTGCGCCGCAAGCCCTACAGCGTGCTGCTGCTCGACGAGGTCGAGAAGGCGCACCCGGACGTGTTCAACGTGCTGCTGCAGGTGCTGGACGACGGCCGCATGACCGACGGCCAGGGCCGCACGGTGGACTTCAAGAACACGGTGATCGTGATGACCAGCAACCTCGGCTCGCAGCACATCATGGCGCTCGCGGGTGAGAGTGAGGATGTGATCCGCGATGCGGTGTGGAGCGAGGTCAAGGGCCACTTCAGGCCCGAGTTCCTGAACCGCATCGACGAGACGGTGATCTTCCACGCGCTGGGCGCGGAGCACATCAAGGCCATTGCCAAGATCCAGCTGCGCCAGCTCGAAGCGCGCCTGGAGAAGCTGGAGATGAAGCTGTACGCCAGCGAGGAAGCGCTGGACGAGCTGGCCAAGGTGGGCTTCGACCCCGTCTTCGGCGCCCGGCCGCTCAAGCGGGCCATCCAGCAGCGCGTGGAGAACCCGCTGTCCCGGCTCATCCTGGAGGGCAAGTTCGGGCCCAAGGATGTGATCCCGCTGCAGATCGTCGACGGCGAGTTCAGCTTCGGTCGCGTCGTGCACTGAGCAGGGGCGCCGGCCTGCAAGCCGGCTGGCATGAGCGATCACCAGCGTGAGCGGTGGTCCTCCGTGACGCCGAGCAGGTCTCGCACCTGTCTCGGCGTTGCCGTTTTCGAGGCCCGCACAGTGCCGCTGAAGCAGCCGATGGGCTGCACGTAGTGGCTGGCGGCCAGGCCGAGGTTCTTGTCGGCGGCGCGGGCACCTTCGGGCGTGAAGGTCAGGTCCAGCAGGCCGTCCTCGGTGTGCACGTGCCACGGGGCCATCGGGCGGGTGGCGTCGAACGCGAAGTGGGCCGCCGCCAGCGGCACGGGCTGGCCGTCCAGCCACAGCGCGTTTTCCTGGTGGCCGAAGTAGCCCTGCTGCAGGTTGAAGCCCACATCCGGCCGGTGCGCACTGGCCCAGCGCCAGGCCGTGTCGCGGGCGAGCAGGCCGTTGGAGGCATCGACCGCCGCCCAGGCGCCGTCCAGCCCGAAGCGCTGGCCGCCGGCCTCGGCCCAGCCTTGCACGGGCAGGGCGCTGGTTTTCTGTGTGGCGTGGGCGAGGCCGCCCGCGATGGGCCCGACGGCCAGCAGCGGCGGGGCCATGGCCTGCAGCTGCAGCTCGGCCTCCAGCCGCAGGGCCCGCGTGGCCACGCGCAGGTGGAGGCGGTCACCGCTGCTGTGCTGCAGCGACAGCCGGGCGCCCGGCCCCCGGAACCAGGCTTGCGTCCCGGTGAGGGGCGCGTCCGACACCTGCGCCTGCAGGCCGGGCAGGCCGTCCTGGCTCCAGTCGGCCAGCAGCTCGCGGCGGCGGCGGTCGAAAAGGTAGGCGAACGCGGAGCTCGCCCAGCCGACGTCGACGATGGCCACACCGACGAAGACGGCCTCGTTGCCCAGTCCGACGTACTGCCAGCGCTTGTGGTGCAGCCGGCGCCACAGCCAGCCCGGGCGCGGCTGCAGGGGCGACCAGTCGATGCGGGCGATGCGGCCAACGTACCGGCCGTGGGCAGGCTGGCCGTGGCGCACCACGGTGTCGGGCGTGGGGGTCATCGCGCGTGCTGCCGGCGCCACTGCAGCGGCGCCAGGCCAGTCCACTGCCGGAAGGCGCGTGTGAAGGCGCTTTGCTCGGAGTAGCCCAGCAGCAGCGCCACCTCGGCCAGCTCCAGGCTGGCGTCGCGCAGGTAGGCCTCAGCCAACTGCTGCCGGGTGTGGCCCAACAGGGCCTGGAAGCTCTGGCCCTGCGCCGCCAACCGCCGCTGCAGGGCGCGCGGGCTCATTTCCAGGCTGTGCGCCAGGTCGGCCAGCTGCGTGCGGCCGCTGCGGATCAGGCCCACCAGCGCCTGGCGCCAGACGCCCAGCGGGCCGTGCACGGCGGCCACTTCCTGCAGCAGGCGCTCGGCCTGCGCGTCCAGCAGGGCGAGCAGCGCTGCGTCTGCGCCGCGCAGCGGCAGGGCCAGGTCACGGGCGGCCAGCACGAGGCGGGTGCAGGGCTGGCCGAAGCGCACCGGGCCGCCGAAGAAGTCCTCATAGGGCCGCACGTCGGTCGGGCGGCGGTTCACGAAGTCCACGGACAGGGCGCGCAGCGGCCGGCCGGTGAATTCGCGCGTGAGCTGCACCAGGGCGGCGAGGGCGGTCTCGTCCACCAGCGCGCCGGGCCGGCCGCGCTCCACGCCCCATTCGATGCACAGGCCCTCGGCACAGGGGCGCACCTGCGCAAGGTTCACGTCGTAAACCGACCGGTGGTAACGCTCCAGGCGCTGCAGGGCCTCGGCGAGGTTGCCGCAGGCCAGCGCCGCGAAGCCCACCACGCCGAAGTGCCGGGGCGCGATGCCCCGGGCCAGCCGCAGCGCAAAGGTGGCCCGGGGGCCGGGGTCCAGCTCGCGGGCCCGCTCCAGCAGGGCCTGCCAGCGGCGCAGGGCCACAAAGGCTTCCTCCGGCCCGGGTGGCTCGCCCAGCGCGGGCGCGCAGCCCAGCGCTGCCATGTGCTCGAACAGCAGCTGGACGTAGCTGGCGGCAACGCGGGTGTCATCCATGGGAGGCGCATGATGCCGCCGCGGCCGGCGGGCTGTGCTGCGTGATGACCCGCAGGCTGTCGTGATCCGTCAAAAACCCGGGGTTTGCCGTCAAGAACCCGGCGCCGTTTCGGTCCAACATCCGGGCATGGACGGGCTGCTTGATCTCTACCACCGCCACTTCGACTGGCGCGACCTGACGCTGGTGATGCTGTCGCCGGTGTTCGCCGTGTTCATCGCGCTGGAGGCCTGGCGCTTTCGCAAGACCCGCGTGTTCGAGCTGTGGGACACCTTCGACAGCATGAACAGCGGCGGCAGCTACCTGGTGGCCGACCTGCTCCTGCTGGCGGTGTGGGTGCTGCCCGCGATGGGCTGGGTGTACGACCACCGCCTGTTCACGGTCGACGTCACCGTGTGGCGCTTCGTGGGCCTGTTCCTGCTGGTGGAGCTGCTGTACTACGGCTTCCACCGCGCCAGCCACCGCATCCGCTGGTTCTGGTGCGCGCACGTGGTGCACCACGGTTCGGAACACATGAACTTCAGCACCGCGCTGCGGCAGAGCTGGTTCTACCCCGTTGCCGGCAACTGGCTGTTCTACCTGCCGGCGGTGTGGCTGGGCTTCGAGCCGCGCTGGGTGCTGTTCGCGCTGTCGCTGAACCTGGGCTACCAGTTTTTCGTGCACACGAGCTGGGTGCAGAAGATGCCCGCGTGGTTCGAGTTCATCTTCAACACGCCCTCGCACCACCGGGCCCACCATGGCCGCAACCCGCAGTACATCGACAAGAACTTCGGTGGCACGCTGATCGTGTTCGACCGCCTGTTCGGCAGCTTCGAGCCCGAAGTGGCGCCGGTGGATTACGGCCTGGAGCACCCTTACCCGACGCACAACCTGTTCTGGCTCAACGCGCACGAGTGGCGCGCGATGTTCCGCGACATGGCGCAGGAGAAGACCTGGGGCCTGCGCCTGGCCCACCTGTGGAAGCCGCCGGCGTGGCGGCGCCACGGCAACGGGTTCAGGGCGCCGCAGGGCTGAGGTGCTTGGCCAGGAAGGCTTCCATGCGCTCGGCAAAGTCGATGCGGTTCTTCAGCACGCTGAAGCCGTGGCCCTCGCCCGGGTAGGTCACCCACACCGGCTCGTTGCCGGCGGCCTGCAGCGCCTTGCGCATGCGCTCGCCGTGGGCCAGTGGCACGCGCAGGTCGGCCTCGCCGAAGGCCAGCAGCAGCGGCGCCTGGATGCGGGCCGCCTGCTTCACGGGGGAGTTGGCGGCAATGGCGGCCGCATCCTTGTCCGGGTCGCCGATCATTTCGGGCAGGGCGTACTGGCGGCCGAAGTGGCTGGCGTCGTCCCGCACCCACCACGAGCCGCGCAGCAGCAGGTCCAGGTCCGTCACGGCCACCCAGGCCACGCCGCAGCGGTAGAGCTGGGGGTCGTTCACCAGCCCCATCAGCGTGCTGTAGCCGCCGTAGCTGGCGCCGGCGATGCAGGCCTTGTCGCTGGCAATGCCCTGCTTCTGAGCCCAGCGCAGGGCGTCGGCCACGTCGTCCTGCATGGCGCGGCCCCACTGCTTGAAGCCGGCCTTGAAATGCGCCTCGCCGTATCCCGTGCTGCCGCGGAACTCGGGCTCGATGACGGCGTAGCCGCGCGAGGCCAGGAACTGGGCCATGGGGTGCCAGCCCCAGCTGCCGCCACGCACCCACGGGCCGCCGTGCACCAGCACGACAGCGGGCCTCGGGCCTTCGGTGCCGGGGTTCAGGGTCACCCACACCGGCAGGTCGCGGCCGTCGCGGGCGGGGATGCGGTGCAGGTCCATCGCCGCCATCTGCTCGGGCTTCACGTCGGCGCGCATGCGCCCCAGGCTGGCCCACGGCTTTTCGTCACCGGCTGGCTTGGCCTGGTAGTACCAGAGGCGGCCGGGGTCGCGGTCGCTGGTGCTGCGCACCAAAGCCACCATGTCGGGCTGGCCGCAGCGGCTGCAGTGGATCTGGTTCATGCGACCGGGGAAGAGGCGGTCTGCCTGCTGCTGCAGGGCCTTGAGCGATTCGTCGAACCACACGGTGGTTTCGCCGTCCACGGTCACGCGCACGCCGCGCGCCTGCCCGGCGCCATCGGTGATGAGGCTGCCGGCAAAGTCGAAGCCCGGCGTCACGACCAGCGGCTTGGGTTCGGGCGCGCGGGTGGCGAAGTCGTAGCGCGCCAGCACCTGCAAGCCCTGCGGGCCTTCGGTGCGGGTCACGTAGAGGTTGCCGGCTTCGTCCACCGAGTTGGGCGAGAACGGGGCGTTGAACAGATCGGCCTCGTACAGCTGCACCCAGTCCTTGGCGCCGGGCGCCCGCCAGAACGCACCCTGGCGGCCTTTGTGCAGCGTCATGGCCACGCGCGGCTCGCCCTTGGCATCCGTCAGCCAGCCGACGGTGTGCGGGGGCTGCTCGAAGCTGACCGAGCGCGTGCGCCCCGTGCGCACGTTCAGCCACAGCGGTGTCTGCGTGTGCAGGTCGTCCAGGGCCCACTCGGCCATCAGCACTTCGTCGTTGGCGGCGCCAGGCTGGGGCGTGGGCACGCGCAGCAGCAGGTGGTTCCAGTCGAGGATGCGCTCGTCCACGCCACCGGCGGTGATGAAGGGCTTGCCCATGCGGCGCACCAGCTGGCGCAGTTGCTTGCCGTCGGCGTTCACGCCGAACAGCCCCGGCGCGCCCTGCGGCCGGCCGCTGCCTTCGGACAGGTCCAGGATGCTGAAGATCAGCCGCTCCTCGTTCACCCAGCGGACCTGGCTGACATCGCCGTCGCTGAACTGCGCCACGCGCTGCATCTTGCCGTCCGGCCCCAGATCGAGGATCACCAGCCCGACGCGCGCCGCACCTTTGGCCGAGGTGAGGGCCAGGCGCCGGCCCGAGGGTGACAGCACGGCCTCGACGATGTCGGCGTCCTTGAAGAACACCTCGGCGGGCGGGGGCGCTGCCTTCGCCAGGCTGGCGGACAGCAAAAGGCCGGCAGCGACGCCGGCCCAGCGGGTGAATGTCAGCAAGATCGTTTCCTCCATGACAGCCGGCGAGGCTGCGCCGGGCAGCATAGGGGCCGGTGCGGCGTAGCGAGGCTGCGCGCCTTGGCAATCCTCACCCTGCCGGCAGGGTGTTTTCCCTGCGGGACAATCGGCCGCCATGACTGCTGCTTCCCAAGACGCCCCCGTCGTCATCATCGGCGCCGGCCTTGCCGGCCTGACCGTGGCCCTGCACCTCGCCGACAGCGTGCCCGTCGTCATCCTGGCCAAGCGGGAGCTGACCGAAGCCGCCACAGCCTGGGCGCAGGGTGGCATCGTCGGCGTGCTGGGCAGCGACGACTCCATCGAAAGCCATGTGCGCGACACGCAGGACGCTGGCGCCGGCCTGGTGGACGAGGCCACCGCCCGCTTCATCGCCGAGCGCAGCGCGGCCGCCGTGGGCTGGCTGGTGGAGCAGGGTGTGCCCTTCACGCCCGACGACACCGGCCCCCTGGGCCTGCACCTCACACGCGAGGGCGGCCACGCGGTGCGCCGCATCGCCCACGCGGCCGACGCCACGGGCAAGGCCATCCACAACCAGCTGCTGGACGCCGCCCGCCGCCACCCCAACATCACCCTGCGTGAGCGCTGGATGGCGTTGGACCTCATCACGTCCCGCCACGCGCAGCGCGACGAGCCGCCGCGTGTTTACGGTGCCTATGCGCTGGACATCGACACCCAGCGCGTCGAGACCCTGACCGCGCGCGCCGTGGTGCTGGCCACGGGCGGTGCCGGCAAGGTGTACCGCTACACCACCAACCCCGACACCTCCACCGGCGACGGCATCGCCATGGCCTGGCGGGCGGGCTGCCGCGTGGCCAACATGGAGTTCATCCAGTTCCACCCGACCTGCCTCTACCACCCGCAGGAGCGCAGCTTCCTCATCACCGAAGCGCTGCGCGGCGAGGGCGGGCATTTGAAGTTGCCCGATGGCACGCGCTTCATGGCGGCGCACGACGAGCGCATGGAGCTGGCCCCGCGCGACATCGTCGCCCGCGCCATCGACTTCGAGATGAAGAAGCACGGCCTGGACCATGTGTGGCTGGACGCCACGCACCTGGGCGAGGCCTTCCTCATCGAGCACTTCCCCACCATCCACGCGCGCTGCCTGAAGCTGGGCATCGACATCGCGCGCCAGCCCATCCCGGTCGTGCCCGCCGTGCACTTCACCTGCGGTGGCGCGGTGACCGACCTGGCCGGCCGATGCGACCTGCCGGGCCTGTACGCCGTGGGCGAGACGGGCTGCACCGGCCTGCACGGCGCCAACCGGCTGGCCAGCAACTCGCTGCTGGAATGCGTGGTGCTGGGCCAGACCTGCGCGGCCGACATCCTCAGCCACGAGGCGCTGCCGCCAGCCCCGCTGCCGGCCTGGGACGAGAGCCAGGTGGAGAACGCCGACGAGCAGGTCGTCATCGCCCACAACTGGGACGAGCTGCGCCTGCTGATGTGGAACTACGTGGGCATCGTGCGCACCACCAAGCGGCTGGAGCGGGCGCTGCACCGCATCAAGCTGCTGCGGGGCGAGATCGACGACTATTACGGCAGCTTCCGCGTCACCCGTGACCTGCTGGAACTGCGCAATTTGGTGGAGTGTGCCGAACTCATCGTGCGCTCGGCACTCAGCCGGCATGAGAGCCGCGGCCTGCATTACAGCCGCGACTATCCGCAGACGCTGCCGGCCAGCTTCCCTACCGTGTTGATCAGCAAGCGGCGGCGGCGCTAGGGCCTGTTCACGCTACGGAAGCAGGCCTACTGTCGTGGCGT
>JBBIVU010000172.1:0-7796 GCA_037439585.1 Roseateles sp. | reverse complement strand
GCAATCAGCGAAGCCCCCCACTCTAGCACAGGTTCTTCAACAAACGCAAGATCAAACCGCCAGATTGAATTGACGGCCTCCAGACAGACGGGCCAAAAGGGTGCGCAGGCTTGGCCTGCAGTCCGCCCTCATCAGTGCACGAACGCCGCCCTCCCCCCTGCAAAGGCAAGCTCCCTGTCGGCCTTCGCCTGTGGGTCTTCGCTGCTCAGGATCGAGGGAAGCACGCCTGCCAGGCGCTGCGTATCGGCGCGCAGGATCCGTTGCTTCACCGAAGGGATTTGTGAGGGGTGCATCGAGAAGCTGCGGAGACCCATGCCAAGGAGCAATTCGGTGAATGCCGGGTCCCCTGCCATCTCGCCGCACACACTGACGTTTTTGCCTGCGGCCCGCGCTTGGGCAATGGCCTGGCTCAGCAGATGGAGAACGGCCGGGTGCCAGGGATCGTAAAGGTGTGCCACGGCTTCGTCGGCGCGATCGATGGCCAGGGTGTACTGGATCAGGTCGTTCGTTCCGATCGACACGAAGTCGACGTGCCGCAACAGCAGCGGCAGCATGACGGCGGCTGCCGGGATTTCGATCATCACACCCAGCTCGACGCGGGTGTAGGCATGCCCCGCGTCCGTGAGCTGCTGCTGCACCTTGCGCACCGTCTCGAGGATCTGACGCACTTCCGACAGGTGCGCGACCATCGGAATCAAAAGTTTGACCTTGCCGAAGGCGCTCGCCCGGTAGATAGCACGCAATTGCTGCCGAAACATGCTCGGCTCGGCCAAGCTCCAGCGGATGGCACGCAGCCCCATGGCCGGGTTCAGCACGTGCTCGTGACGCAGCTCGTTGGCACTCAGGCGGTCAAGCGGCTTGTCGGCACCCACGTCCACCGTGCGGATGGTGACGGGCATGCCCTTCATCGCGATGACAGCCGCCTTGTAGGCCGCGAACTGCTCATCCTCGCTCGGCAATTCACCGCCGCGGTTCATGAACAGGAATTCGCTGCGGAACAGGCCAACGCCGGTAGCCCCCGCGTCAACGGCTGCTTCAGCATCCGCCGGCATCTCGATGTTGGCATGCAGCTCGATATGTTCACCGTCCAGCGTGACTGCCGGTGTGTGACGCAGCCGGCTGAGCCGGGCACGCTCCAGCTCGCTCTGGCGCTGTCGGAAACGGTACTCCTCCAGCACAATGGGGGACGGGTTGACGATGACGATGCCGGCGTCGCCGTCGATGATGACCCAGTCATCCTGCACGATCAGCCGAGACGCTTCCCGGGTGCCAACCACCGCGGGGATGTCCAGGCTGCGAGCGACGATGGCGGTGTGCGATGTCTTGCCCCCGATGTCCGTGATGAAGCCTCGGAAGACACTGCGCTTGAACTGAATCATGTCGGCAGGCGCAATGTCCGCCGCCACGAGCAGGAGCGGATCCTCGCCGCCGAAGTCACGTGGCGTGCCAGACTGAGGCGTCTTGCCCTGCTCCGTCGCCAAAGCGCGCAAGACACGCTCGACCACCTGCTCCAGATCCGCCTTGCGCTCGCGCAGGTAGTCGTCCTCCATCTCGTCGAACTGACGCGCCAGCACTTCGAGCTGGGCCGAAAGCGCCCATTCAGCGTTGTAGTGCCGCTCGACGATCCAATGGCTGGCGCCTCCGGTGAACGCCTCGTCGTGCAACAGCATCAGATGAACGTCCAGCAGGGCTGCCAGTTCGTGCGGCGCGTCTTGCGGCAATTCGTCCTTCAAGACCTCCAACTCCTGAACCACCGCGTCCCGTGCGCGCAGCAGCCTGTCGATCTCAGGCTGGACCTCGCCTGGCGCCACGAAGTAGTGCGCCACGTCAACCCGGCTTGAAGCCACCAGCACGGCGCGCCCGATGGCCACACCACGGGAGACTGCAATACCGAACACCTGAAAACTCATCAGCGCTCCCCACAGACCAGGGAAACAATGTAGCGCGTCACGGCAGTCGCGTTCGTCATGGTTTTTTCATGGGCCATTCACTGCAGCGTCAAAGCAGTTGCCGAGCATGACGGCCATGAACCGCAGTCAAATCGTCACGCATGTGCTGTCACATGCCCCGGCCCTGCCCCGCGCGCAGCGCAGCCCCTCCACCCGACTCAGCGTCAGCTGGGCCTGCAGCGAAGCCGACGTGCGCGAAGCGCAGGCACTGCGCTACCAAGTGTTTGCCGTCGAGATGGGTGCGCGCCTGACCGCCCCCAAGGGGGCACCAGCAGGTCTGGACATCGACCTTTTCGACGCCTACTGCGAACACCTGCTTGTCCGGGCGCAAGACGAGGACGGCGAGCCCGGTCCCGTGGTGGGGACCTACCGCGTGCTGACACCCGCGGCCGCCAAACGTGCCGGCGGGCTGTACAGCGACACCGAATTCGACCTGACCCGGCTGCGTTCCCTGCGTTCGCGCGTGGCGGAAATCGGCCGCTCCTGCGTGCATCCCGATCACCGCAGCGGCGGTGCCATCCTGGCCCTTTGGGGGGCGCTGGCCGAGTTCATGGCTCGCAACGGGCTGGACACCGTCATCGGCTGCGCCAGCGTGAGCATGCGCGACGGCGGGCATTTCGCTGCCAGCCTCTGGAAGCAGGTGGCCGCCGACCATCTCGCCCCCATCGACTGCCAGGTGCGCCCTCGCCTGCCTCTGCCCATCTCGCACCTGCGCCAGGATCTGGCTGTCGAGCCGCCCGCCTTGATCCGCGGCTACCTGCGGTGTGGCGCCAAGCTGATGGGTGAGCCGGCCTGGGATCCGGACTTCAACACGGCCGACCTGCCACTGATGCTGCGCACCGCCGACCTGCCGGCGCGCTTCCGCCGCACGGGCAGCTGAACCTCAGCTCACTGACCTTCGCCGAACTTGTCGTTGACCAGGGCGGTGATGGCCTCCTGGGCGGCCTGTTCGTCGTCGCCATCGGTTTCCAGTTCCACGGACGCGCCGATGCCGGCCGCCAGCATCATCACACCCATGATGCTCTTGGCGTTCACGCGCCGGCCATTGCGGCTCATGTAGACCTCGCACTTGAAGCCGCCCGCCAGCTTGGTGAGCTTGGCCGAGGCACGGGCGTGAAGGCCCAGCTTGTTGCTGATGGTGAGGGTGGACTTGATCATTCGGCTTCTGGCAAGGGAGGCGTGGCAACGACGCCGCTGGTGGCGCCCTTGGCGGCACACCGGGCGAGTTCAATCAGGGGCTTCTGCCCGGCATAGCAGAGCGTGCGCCACAGCATGGGCACGCTCACGCCGCTGAGCACCTGCACGGTGTCTCCCGCCAAGCGCTGGGCGCCGTTGCAAGGCGTGGCACCGAACACGTCGGTCAACACCAGCCATTCGGGCTGGCCGGCCGCCGCCATCAGCGCACGCGCCGCCGCTTCGACATCGTCAGCACACATGCCAGGCAGGACATCCAGCACCGCAAGCGTCGGCGCGCAATCTGGGAAGGTGTGCTCAGCCACCTGACGCAGCGCAGAGGCCAGCGGCGCGTGGGCGATGACAAGCAAGTTGGGCATGGGGGCGGATGTTAGCGGGCCGCCTCGATGGCGAGACCCGCCCGAAAGCTCTCCCAGGTGGCTTCGTCGTCTTTTGGCGCCGTCATCAGCGCCTGGTAAACGCGACCACCGTGCGCAAACACCGCCACCCGGATGACGCCCGCCGCACCCGTCAAGCGGAACTGTGCCGCCTCGGGCAACGGCGTCATGCCGGGCACGGCCAGCGCGCTCGCAGCCGGCAGCGCCGCGCCCAGCTTGGCTGCCAAGGCTGCGGGCATCGCACGGAGCGCCGCGGCCACCTGGGTCGGGTCCGGCACTTGCGCCCACGACAACGCAAAGCCTTTGCCGGCCGCCTCGCACTGAGCCAGCCCCTTGTCCTGGCGCTGATCCACATCCGGCTTGCAAGGGAACTGCGCCACTGCGCCAGCCCCACCGGGGCGCACCTCGCGCCAGTTCAGCGCAGGCTGACAGGCCGTGAGCAAGCTTGCGATTAGGGCAAATCCGGCGGTGGTGCTGGTGCGCATGCCCGAATTATCAGCAGCCTGCCGCCGACAATTCCGCCATGCAAGATCAGCCCCCTCACCAAGCCACCGCCCGAGCACTCGCCGGCGTGCGCGTGCTGGACCTCTCCCGCGTTCTCGCCGGCCCCTGGTGCACGCAAACCCTGGCCGACCTCGGGGCTGACGTCATCAAGATCGAGCGCCCTGGCAGCGGCGACGACACCCGGGCCTGGGGGCCGCCCTACCTCAAGGACGCCGATGGGCGGGACACCTCAGAGGCTGCCTACTTCCTGGGTGCCAACCGCAACAAGCGTTCGCTGGCCGTTGACCTCGCCACCCCCGAAGGCCAGGCCATCGTGCGCCGGCTGGCCGGCCAGGTGGACGTGCTGGTGGAGAACTTCAAGGTCGGCGACCTGGCCCGTTACGGGCTGGACGCACAAAGCCTGCGGGCTGAACACCCGGGCCTGGTCATCTGCTCCATCACCGGCTTCGGCCAGACCGGCCCGTATGCCGAACGCGCAGGCTACGACTACGCCGTGCAGGGCATGGGTGGCCTGATGAGCGTGACCGGCGAACGCGACGACCTCCCCGGTGGAGGGCCTCAAAAGGTGGGGGTCGCCGTGGCAGACCTGTTCACGGGCATGTATGCCACCGTTGCCATCCTGGCCGCGCTGCGCCACCGGGATGCCACCGGCCAGGGCCAGGTCATCGACATGGCCCTGCTGGACACCCAGGTCGCGATGCTGGCCAACTTGGGCAGCAACTACTTGTGCAGCGGCCAGGCGCCGGGCCGGATGGGCAACGCGCACCAGAACATCGTGCCCTACCAGGTGTTCGAGGCCAGCGACGGTCACCTCATCCTGGCCGTGGGCAACGACCGGCAGTTCGCCAAGTTCTGCGACATCGCTGGCCAGCCTGGCTGGGCTGCCGATCCGCGCTTCGCCACCAATGCCGAGCGCGTGCGCCACCGTGCCGTGCTGGTGCCGCTGCTGGAAGCCGTGATTCGCGAACGCCCGCGCAACAACTGGCTCGGCGCGCTGGAAGCCGCCAAGGTGCCCTGCGGCTCCATCAACTCCATCGGCGAGGCCCTGGCCGACCCGCAGGTGCAGGCGCGCGGCACCGTGGTGCCGATGGCCCACCCACTCACGCCCGACCTGCGGCTGATCGCCAGCCCGATGAAGCTGTCCGCCACACCGGTGGCCTACCGCCACGCCCCGCCTCTGCTGGGTCAGCACAGCGACGAATTGCTGCGAGAAGCCGGCTGTACCGTGGAAGAAATCACGGCCTGGCGCCAGGCCGGCGTGATCGCGTGAGGGTTGACCCACCCCCGACCCAAGGGTTTCCCCCTGCCCGGGGGATGGAGGAGCAGCGCTGCGGACTTCAGCATGCGCACTCGCACCAGGGCGGGCCAACCACCTAGAACCATCCGCCTCGGGTCCGCAGCCACCGGGTCATGTCCACACCACCTTCTTCCGCGCCAGTCAGTGCCGCCAACGATGTCATGTCTGAACCGACACCGGTCCAGTGGGCGGACATCGTCCAGCAACTCGGCGCCGAGATCGCCGGGCCGCTGAGCACCGCGCTGGAGCAGATCCAGAACCTGGCCAACACCGGACAGATCGACCGGCGTGGCTTGCGGCTGCTGCGGCGCAGCGTGGACGACGCCCGCACCGCTGGCATGCTGGGGCAACAGCTGGCGCGCCTCGCCTCAGGCCGGCTGCGACTGAATCGTGAGCGCCAGCACCTCACACAGATGCTGCGCAGCGTGCTCGCCCAACGCAGCCGCGAAACGCAGGCGCGCGGCGTGCAGGTGCGGCAGTCCCTCAAGCCCGTGGAGATCGTGGCGGACGGCTCACTGCTCTTCGCACTGCTCAACGCGCTGATGGACTGGGCCCTGGCCAACACACACTCCTCGGTGGACTTGCGGCTGGACCTGACGCCATGGCCGGTCAAGGCGCGGCTGAGCTGCCGGTTCGCGCACCGGTCGCTGGAGTTGCTGGCCGACAGCCACGACACGGACGCCTCATCGGCCGGGCTGGACTCCCTGGCCTGGCGCCTGCTCGAGCAAACCGCCATCACGCTGGGCGTGCTGCCGCTGCGTGAACAGGAGTCCGGCATCACGCTGCTCACGCTGGAGTTCAACCAGCTCGCCCCCGATGAAGCGGCGCCCGAACACGACAGCACCCACGCCAGGCTGGAGGCCGAGGCGGAGCGCCTGGGTGGCAACTCGCGCCCGCTGGCAGGCTGCCAACTCCTGGTTCTGTCTGCCAGCCGCGAATTGCGCGCTGAAGCGCAGGCTGCCGTGCGGCACATGGGCATGCTGGTGGACACCGTGAGCAGCGTGGCCGACGCCGAGCATTTCTGCGAAGAAGGGCTGCCGCACGCGTTGCTGTTTGATGCTGCCTTGATGAACGATCAACTGCTGCACCTGATGGCAGGCATCGCCAGGGACGCCCCCGACTTCAGCTTCGTGGAGATGTTCGACGGCGAACACCGCACCCAGCTCAGCACGGCCACCAGCGACGGCGTGGCACGCATTTCGCGCCGGCACCTGCCCGATGCGCTGCCATCACTGCTGATGTTCGAGCTGGGCCGGAGGCTTGGCACTTGAACCGCCCACAGCCGGCATCGGGCTTTTTAAAATGCAGCTCATGCACTCACGCCGCACCTTCACCCTTGCGCTCACTCTGATCGGTGCTGGCCCGATTGCCGCCGGGCTTTCGGGCTGTGCCCGCACGCTGGCGCCCGCGGTGGACTACGTGCTGCTCGACGGCCAGAAGGCCAGCTCCAAGCAGTGGACGGGCAAGGTCATGCTGGTGAACTTCTGGGCAACCAGCTGCGCCACCTGCGTGAAAGAGATGCCGCAGATCGTCGCCACGCACGAAAAGTTCAAGGCGCGCGCCTTCGACACGGTGGCCGTGGCCATGAGCTACGACCCGCCGGCCTTTGTTGCCAAGTACGCCGAGACGCGCAAGCTGCCGTTCGGCGTGGCCATCGACAACACCGGCACCGTGGCGAGTGCCTTCGGCCAGGTGCAGATGACGCCCACCACCTTCCTGATCAACAAGCGCGGCGAGATCGTCAAGCGCTACGTGGGCGAGCCCGACTTCGCAGCCCTGCACGGGCTGATCGAGCAGTTGCTGGCCGAGTCCTGATCAGGCCGTCGGGTTCAGCGCCGCGTGGGCCTGCACGTCGGCGTGGTAGCTAGAGCGCACCATGGCGCCCACGGCTGCGTGCGTGAAGCCCAGCTCGTACGCTTCCTTCTCGAACTGCTTGAAGGTGTCCGGCGTCACGTAGCGGCGCACCGGCAGGTGGTGGCCCGAAGGGGCCAGGTACTGGCCGATGGTGATCATGTCGATGTGGTACGCCCGCATGTCGCGCATCACCTGGCGGATCTCGTCGTCCGTCTCGCCCAGGCCCACCATGATGCCGCTCTTGGTCGGCACGCCCGGCACTTCCTCCTTGAAGCGCTTGAGCAGGTTGAGGCTGAACTCGTAATCCGAACCCGGGCGCGCTTCCTTGTACAGGCGCGGCGCGGTTTCGAGGTTGTGGTTCATCACATCCGGCGGCGCGGCTTTCAGGATGTTCAGCGCGCGGTCCGCGCGGCCGCGGAAGTCGGGCACCAGCACCTCGATCTGCGTCGCAGGGCTGAGCTCGCGGACCTTGGTGATGCACTCGGCGAAGTGGCCGGCGCCGCCGTCCTTCAGGTCATCGCGGTCGACGCTGGTGATGACCACGTACTTGAGCTTGAGCGCCGCGATCGTCTTGGCCAGGTTCTCGGGCTCGTTGACGTCCAGCGGGTCCGGCCGGCCATG
>JBBIVU010000171.1:0-7819 GCA_037439585.1 Roseateles sp. | reverse complement strand
TGGTGCAGCACGGCCAGCAGGCTGTAGGCCAGGTAGGTGGCCACCAGCAGCATGCCGGCCCAGGCCAGCAGGGCGCCCGGTGCGCGCGGCAGCGGGAAGAACAAGCCCGCGAAGCCGGCGGCCAGCAGCGCGGCGGCCAGGGGCATTTGCCAACGCAGCGCGGGCCGGCCCAGGGCGTGGTCGCAGAGGCGGCCGAGCCAGGGGTCGACGACGGCGTCCAGCGCGCGGGCGGCCAGCAGCAGCACGCCCAGGGGGGCCAGCGGCACGCCGAACTGCGTGGCGTAGTGCGCCGGCAGGTGCACGTACAGCGGCAGCGCCACGAAGGCGAGCGCCAGGCCCAGCGCACCGTAGCGCAGGCCGTTCAGCGGCGACAGCTCAGCGTTTGTTGGCACTGCCGCCCAGCAGCTGCTCGCGCAGCGCCGGCTCCGAGGTCTGCGGACTGAGCCAGATGCCGAAGAACAGGCGGGCGAACTGGGCGTCGGCAATGCGCCGGCGCGGCTGGCCGTTGAAGAAAAAGCGCGCCGCCGCCCCCGGCTCGTGCTGGCCGCTGATGCGGTCGCCGGCACGCACGTCTGGGAAGGCGGCTTCCATTTCCTGCAGCCAGGCCTGGGCCTGGGCATCGGGAATGGCGGCCTGCCGGCGCATCTCGGCCAGCGAGCGCTTGGCGATCTCGCGGCCCACCAGCGCGCGCTGGTACTGCAGCTCCAGCGTCAGCGGCTGCGAGGCCCACGTGGCTGCATCGAGCGGCTCGGCCGACCACAGCCGCGCGTCGTAGATGGACAGGCCGAAGTACCGGAACCGCCCCTCGCCGCGCAGCTGCAGGCCGGCCAGCTCCGGTGCGCCGTGGGCTGGACCCAGCAGCGCGATCCCGACAGTCGCGAGGGCCGCCCGGCGCGTGAAATCTGCGGGCCGCTCCCAAGCCGGCCCGTGCTGGCGATGTGCTTGAGGCTCGATGCCGCAAGCATCGCCGTCCCCTCGGGGGACCGACCAGGCTCGCCGGCGTTCAGCGAGGCGAGATGGCGCGAGGGGATTCTCCATCTCAGTCGCGCACCAGCGTGAACTGCATGACGTCGGTGTTGCCGGCGGTGAAGGCGGCTTCGCAGTACGCCAGGTAGAACTCCCACAGCCGCATGAAGCGGGTGTCGAAGCCCAGCTCGCGCACGCGGCCGTCGTGGTGCAGGAAGGCCTCGCGCCAGCGCCGCAGGGTCTCGGCGTAGTCCGTGCCGAAGGCCAGTTCGTTGACCACCCGCAGGCCGGCCTTTTCGGCGTGGGCGCGGAACTGGCTGGGGCTGGGCAGCAGGCCGCCGGGGAAGATGTACTGCTGGATGAAGTCGGTGGAGCGGACGTAGCGGTCGAACAGGTCGTCGCGGATGGTGATGCTCTGGATGCAGGCGCGCCCACCGGGCTTGAGCTTGGCGGCCACGGTGCGGAAGTAGCTGTCCCAGTACTCGCGGCCCACGGCCTCGAACATCTCGATGGAGACGACGGCGTCGAAGGGCTCGTCGGCAATGTCGCGGTAGTCCTGCAGGCGCAGGTCGGCGGTCAGGCCAGCCTGTTGCAGGCGATCCTGCGCCCAGGCAAGCTGTTCGTTGGACAGCGTGACGCCGGTGAGCTGGGCGTCGAAGTCCCGCGCCGCCACCTCGGCCACGGCGCCCCAGCCGCAGCCGATCTCCAGCACCCGGCTGCCCGCGCCCACGCCCACGCCAGCCTCGGCCAGCGCACGGCGCATCTTGGCCTGCTGTGCGGCCACGAGATCGCCCTGGGGCGCCCCGGCGAACCAGGCGCTGGAGTAGTTCATCGTCGGGTCCAGCCAGAGCTTGTAGAACGCGTTGCCCAGGTCGTAGTGGGCCTGGATGTTCTTGCGGCTGCCGGTGCGGGTGTTGCGGTTGAGCGCGTGGCGCACGCGGTGCAGCAGCCCACCCCAGAAGCCGCCGTAGAACACCGCCTCCAGCGTCGTGCGATTGCGGATGAGCAGCTCCAGCAGCGCGCTGAGGTCGGGCGTGCTCCAGTGCCCGGCCATGAAGCTCTCGGCGAAGCCCACGTCGCCCGACTTCAGCGCCGCGCTGCAGACGGCCCAGTCGGTGATGCGCAGCGCGGCGCGGGGCTGCTGCTGGTCGCCGAAGTGCAGCAGTTCGCCGTCGGGCGTCTGCAGGTCGAGGCTGCCGTGGCGCAGGTGCCGCAGCAGGGCCAGCACACGGCGTGCGTCGCGGGGCAGGGAGGGCGCGAGGGTGGGGGTGGACAGGGTGGTCGTCATGGCGGTCAGCGGGTGATGAAGCGCTCAGGCGGCTGGGGTTTGGAGAAGAAGGGCACGCGCTTGAGGGCCAGCTTGAGCGCCTGCCAGTGGATGCGCGCGACGATCATGAGCGTCAGCGCGGGCATGCGGAGGAAGGCGCTGCGGGCGCTGCGCGAGGTGAGGGGGGTCAGTTCCCCGCTGAGGCGGGTGAGCAGCAGCGGGCCGGTGGCGTCGTCGTGGTCCACGCCGCTCACCACGTGGTTGCCGTTGCGCACGAAGCGGAAGCGGTAGCCACCTTCCACGCGGCAGAACGGCGAGACATGGAAGACCTTGGCTGCCGTCTGCTCCACACCCCAGGCCAGGTCGGGCCCGTGCAGCAGGTAGCAGTGGCGTTCGCCGAAGGTGTTGTTCACCTCCACGACGATGGCGGCCAGTGAGGCGTCGGCGCGCTCGCAGAACCAGAAGCTCACCGGCTTGAAGGCATGGCCCAGCACGCGTGGGTAGGTTTGCAGCCACACCTCGCCCGTCGCGTCGGTGATGCGCTCGCTCAGCAGCAGGCTGTCCAGCCAGGCGAGGGCATCCTTGCCGCCCTCGCCGTGGTCCCCATCGTGAAAGCTCAGCCAGCCCCGGCCGTTGCGGTTCAGGGCGGCACAGGGCTGGTGGCGCAGCGAGCGCATGGGCAACCAAAGGAAGTAGCTGGCGTAAGCGAAGGCGTGTTCACGCGGCCGCAGCCGGCGGTGAAAGACCTGGCCGATGCCGAGCTGGGCTGCGTTCACTGCAGCACCCGCTGGATGAGCTGCTGCGCAGCGCGCAGGCCGGAGAGCAGGCCGTCTTCGTGGAAGCCGTAGCGTGTCCACGCCCCGGCAAACCAGACGTTGCCGGCGCCTTGAATTTCGGCGAGGCGGGCCTGGGCGCGCACGGCGCGGTCGTCGAACACCGGGTGGGCGTAGTCGTACCGGCCGATGACGGTGGCCGGGTCGGGCTGGCGCAGCGGGTTGAGCGACACGACGACCGGCTGGCGCCAGGGCAGGGGCTGCAGCTGGTTCAGCAGGTAGTGCAGGCAGACGGAGGCGCCTTGCTCCCTGTGGGCCCCGCCGCTCTCGTAGTTCCAGGCCGCCCAGGCGCTGCGTCGGCGCGGCAGCAGGCGGGCGTCGGTGTGCAGCACGGCCGTGTTGGGCTGGTAGCGGACCGCCCCCAGCACCTCGCGCTCGGCCATGCTGGGCTGGGCCAGCATCGTGAGGCTCTGGTCGCTGTGGCTGGCGAGGATGACGGCGTCGAAACGCTCTTCGCCCCGGGGCGACGTGAGCACCACGCTGCCGTCGGGCAGGCGGCGCACGCTTTGCACCGGGCTGGCCAGGCGCACGTCGTGCAGGGCCGGCAGCATGGCCTCCACGTAATGCCGCGCGCCGCCGGTCACCGTCCACCACTGCGGGCGGTCGTTCACCTGCAGCAGGCCGTGGTTGTGGCAGAAGCGGATCAGCGTGCGGATGGGGAACTGCAGCATCTGCGCCGTGGGGCAGGACCAGATGCACGCCACCATGGGCAGGAGGTACCAGTCACGGAAGCCGCGGCCGAAGCGGTGACGGTCCAGGAACTCGCCGATGGGTTCGGCCAGCGCCGCTTCCTCGCCGCTGGCGGCCAGCGCCGTGCACAGGCGGTTGAAGCGCAGCAGGTCGGTCAACATGCCCCAGAACGCTGGCCGGGCCAGGTTGCGGCGCTGGGCGAAGACGGTGGCGAGGCTGGTGCCGCTCCACTCGATGTTGTCGGCCGGCACCTGGGCCGAGAAGCTCATGTCGCTCTTGGCCACCTGGACGCCGAGCTGCGAGAAGAGCTGGATGAGCAGCGGGTAGGTGCGCTCGTTGAACACCAGGAAGCCGGTGTCCACGCCGTGGGTGGTTCCACCCAGCGTCACGTCCACCGTGTGGGTGTGGCCGCCGGCGTAGGCGCCGGCCTCGAACAGCGTGACGTGGGCGCGGTCGCTCAGGCTCCACGCGGCGGACAGGCCCGCGATGCCGCCGCCCACCACGGCAATGCGCTTGCTGGTTTGCTGGCCCGGTGCGCGCGGGTGGCCCCGGCCACGCAGCAGGCCCAGCAGGTCGGGCGTGGCGTGGCCGCCGGGGAAAAAGGACGGGCCCGCGTCATCGTCGACGCGGGCCCGGGTTGTAAAAGGGGCCGCAGAACGCCCCGGAGCCAACGAGGGAGGGAGGGAGGAGGAGAACGGCTCCGGAATTGCTGCTCTGGCTGCGGAGAGGTTGCGCGGCCCGAATTCGGTGGTGGACGGCCCCACCCGGTGCCCTGCGGGCTGAGGGTTTCCACCGCATGTGTAGTCTGCCGCGCGCTCCGACGCATGCGGAGGCTGGGTGATGTACCCAGTTCGGGCGACGATTGTTGTCGGCATGGTCGGTTGTCCTCGGCGGCCGTCACGATCCAGTCCTGGTTTGCAAACAGTGCGTGCGGCGCTGCTGACAAGGAGAGGATCGAGCGTTTTGTTGATGTTTTGTCCTGTGCAAAACGGGTTTGCAGGTCTATATTACGTCGGAGATGGCGATTTGTCTCTTATTTGTCCAGGACAAAAATTGAAATTCAGGCCCGTACCCCTTTTGCCTTGGTCGGCGCTGCAGCCATGACCGACGCGCCTACCTACGTCGACACCATGCCTTTGGATGCAGGGCCGGCTGCCGGGGCCATGGGTATCGCTGCCGTCGAGCGGGAGACCGGCATCCACAAGGAGACGTTGCGCGTTTGGGAGCGCCGCTACGGGTTCCCGGTGCCTCTGCGAGACGCCACAGGCGAGCGCCTGTACCCACCGGAGCAGGTGCAGAAGTTGCGACTCATCAAGCGCTTGATGGACGCAGGCCATCGACCCGGTCGTGTGGTGGCTGCGCCCAGCGATGAATTGGCGGCGCTGTTGCAGCCGGCCGGGGCGGTGCCTGCGCTCGCCGCGGCCGCGCCCGAGGCGCCTGAGATCGCCGCCTGCACCAGCCTTTTGCAGCGGCACGATGTGGACGGCCTGCGCCGCGCGCTGTCGCAGGCGGTGCTGCGCCGGGGGCTGGCAGGCGCCGTCACCGAGGTGTTCGCACCACTCACCACGCGGGTCGGCGAGCTGTGGATGAGCGGCGAGGTGCAGGTGTTCCAGGAGCACATCTACAGCGAGTCGCTGCAACTGGTGCTGCGCCAGGCCATCCAGGCCTTGCCCGCCCAAGGTGCGGGTGCCAGCCCACGGGTGCTGCTGACGACACTGCCAGGTGAGCACCACGTGTTGGGCCTGCTGATGGTCGAGGCGCTGCTGAGCCTGGAAGGGGTGTTCTGCCTGTCGCTGGGTGCGCAGACACCGATGACGCAACTGGCTGCTGCGGCTGAAGTGCACCGTGCCGATGTGGTGGTGCTGAGCTTCAGCGTGCAGTTGTCGAACCGCGCCGTCGTGGACGGCCTGACCGCTCTGCGTGGCCTGCTGCCCGCCCGCGTGGAAATCTGGGCCGGTGGGGCCAGCCGTGCACTGCGCCAGCCCGGAGCTTTGGAGGGTGTCCACAGCCTGAACGGGCTGGATGCCATCGCACCCGAGGTGGTCCGCTGGCGGGCACTTTTAGAATCACGCCTCTAAACGAGGATTCCCCATGCTTTACCCCGAACTGTTCAAGCAACTTGAAGCCGTGCGCTGGAACATGGACAGCGACATTCCCTGGGACAAGTTCGACGCGTCCAAGCTCACGGACGAGCAGGCCCAGACCATCAAGATGAACGCTATCACCGAGTGGTCGGCCCTGCCCGCCACCGAGATGTTCCTGCGCGACAACCGCGAGGACAGCGACTTCTCTGCGTTCATGAGCGTGTGGTTCTTCGAGGAGCAGAAGCACAGCCTCGTGCTGATGGAATACCTCAAGCGCTTCCGCCCGGACCTCGTGCCCACCGAGGCCGAACTGCACGAGGTGCGTTTCGACTTCGATCCTGCCCCGGCGCTGGAGACGCTGATGCTGCACTTCTGCGGCGAGATCCGGCTGAACCACTGGTACCGCCGCGCCAGCGAGTGGCACACCGAGCCCGTCATCAAGGCCATCTACGAAACCCTGTCGCGCGACGAGGCCCGCCACGGCGGCGCCTACCTGCGTTACATGAAGCGCGCCATGACCAAATTTGGCGATGAAGCCCGCGCGGCTTTCGCCAAGGTGGGCGTGCTGATGGCCAGCGCCCGCCGCACGGCCCAGGCGCTGCATCCCACCAACTTGCACGTCAACACCAAGCTCTTCCCGCGCGACACCATCCAGAGCCGCCTGCCCGACCCCGAGTGGCTGGAGCGTTGGCTGGACACGCAGATCCAGTTCGATTCGGTGTGGGAGAACAAGGTCGTCGAACGCATCCTGCACAACATGAGCTTGCTGATGGACCGCAGCTTCGCCACCGTGCAGGAGCTCAACCGCTTCCGCAAAGAAATGGCCGCCCGCATCGTGCCGCCGGCCGGCAACCCAGGTCTGGCCCCGGCTTGATGAGCCGCTGCAAAAAACAAGAGGCCCCGAGGGGCCTCTTGTCGTTGGGGTGTGGCGAACGGCCGTGAACCGGCTCAGCCGCCGCGCGCCCGCTTCAACACCACCAGCGCAAAGCCGGCTGCAGCGACGGCAGCCCAGCCGAGGAATTGCAGCGAGGCCAGCCCGGCCAGCGTGTGGCCGAGGTCTCTGGCTGCCCACTGCCACAGGTCGACGTCGGACATCAGCGCGGTCTTGAGACCGTGTGCATCGCCCACCAGCGCATCGTTGATCTGCTCGTTCCAGGCGAGCAGTGCCTGCTGCGGCCACTCGATGCCGTAGACCTTGTCCAGCACCAGCACGGCCACCGCGCTGCCGATCAGCACCACGGGCACGCCCAGGCGCTTGAGCCAGGCCGAAGCCGCCATCAGCACCAAGATCAGCGGCGCCAGCCACAGCATCAGCGGCACGGTGCCGGCCAGGCCACGCAGCAGCAGGGGCAGGGCGGCCGCCGCCACCTCGGGCCAGTTCACGCTGCTGACGGCGGCGAAGCCATCCTGCCGGGCCAGCACCGCCATGGCCAGCGGCAGGCCGAACAGCGTGCCAATGGCGGCAGCGCCCACCGGCGCCAGCCAAGCGTGCGCCAGCACCGTGGCCGCCACGCTCTCGCTCGGGCGCCCCGGCAGCGAGAGCCAGAACTCGATGGAGCGGTCCTGCGTGTCGCGCCGTGCCAGGCCCGGCAACTGGAACAGCGCCACCACCAGGCTGATGGCAAAGACGGCGGCCACCGTGATCAGGAAGATGGCCAGCGCCAGCAGTTCGCGGTGCTCCGTGGGCAGCCCTTCCACATGGCCGATGGGCAGCATGGCCAGGAACAGCAGCGGCGGCGCCAGTGCGGCAATCAGCCAGCCGCGCTTGTGCTGCATCCACTCGCGCAGCAGCAGGGTGGGGATGTGGGTGTGCATGGCGGTTCTCCGAGGTTCAGGCTTGGACCTTGTTCAGGGCCGGGTTGCGCGTCAGCGCCATGAAGAGGTCCACCAGGCTGGGGCGCACGCGCTGGCCCAGGCGGGTGATGTGCTCGGGCGGCGCGCCGTCAAACAGCGACGTCGTGCGGCCTTGCTCGGTAGCG
>JBBIVU010000170.1:0-7821 GCA_037439585.1 Roseateles sp. | reverse complement strand
GCGCCAGCCTGGCCTTGGCGCGGCTGATCGGCCGCGGGCCGGACGACGTGGGTGTGGACGCCAGCGTCTGGCCCACGGCTGCAGCGGTCGAACCACTGGACGGAGCCCAGCGCGCCGAGCAGGTGCTCCGCCGTGCCGACGTGCAGGCCGCCGAGGCCCGCGTGCAGGCCGCCCAGGCGGTGCTGGACGGCACGCTGGCCGCGCGCCGGTCGGACCTGACCTGCGGCGTGTCGGTGGACCACTTCCCGGGCACCTCCAGCAAGCTCGTCGAGCTGCGCGTGCAGATGCCGTTGCAGATCGGCTATTCGCAGCAAGGTGAGATCGGCCGTGCCCGTGCCCAGCTGCAGCAGGCGCAGGACCTGGCGGCCAAGACGCGGCTGACGGCCGAGGCCGACCTGAACCAGGCCTGGCTCGAGCTGCAGGCCAGCCGCGCGACGCTGGCGGTGCACGACACCGAATTGCTGCCCAAGGCCCGCCAGGTGCTGGCCCAGGCCGAGCTGGCCTACCAGAAGGGCGCCCTGCCGCTGATGGACCTCATCGACGCCCGCCGCAGCCTGCGTGCCGCCGTGCTGGATGCGCTTGCCGCGCGCGCGTACCACGCCCGCGCCGCCGGCGCCTGGGCGCTGCTCACCGACGCCGATTTCGCCAAGACGCCATGAACGCCTGCCTCTCCCTTTCGGCCCGCCTGACCGCGCTGGCCATCACCGCGCTGCTGTGCGCCGGTCTCAGTGCCTGCAACGGAGAATCCACCGCCGCCCCGGCGCCCGCCGAGGCGGTGCTGCAAGGCCCGCAGCTCATCTTCCCGGCCGCCCACCCCCAGCTGCGCCTGCTCAAGCTGGACACCGCCCGCCCCAGCGGGGCGGTGGACGTGCCGCTCAGCGCCAAGCTCGTGTGGAACGAAGACCGAACCCAGCGCATCTACCCTGCCTTTGCCGGCCGGGTGGACCGCATCGGCACCGACATTGGCCGCGCCGTGAAGCCCGGCCAGGTGCTGGCCGAGCTGGCCTCGCCCGACTTCGGCGCTGCCCAGGCCGATGCCGCCCGCGCCGAGGCCGACCAGGCCCTGACGCACAAGCAGCTGCAGCGTCAACGCGAGCTGCTGGCGGCCGGCATCGTCGCCCAGCGGGATTTCGAGCAGGCCCAGGCTGACGCAGCCCGTGCCGAAGCCGAGGTGGCCCGGGCGCGTGCCCGCGTGCGCATGTACGGCGGTGGCAGCGGCGTGAACCAGATGCTGGCGCTTCGCGCCGGCATCGCTGGCACGGTGGTCGAACGCAACCTCAACCCCGGCCAGGAGCTGCGTCCCGACCAGAGCGGCCCCGGCGTGCCGGCGCTGTTCGTCATCAGCGACCCGGCCACGTTGTGGGTGCAGATCGACGCCCGCGAGTCCGAGGTGGGTGCGCTGCAGCCCGGCAGCATGTTCGAGCTGGAGCTGGCGGCCTACCCGGGCCGGCGCTTCGAGGGCCGCGTGTCGGCCATGGCCGACGCGATCGACCCCTCCACGCGGACCATCAAGGTGCGCGGTGCCGTACCCAACGCCGAGCGGCTGCTGAAAGCCGAGATGCTGGCCACTGCCCATGTGCAGCAGCACGCCGGCGAGGGCGTGGTGGTGCCTGCGGCAGCGGTGCTGCTGCGCGGCGAGCGGCACTGGGTCTTCGTGTCGCCCAAGCCTGGCGTGTTCGAGCGGCGCGAGGTGGAGACGGGCGCCGTGGGAGCGCAGCAGGTGGTGCTCAAGCGCGGGCTGGCCGCGGGTGAGCAGGTGGTGGTGGAGAACGCACTGCTGCTGGACCGCCAGATGGCGGTCGCTCAACTGGCGGCGCGGCCAGCGTCTGCCCCGGTGGCCAAGGCGGCCCAGCCATGAAGCGCCTGGTGCTGCTGGCGCTCGCCCAGCCCGTGCTCGTCGTGCTGGCCGTGCTGCTCTTCGTGGGCGCCGGCATCGTGGCCTTTGCCAACCTGTCGGTGGAGGCCTTCCCGGACGTGACTGACACCCAGGTCACCGTCATCGCGCTGTACCCTGGCCATGCTGCCGAGGAGGTGGAAAAGCAGGTGACGCTGCCGGTGGAGGTGGCGTTGTCGGGTCTGCCGAACTCGATCCGCGTGTTCTCGCACACGCAGTTCGGGCTGTCGTACACCGTCGTCACCTATGACGACGCTGCGAAGGTGCAGTCCGTGCGCCAGGAGGTCTCCGAGCGCCTGCGTGGCGTGGACCTGCCACCGGGCGTGACAGCCAATATCGCGCCCACCGCGACGCCGGTGGGCGAGATCCTTCGATACCGCCTGCGTGGAGACGGCAAGAGCACGACAGAGCTGCGCACCCTCGAGGACTGGGTGGTCGAGCGGGGCCTGCGCCAGGTGCCCGGCGTGGCCGATGTGGTGGCCATGGGGGGCTTCATCAAGCAGTACGAGGTGCAGCCTGACCTGGACAAGTTGCGGGCCTACGGCCTGACCTTCCAGAACCTGCTGGACGCGCTGGGCCGCGGCAATGCGAACGCAGGAGGCAGCTATGTGGCCCAGGGGGCGCAGCAGTACGCCATCCGCGGCATCGGGCTGCTGCGCTCGGCGGAGGACATCGGACAGGTGGTCGTGACGGCACGCAACGGCACGCCCGTGCTGGTGCGCGACATCGCCCGCGTGGAAGTGGGCGCCGTGCCCCGCCTGGGCGTGGTGGGGCAGGATGGGGACGACGACGTCGTGACCGGCATCGTCGTCATGCGCAAGGGCGAGAACGCGAGCGTGGTGCTCAAGGGCGTGAAGAACAAGATCGCCGAGCTGAATGCCCGCGGCTTGCCGCAGGGCGTGCAGATCGTGCCGTTTTACGACCGCACCTGGCTGATGGGCAAGACGCTGTCGACCGTGTTCCGCAACCTCGTGGAGGGGGCGCTGCTGGTGTCGGTGGTGCTGTACCTGTTCTTGTCCAACCTGCGCGCCAGCCTGGCGGTGGTGGCCGTCATCCCGCTGGCGCTGCTGGCCACCTTCCTGGGCTTGAAGATCCTGGGCGTGCCGGCCAACCTGCTGAGCCTGGGGGCGATGGACTTCGGCATCATCGTGGACGGTGCGGTCATCGTGGTCGAGAACATCATGCATCGGCTGGCTGAGCGCGGCGAGGGCCTGAACCTGAAGAAGCGCACCCAGCTCATCGCGAGCGCGACGGACGAGGTGGGCCGGCCGACGCTGTTCTCCATGCTCATCATCATTGCAGCGCACATCCCCATCTTCGCGCTGCAGCGCCACGAGGGGCGCATCTTCCAGCCCATGGCCCTGTCGGTGAGCATGGCGTTGCTGGGCTCGCTGGTGTTCTCACTGACGCTGGTGCCGCTGCTGGCCTTCTGGATGCTGCGCCGCCGCCTGCCGCACGGCGACAACCGCCTCGTGCGGGGTGCCAAGGGCTTCTACGCGCCCGTGCTGGACTGGGCGCTGGCGCGGCCCCGTGCCGTCGTCGCGGTGGCGGGCCTGGCCTTCGCGCTGGCGCTGGGCGCAGCCTCGCGGCTGGGCTCGGAGTTCCTGCCGGAGCTGAATGAGGGCACCTTCTGGGGCAACTGGGACATGCCGTCCAGCCTGTCGCAACAGGAGGCGATCAAGATCCTGGGGGCGGCGCGCCAAGCCTTGAAAACGGTGCCCGAGGTGCGCACGGTGGTGTCCAAGGCCGGTCAGCCGGAGGACGGCACGGACCCCAAGACGCTGAGCATGGCGGAGGTCTTCGTCGACGTGAAGCCGCAGGAAGAGTGGCGGCCCGGCATGACCCGCGAACGCCTGATCGATGAGATGACCGGCAAGCTGAGCGCGATCCCGGGTGTGGACCCCGCCTTCTCCCAGCCCATTCGTGACAACGTGCTCGAGTCGATTTCTCAGATCAAGGGACAGATCGTCATCAAGGTCTTCGGCGATGACCTGGCCGAGCTGCAGCGCCTCGTGGAGGCCATGCAGCAGCAGTTCAAGCAGGTGGCCGGCATTCAGCGCGCGGAGGTGGACCGGCTCGGCGCCCTGCCGCAGATCCTGGTGAGCATCGACCGGGACCGCGCGGCGAGGCTGGGGCTCAATGTCGGTGACGTGCAGGACATCATCGAGGCCGCGTTGGCCGGCAAGGCGGCCACCAACCTGTGGGAGGGCGAGCGCAAGTTCGCGATCTCCGTCCGTCTGCCCGAGCAGCGGCGCGGCCTGGCCATGCTGCCGGGCATCCCGGTCTCGCTGCCCGGCGGCGGCACGGGGCCGCTCGGGTCGGTGGCCGACATCCGCGAAACCAGCGGTGCAATGAACATCGCCCGCGAGTCCGGGCGGCGGGCGATGGCCATCGGCATCTTCATCAAGGACCGCGACATGGGCTCCGTTGTTGCGGAGATGAAGCAGCGCATGGCCGACCACGTCGAGCTGCCGGCGGGTTACGAGGTCACCTGGTCCGGCGAGTTCGAGAACCAGGAGCGGGCAATGAAGCGGCTGTCCGTCGTGGTGCCCATTTCGCTGCTGCTGATCTTCGTGCTGCTGTTCAACGCCTTCAACGACTTCCGCATGGCCGCGCTCATCCTGCTGAACGTGCCGCTGGCGCTGGTGGGGGGCTTCGTGGCGCTGTGGGTGCTGGACATTCCGCTGTCGGTCTCGGCGGCCATCGGCTTCATCGCGCTGTCGGGGCAGGCCGTGCTGAACGGTGTGGTGATGCTGAGCGTGTTCCAGCAACTGCGCAACGCCGGCGCCACCGTGCGTGACGCGGCCCGCGAGGGTTCCATGCAGCGCCTGCGCACCGTGCTGATGACGGCGATGCTCGCCGCGCTGGGCTTGTTGCCCATGGCGCTGTCGCATGACATCGGCGCTGAGACGCAGCGGCCGCTGGCCATCGTCGTCATTGGCGGCCTGGTCACGGCCACGCTGCTGACGCTGCTGGTGCTGCCCACGCTCTACGTGGCCTGGTTCCAGCCCAAGGGCGGCGAGCCCTCGGCGCCGTCAGGCGCGTCAGAACCTGAGGCCGACTGACAGCCGGTCGGCGTCCAGGCCGGAGAAGTTCTGCCTGGGGTCATGGGCGAAGCGCAGGAACCACGCCGGCCAGTCCAGCGTGGCGCTCCAGCCCCAGGCGCGCACCTCACCCTCGTCGCCCTGGCCGGTCTTGTGCATCAGGTCCAGCGTCAGGCGCAGGTCTTGGGCCACGGGCCAGCGGCCGAAGAAGTGCAGGTCGCGCTGGTGCGTGTGCAGCCGGTCGTCGGCGATGAGCGTGACCGACAGCGTGCGCCCGCCCTCGCCACGCCAGCCGGCGCCCACGGTGAGGGCGTCGTTCGGGTCCCAGTTCAGGTTGTAGTACGGCTTGAGGTTGGTGCGCCCCCAGCCCACGAGGCCGAACCAGGTGCTGCCCCACTGCAGGTTCACGCTGCCGCCCAGGAAGCCGCGCGTGGCGGCCTGCAGCGAGGGTTGCAGCGAGAGGGTGTCGGCCAGGTGGATGGCCGTGTCGAAGCCCGTGCGCGCCTGCTGGCCGAACTGGCCGTCGCGGTAGAAGGCCAGCCAGGCGTCGGTGTCGCCCGAGCGGCGGCGCAGGTTCACGTCTTGCCCGCTGTAGCCGGCGCTGTAGCGGTAGTTGCCCACGGTCAGCTTGTATTCGGGGGCGTCGTCGGCCTGGGCCAGGGTCGGCGCCAGCAGGGCCAGCGCGAGAATGTTGAGGCGGTGCAGCTTCATGCCGGGCAGGATAGCGGTATGGTGCGTGCATGAGCGACCTGACCTTCTTCTGGCACGACTACGAGACCTTCGGCCGCGTGCCGCGCCGTGACCGCCCGGCCCAGTTCGCCGGCCTGCGCACCGACGCCGACCTCAACGAGATCGGCGAGCCGCTGATGCTGTACTGCCAGCCCGCGCCCGACTACCTGCCCGACCCCGAGAGCTGCCTGCTCACCGGCATCCTGCCCCAGCACTGCCAGGCGCGCGGCGTGCCCGAGCACGAGTTTGCCGCCAGCATCGAGACCGTGCTGGCGCTGCCAGGCACCGTGGGCGTGGGCTACAACAGCATCCGCTTCGACGACGAGGTGACCCGCCACCTCTTCTGGCGCAACCTCATCGACCCCTATGCCCGCGAGTGGCAGAACGGCTGCGGCCGCTGGGACCTGCTGGACGTGGTGCGCTGCGCCTACGCGCTGCGGCCCGACGGTATGGAATGGCCCAAGCACGAGGACGGCCGCCCCAGCTTCAAGCTGGAGCACCTGACCGTGGCCAACGGCGTGGCGCACGAGGCGGCGCACGATGCGCTGTCCGACGTGCGCGCCACCGTGGCGCTGGCGCGCAAGCTGCGCCAGGCTCAGCCCAAGCTGTGGGACTTCTGCGTCAAGCTGCGCAGCAAGCAGGCCGTGTGGGACGAAATCGGCGTGGGCAAACCCTTCCTGCACATCTCCGGCATGTACGGCCCCGAGCGCGGCTGCATCGCCTTGGTGTGGCCGCTGGCGCCGCACCCGACGAACAAGAACGAACTCATCGTGTGGGACTGCGCCGTGTCGCCCGAGGAGCTGCTGACACTCAACGCCGAGGCCATCCGCACCCGCATGTTCACCAAGCAGGACGCGCTGCCCGAGGGCGTCACGCGGCTGCCCATCAAGACCATCCACGTCAACAAGAGCCCCATCGTCATCGGCAACCTGAAGACGCTCAGCCCCGCCATGGCCGAGCGCTGGGGGCACGATGTGGAGGCGCAGTTGGCGAACGCCCGGCTGCTGGCCGAGAAGGGCCGGCTGCTGGACGGCCTGTGGCTGGACGTCTTCCAGCGCGAGCTCTTCGAGGCGGCCGATGTGGACGAAGACCTCTACGGCGGCTTCATCGGCAACGAGGACCGCCGTGCGCTGAACCGCGTGCGCAGCTCGGCGCCGGAGCAGCTCGCGGAACGCGCCGCTCAGGGCAAGCTGGCCTTCCAGGACGGGCGGCTGGAGGAGCTGGTGTTCCGCTGGCGGGCGCGCAACTTCCCGGCCAGCCTGTCAGCCGAAGAGGCCGAGCGTTGGCAAGCCCACTGCGGCGCGCGGCTGCACGAAGGCGAGGGCGGCGCGCAGACGCTCTCGGCGTTCATGGAGCGCATCGACCAGCTCGGTGAAACGGCCGACGAGCGCGGCGAGGAGATCCTGTCGGCGCTGTACGACTACGCCGAGCAGATCGCGCCGTAGCGGTCACTGCCGCTTCAGGTACTTGTCCCGCAGCGCCGTCTGCCGGTCGCTCAGCTCCACTTCGCGGCCCTGCATGAACACGCGCTCGATGCGCGTGCTCGGCTCCAGCGGGTCGCCGTCGGCCACGAACAGGGTGGCCAGCTTGCCCACCTCCAGCGAGCCCAGCTTGTCGGCCACGCCCAGGATCTGCGCCGGGTACAGCGTCACGGCCTTCAAGGCTTCGTCGTCCGAGAGCCCGAACGCGCGGGCGTGGGCGGCCTCGAATGGCAGGTTGCGGGTGTTGGTCGAGTCGCGACCGCCGTCGGCGATGCAGTAGCGCACGCCGGCGGCGGCGAGCTTGGCGGGCAGGCTGAAAAGGGCGTCCGGCGGGTCGTCGCGGCGCAGGGGCAGGCGCAGCAGGCCGTTGATGATGACGGGCACTTCTGCGGAGCGCAGCGTGTCGGCCACGCGCTTGGCGCCCTCGACCGCCTGCCGTCCCAGGTTGTAGGCGACGGCCTGGTCCTCGGTGACCACGGTGGCCTGGCCGGAGACCGAGAAGCCGCCCGCGGAGAGGGTCTCGGCTATCTGCCTGGCTATATAGACGCTGCGGTGCCTGCCGCCGGTGCAGCCGATCGCGATGGTCAGGTAGGACTTACCCTCCCGGATGTAGAGCGGCAGCAGCGTCCGGATCTGCTCGGTATAGGACTTCAGGAAGCTCTTGAAGCCCGGC
>JBBIVU010000169.1:0-7831 GCA_037439585.1 Roseateles sp. | reverse complement strand
TGCCCTCGGCGATGAGCTGATCGATGACCGCTTGATAGCGGCCCAGGCGCTGCATCTGGTAGATCGGGCCCTCGTCGTACGTCAGACCCAGCCAGTTCATGGCCTGGATGATCTGGTCGACCGAATCCTGCGTCGAGCGGGCGACGTCGGTGTCCTCGATGCGCAGCACGAACTCGCCGCCATGGTGGCGGGCATAGGCCCAGGAGTACAACGCGGTGCGGGCAGTGCCCAAGTGCAGGAAGCCCGTAGGCGACGGCGCGATGCGCGTGCGGATCTTGTCGAAGGAACTCATGCGTTGTTCAAGGTGTGCAGGGTGCTCAGGCCACGAGCCAGGTCATCGCAGATGTCATCGACATGCTCCAGGCCGACAGCCAACCGAATGAGCCCCTGGCTGATGCCTGCAGCCTGGCGCTGCGCCTCGGTCAGGCGGCCATGCGACGTTGTGGCGGGGTGGGTGATGATGGACTTGGTGTCACCGAGGTTGGTGGCGATGGACAAGACGCGCGTGCTGTCGATGACGTGGAAGGCGGCGGCGCGCGCTGCCTCTGGTGCGTCGGCCTTCAGTTCGAAGGACAGCACCGCCCCGCCCTGCCCCGACTGCTGGCGCATGGCCAGTTCGTGTTGAGGGTGAGAGGGCAGAGACGGGTAATAGACGCGAGCCACCTCAGGCTGCGCCTCCAGCCATCGGGCCACGGCCAGGGTTTGCTCGCTCTGCGCCTTCATGCGCAGGCTGAGTGTCTCCAGCCCTTTGAGCACGACCCAGGCGTTGAAAGGCGCCAGCGTCATGCCGACTGTGCGCAGGATGGGGCCGAAGACGTCGCGGATCCACTTGTTGGGGCCGCACAGCGCACCAGCCATCACGCGACCCTGGCCATCCATGTACTTGGTGGCGGAGTGCATGACGATGTCAGCACCCATGTCGGCCGGTCGCTGCAGGGCCGGTGTGGAATAGGTGTTGTCGACGGCCAGGATGGCCCCCGAGGCGTGGGCCATGTCCGCCAGGGCCCGGATGTCACAGACCTCGGTCAGCGGATTGGTGGGTGTCTCGGCGAAGAAAAGCCGGGTGGTCGGCCGTACGGCAGCCTGCCACTCGGCCAGGTCGGTCTGCGAGACGAAGTTCGTCTCGACACCGAACTTGCCGAACTCCTTGGCGAAGAGGTTGATCGTCGAGCCGAACACCGAGCGCGAGCAGATCACGTGGTCGCCAGCCTTGAGCACGCCCATGGCGAGCAACAGGATGGCACTCATGCCGGTGGAGGTGGCAATCGCAGCCTCGGTCCCTTCCAGGGCAGCGAGTCGGGCCTCCAGGCTGCGCACCGTGGGGTTGCTGGTGCGCGAATAGGTGAAGTCTTCAGAGGCTGAGAACTTGCGGGCTGAGGTCTCGGCGTCGCTCTGCACATAAGCCGTCGTCAGGAACAAGGCCTCCGAGTTCTCCCCATGCTGGCTGGGCGCCAGCGCGGTGCGCACGGCGAGCGTCTCCGGGCGGAGGCCTTCGGGCAGAAAGCGGCGGGTGGGGTCGCTCATGCCGTCAGCCTTCACTGCCGCTTTGCAGGGCCAGACGGCTGCGAGCCTCGGCATCCTCGTCACCCGGCTGGCTCGTGCGCTGCTCACGCATGGCTTCGAAATCCGCCAGGCTGACGTCGCCGGTGACGTAATGACCGTCAAAGCAACTCGCCTCGAACCCAGCCAACCCGGGGCGCAGGGCCGCGACGACACGCTTCATGGCATCAACGTCCTGGTAGATCAGCGCATCCGCACCGATGTAGGCGCGAATCTCCTCGATGCTGCGGCCGTGAGCAATGAGCTCTTCCTTCGTGGGCATGTCAATGCCGTAGACATTGGGGAAGCGCACCGGTGGGGCGGCAGAGGCCAGGTAAACCTTGCGTGCACCAGCCTCCCGCGCCATCTGCACGATTTCCTTGGAGGTGGTGCCGCGCACGATGGAATCATCCACCAGCAGCACGTTGCGGTCCTTGAATTCAACCCCGATGGCATTGAGTTTCTGACGCACGCTCTTCTTTCGCGCGCCTTGCCCCGGCATGATGAAGGTGCGCCCGACATAGCGGTTCTTCACAAAACCCTCCCGGTACGGCTTGCCGATGCGATGGGCCAATTGCATGGCCGAGGGCCGGCTGCTTTCCGGGATGGGGATGACCACGTCGATCTCGTTGGGTGGCATCGTGGAGATGACGCGCTGTGCCAGTGTCTCGCCCATGTTCAAGCGGGCCTGGTAGACCGAGATGCCGTCCATGACGGAATCCGGACGGGCCAGATAGACGAACTCGAACATGCACGGGCTGAGCTTCGGGGCATCGTTGCACTGCTCGGTGTGCAGTTTGCCCGTCATGTCGACGAACAGCGCCTCGCCCGGCGCCACGTCACGCTCCAGCTGATGGCCGGTGCCCTCCAGCGCCACGCTCTCGCTCGCCACCATGAACTCGCCGTTCGCTGAGCGGCCGAAGCACAAGGGGCGGATGCCGAACGGGTCACGGAACGCCAGCAACCCCTGTCCGGCGATCAGCGCAATGACGGCGTAGCTGCCCTTGACGCGCTTCTGCACGGCACGCACGGCAGAAAAGATTTCCTTGGGCGTCAGCGGCAGGTCGCGTGCGGCCATCTCCAGTTCGTGTGCCAGCACGTTGATCAGCACCTCGGTGTCACTCTCGGTGTTGATGTGGCGGCGGTCGATGTCGAACAGTTCTTCCTTCAACGCATGCGCATTCGTGAGGTTGCCGTTGTGAACCAGCACGATGCCGAAGGGCGCATTCACGTAGAAGGGCTGGGCCTCTTCCTCGCTGTAGGCATTGCCGGCCGTGGGGTAGCGGACCTGGCCCAGGCCGATGTTGCCGGGCAGTGCACGCATGTTGCGCGTGCGGAAGACGTCGCGCACCATGCCGCGGGCCTTGTGCATGAAGCACTTCTGCCCTTGCATCGTGACGATGCCTGCGGCGTCCTGGCCGCGGTGCTGCAACAGCAGCAGTGCGTCATAGATGAGCTGGTTGACAGGGGTAACGGCCAGGGTGCCGACAATGCCACACATGGTGGGGTTCCTTAATCAGTCGAATCCGCTGCAGATGGGGACATCGAGCGGGAAACAAAACGGGCAACGGGTTCGGGGAGCAAGGGGCTCAGGTCATGCAGCACACCGACCAACACGGGCGCGGCACGCGAGGCCTGCCAAGTGGCCGACTCGGCCAGCGGCGACGCACCGACCACCAGCACCAACAGCAGTGCGATGAACATGCCGCGCAGCGCACCGAAGCCGGCACCACCGAGCCGGTCCACCACCGACAGCGGCGTGGCTTGGATCAGCGTCTTCACCAGGCGCGAGATCAAGCTCCAAAGGACGAGCACCACAAAAAAAGCGATGGCCAGTGTGAGGACGTGAAGCACTGCGGGACCGAACTTGGCCGTCGCAGCCCCAGGCAGCAGCCCCTCGGCAACGGGTGCCAGCGGAGATGCGGCAAGGTAGGCCACCACCCAACCGGCCAAGGACATCACCTCGAAGACCAGCCCGCGCCACAGGCCGATGCCGACCGAAATGAGGAGCAAGGCTCCGAACGCGAGATCGACCCAACTCAGCGTGACGTCCATGCTGCGCCTCTGGTCACAGCGTCAGGATGGAGCTGGGCAGCCCCACGCCCTTGAGCTTGGCGGCGGCGCGCTCGGCCTCGTCGCGACTGGCAAACGGCCCAAGACGCACCCGAACGCGATGACCGTCCGCCGTGTCCACGGCCTGCGCGTAGGTCTTCAGGCCAAGCTTCTCGACCTTCAATCGCACCTCCTGAGCGGCCTTGCTTTCACCATAAGCACCCACCTGAACGATGTAGCGGGCCGCAGGGGCCGGCGCGGGCTCCTTGCCTTCCAGGAGCGCCTGCGCGCGGGCGCCGTCGTTGGCGACCTTGAATTTTTCGGCTGACTGGTCCACTGGCTTGACGGCCGGCTTCTCAAGCACTTTTTCTGCGGGTTTGGAAGCCGCCTTTTCCGCCGGCTTGTCAGCGGCTTTTGTCACCGTTTTTTCCGCGGCCTTGTCAGCCAATTTCTCCACAGGTTGGGCCACGGGCTTCACGACAGCTGCTTTCTCTGCGGCTTTGGGTGCCGCAGGCGCGTCCACAGCGGCCAACTGCGCGGGCTGCACAGCCGGCTCGGGCTGGCTCAACGGCTCGCGCGTGGGCACACTCAACGGCGGGGCCGTGTCCTTGCGTGGGATGTCGATGGGCAGGTCCACCGGAATGGGCCGCGGCTGGGTCTCAAAAATCAGCGGGAAACCGACCACGCCGGCCGCCACCAGCCGTGATAAGCAATGAGGCGGCGGCGGGCACGGATGCGCAGCACCTGCACGTCTTCGGCCGCAGAGGCCTTGGCGCCGGACTTGCCAGCTGACTTCTTGGGCGCCCCCGCAGTGGCGGCGCCATCGCGCTTGAGGAAGGAGAACAGGCCCATCGGCAGCGTCTGGCGTCAGTGGAGGGTGGGAGGCTGGGGCGTTGTGGCGCCGGCAGTCACGCGAGGCAGGCCCTGTCGGAGCACTCCGCCCACGGTGAAGAAGGATCCGAAGACCAGGATTCTATCGGCCGTGGTCGCACCGGCCGCCGCCGCCTGCAGCGCATCGATGGGGGTGGCATGGGTGTGCGTCGCCACATCAGGCGGCGTTTTCAACCCGGCGGCCAGGAAGGCAGCCTCCAACTGCTTGGCCGTGGCCGCGCGCGGGATGGGCAGGTCTGTGAAATGCCAGACGTCCACCAGCGGCGCGATCCTGCCGAGGATGCCCGCCAAATCCTTGTCCGCCATGGCGCCGAAGACGGCATGGGTGCGCGGGAAAAAGCCCATCTGGTCGAGGTTCTGGGCCAAGGCGGCGACCGCATGCGGGTTGTGGGCGACATCCAGCACGACGGCCGGCTGGCCTGCCAGCACCTGGAAACGCCCCGGCAGTTCCACCAAAGCCAGGCCGGTGCGCACAGCCTGGGCACTGATGGGCAGGCGGTCGGCCAGGGCCTCGAAGGCGGCCAGCACACCGGAAGCGTTAAGCAACTGGTTGACGCCACGCAGGGCCGGGTAAGACATGCCGGAGTAGCGTTTGCCACGCCCGGCCCATTGCCATTGGGTGCGATCACCGCTGAAGGTGAAGTCGGTACCGAGCTGGCGCAGTTCGGCACCGATCTCCAGCGCACGCCCGGCCAGCGAGGCCGGCGGCATGGGATCGCTGACGACGACCGGTCGACCGGTGCGCATGATGCCGGCCTTCTCACGGCCGACGCTCTCGCGATCTGGGCCAAGAAATTCGGTGTGATCCAGGTCGATGCTGGTGATCACGGCACAGTCCGCGTCAATGACATTGACTGCATCCAGGCGTCCGCCCAAGCCCACCTCCAGGATGACGAGGTCCAGCGGCTCATGCTGGAGACGACGCATGATGGCCAGGGTCGTGAACTCGAAGTAAGTCAGCGTGATGTCGCCACGTGCGGCCTCCAGCGACTCCGCCGTCACCGGTGCCCCGCCGACACGGCAGCGCTCCTGGAAGTGCACGAGATGGGGCTTGATGTAGAGGCCCACGCGGTAGCCGGCGTGCAGAGCGATGGACTCCAGCATTGCGCAGGTCGAGCCCTTGCCATTGGTGCCGGCCACCACCACGGTGGGGCAGTCGAAGGTGATGCCCAGGCGCTCCTTCACCACGCGGACGCGGTCCAGCGCCATGTCGATGGTCTTGGGGTGCAGGCGCTCGCAGTGGGCGAGCCAGTCGTTGAGATTCATGGCATCGAAAGCTGAGCGGCCAGGCACCAGGCCTGGCCGCGATGAATCCAGCAGCTGCCAAGGAACCGGCTTCGCCGGGCCATTGGCAGCCCCCCTCGAGGGGACCGGCGAAGCCGGCGCGGGGCGGGTCAAGCCACGGCGTCCGCGCTTTGGCGCTGCAACATGGCGAGTTGGCGGGCGATGGTCTCGCGCAGCTGGCGACGGTCCACGATCATGTCGACCGCACCCTTGTCCAGCAGGAATTCGGCGCGCTGGAAGCCAGCAGGCAGCTTTTCACGCACCGTGTTCTCGATGACGCGCGGGCCGGCAAAGCCGATCAGCGCTTTGGGTTCGGCCAGCACGATGTCACCGACGAACGCGAACGACGCCGAAACGCCACCCATGGTCGGATCGGTCAGTACGCTGATGTAGGGCAGCTTGGCCTTGGCCAAGCGCGTCAGCGATGCATTGGTCTTGGCCATCTGCATCAGGCTCAGCAGGCCTTCCTGCATGCGTGCACCGCCCGTGGCGGTGAAGCAGATGAACGGTGTTCTCTGCTCGATCGCCGTTTCCACACCCCGGGCGAAGCGCTCGCCGACCACAGACCCCATCGAGCCGCCCATGAAGTCGAACTCGAAACAGGCCGCGACGACAGGCACACTCATGACGGCACCGCCCATGACCACCAGCGCATCCGTCTCGCCCGTGTTCTCCAGTGCTTCTTTCAGGCGATCGGGGTACTTCTTGCTGTCTTTGAACTTCAGCGCATCGACGGGCAGCACCTCCTGACCGATCTCATAGCGGCCCTCACCGTCCAGGAAGGCATCCAACCGGGCGCGGGCACCGATGCGGTGGTGGTGCGAGCACTTGGGGCAGACGTTGATGTTCTGTTCCAGGTCGGTCTTGTAGAGCACCGTCTCGCAGCTCGGGCACTTGATCCACAGGCCTTCCGGTACCGTGCGGCGGTCGGCGGGATCGCCCTGCTGGATCTTGGGCGGGAGGAGTTTGTCGAGCCAACTCATGGTCAGTCCTTCTTGTCGAGTGCGGCGCGAATCTCGCGGATGAAGGCCGCGCCAGTCGGGGCCACATTATCGGCCGGCTGGCGCTCCAGCAATTCAACGAGCTTGGAGCCGATGACGACTGCGTCCGAGACGTCGGCCACTGCACGCGCCGTGACCCCGTCGCGGATGCCGAAGCCCACGCCCACCGGCACGCTGACGTGCTGGCGGATGCGCGGCACGGCCTCAGCCACGGCTGCCGTGTTCAAGTGACCCGCACCGGTCACCCCCTTGAGCGAAACGTAATAGACATAACCGCTCGCCAGGCGCCCAACCTGAGCCATGCGCGCCTCGGTGGAGGTGGGTGCGAGCAGGAAGATGGCATCCATGTCAGCCGTGCGCAGCGCAGCCGCCAGGTCTTCACATTCCTCGGGCGGGTAGTCCACCACCAGCACGCCATCCACACCAGCCGCCTTCGCGTCAATCACGAAGGCCTGCTGGCCATAGCGCTCGATCGGGTTGGCATAGCCCATCAGCACCACCGGAGTGGTGGTGTTGGTGGTGCGGAACTCGCGCACATAGGCCAGCACGTCGCGCAGCGAAATGCCCTTGGCCAGCGCGCGTTCGCCAGCACGTTGGATGACGGGACCGTCGGCCATCGGGTCCGAGAACGGCACACCGAGCTCAATCACATCCGCACCCGCTTCGGCCATTGCAAGCATCAGACCCACGGTGGCCATGGGGTGTGGGTCACCCGCCGTGACGAAGGGAATGAGGGCCTTGCGGCCTTGCGACCGCAATTGGTTGAAGGTGGCAGCGATGCGGCTCATCGTGCGGCCCCCGGCAGTGCGACGACCGTGTCGCCGCCCTTGACCGACTGCCCTCGACAGGACGGCCGGCAATAGAAGTCGGCCTGGGACAGGTCAGCCACGGTGCCGATGTCCTTGTCGCCCCGGCCAGAAAGGTTCACCAGCAGGACCTGGTTCTGGGCCAGGGTAGGCGCCATCTTCATCGCATGGGCCACAGCATGGCTGGACTCCAGCGCGGGGATGATGCCCTCGGTGCGGCACAGGTGGTGGAAGGCCTCGAGGGCCTCTGCATCCGTC
>JBBIVU010000168.1:0-7834 GCA_037439585.1 Roseateles sp. | reverse complement strand
TGGGCCACAGCGACTGGATCACGGTCGACCAGGCCCGTGTGAACGCCTTCGCCGAGGCCACCGAGGACCGCCAGTGGATCCACGTCGATCCCGAGCGCGCCAAGGCCGGGCCTTTTGGCGGGCCCATCGCGCACGGCTTCCTGACCCTGTCGCTGATCCCGTATTTCTTCGAGACCGGCTTTTCGGTGCGCGAGACGCGCATGGTCGTCAATTACGGTCTGAACAAGGTGCGCTTCACCGCGCCGGTGCCGGTGGGCAGCCGGTTGCGCGCAGCCTTCAAGCTGCTGGCCGTGGACGACGTGGCCGGTGGCGCCAAGCAGCTCACGGTGGAGGTGGCCATCGAGGCCGAGGGCGCCACCAAGCCCGTATGCATCGCGGAAAGCCTGGCCCGGCATTACCGCTAGCGGCGACCCGGCCCAACCAGTCTCGGGGGCACAGTGCACGACGGGCCGGTGCGGGCGCCGGCCCCCCAGCCGGATTCAGGCGGATGCCGCCTCAGCCTGGGCCGGGCGGTGCTGGCCAGTGAAGCGCTGGATCAGGTCATCCACCAGTTCGTACAGCACCGGGATCACCAGCAGGCTCAGCAGCGTGGAGGTGATGAGCCCGCCGATCACGACGATGGCCATCGGGGCGCGGAAGCTGGGGTCGGTGCCAAAGCCCAGGGCGATGGGCATCATGCCGGCGCCCATGGCCAGGGTCGTCATGACGATGGGCCGGGCGCGCTTGTGGCAGGCGTCCAGCAGCGCTTCCAGGCGGGTGAGGCCTTGTTCGCGCTGGGCGACGATGGCGTACTCCACCAGCAGGATGGAGTTCTTGGTGGCGATACCCATCAGCATGATCATGCCGATCATGGCGGGCATGGACAGGTCCGTGCCCGTCACGAACAGCGCAAGGATGGCGCCCGGGATGGACAGCACCAGCGCCCCCAGGATGGTGACCGGCTGCACCCAGGCGTGGAACAGCAGCACCAGCACGATGTAGATGCACGCCACGCCCGTGCCCATGGCCAGCAGGAAGCCCTGGCCCAGTTCGGCAAAGGCCTCGGCGTCGCCGATCTCGGCCTTGCTCACACCCGGCGGCAGGTGGGCGATGCTGGGCAGCGCAGCAGCGGCGGCCTGCACCTCGCTCAGCGGCTGGCCGTTCAGCTCGATCTCGAAATTCACGTTGCGGCGGCGGTCGTAGCGGTCGATCTGCGCGGGGCCGCTGGTCATGCTCAGCCCGGCCACCTGGCGCACGGCCACCGGGCCGCGGCTGCCGTGCACGGTGAGCTCGCCCAGCAGGGCCAGGTCGGCACGCGCACCGTCCGGCAGGCGCACGACGATGGGCACCTGGCGCTGCGAGAGGTTGAGCTTGGGCAGGAACTGGTCGTAGTCGCCCGCCGTGGCGATGCGCAGCGTGTCGGCAATGGCTGCGGTGGACACGCCCAGGTCGGCCGCCCGCGCGGCGTCGGGCCGGATGATGAGCTCGGGCCGCTGCAGGCTGGAGCTGCTCGTCACCTGGCCGATGCCGTGCAGCGTGCGCAGCTCCTGCTCCACCTTGGCGGCGTGTGCGGCCAGGGCCTCGCCGTCTTCACCGGCCAGCACCAGCTGGTACTTGTTGTTGGATCCGCCCAGGCTCACCTTGATGCGGGCGCCTGCAATGCCTTCCAGCCGTTCGCGCAGCTCTTGTTCGATCTGCTGCTTGCTGGTGCCCCGGCGCTCCTTGCGGGGTGTGAGGTTGATGGTGAGCGAGGCCTTGCGCGCCTCGGCGGCGCCGGCCATGGCGAAGGGGTCGCTGCCGGCGCTGCCGCCGCCCACGGCGGTGTAGACCAGCTTCACGTGCGGGTGGGCCGCCGCCACCTGGTAGGCCTGCTGCGCCACGGCCTGCGTCTGCGCGTAGGTGCTTCCGGGCGGCAGTTCGAGGTTGATCTGCGTCTGGCTCAGGTCGTCCGGCGGCAGGAAGGCGCCGGGGATCTGGCCCATGAACAGCGGTGTGCATGCCGCCACGCCGAACGCGGCGGTGATGGCCAGGGTCTTGCCCTTGTGCGTGAAGGCCCAGCGCGCGGCGCGCAGGTAGGTGGGCATCCAGAAGGGCTCTTTGTGGGCGTGCCGGGGCGCCTTCAGGAGGTAGGCCGCCATCATGGGCGTGAGCAGCCGCGCGACGACCAGCGAGAAGAACACGGCGATGGATGCCGTCCAGCCGAACTGCACGAAGAACTTGCCCACCACGCCGCTCATGAAGGCGGTGGGCAGGAACACGGCGATCAGCGTGAATGTGGTGGCGATGACGGCCAGGCCGATCTCGTCCGCCGCCTCGCGCGCAGCCTCCAGCGGCGTCTTGCCCATGGTGAGGTGCCGCATGATGTTCTCGATCTCGACGATGGCGTCGTCCACCAGCACGCCGATCACGAGCGACAGCGACAGCAGCGTCACCACGTTGAGCGTGAAGCCCATCCACTGCATCACCAGGAAGGTCGGGATGGCCGACAGCGGCAGCGCCACGGCGCTCACCACCGTGGCCCGCCAGTCGCGCAGGAAGAACCACACCACCAGCACCGCCAGCAGCGCGCCTTCCAGCAGCAGCGACAGGCTGCCGTGGTAGTTCTCGATGACCGGGTCCACGAAGTTGTAGGCCTCGGTGACGGTGATGTCCGGGTGCGCGGCCTTGAGCTCTTCCAGCGCGGCGCGGATGCGCTCCGCCACGTCCACCTCGCCCGCGCCCTTGGCGCGCACGATCTCGAAGCCCACCACCGGCTTGCCGTTCAGGAAGGCGCCGCTGCGCTTTTCGGCCAGCGTGTCGCTCACGGTGGCGAGCTGGTCCAGCCGCACGCGGCGGCCGTCGGCCAGGGGCACCTCCATGGCGGCCAGCTCGCTGGCGCTCTGCACGGTGGCGATGGTGCGCACCGACTGCTCGGCGCCGCCCAGCGTGGCGCGGCCGCCCGGGGCCTCCTGCTGCACCTGCTTGAGCTGGCGCGACACCTCGGCCGCCGTGGCGCCCAGGGCCAGCAGGCGGGCCGGGTCCAGCTCCACGTGCAGCTCGCGCGTCACGCCGCCCACGCGGGCCACCGAGCCCACGCCGCGCACCGACAGCAGCCGCTTGGCCACCTGGTTGTCCACGAACCAGCTCAGCGCCTCGTCGTCCATGCTGTTGCTGGACACGGTGTAGGTCAGGATGGGTGCGCCCGACAGGTTCATCTTGGTGATGACGGGGTCGCGCAGGTCGGCGGGCAGGTCGGCGCGGATGCGCGTCACGGCGTCGCGGGTGTCGTCCAGGGCTTCCTGCAGCGATTTTTCAAGCCGGTACTCGGCGGTGACGGTGGCCGAGCCGTCCTGCACCTTGGTGTAGAGGTGCTTCAGGCCTTGCGCCGAGGCGAGCGAGTTCTCGATCTTGCGCGCCACCTCGGTTTCCATCTGCGCGGGCGCGGCGCCGGGCAGCGAGGCGGTGACGACGATGGTGGGCAGCTCGATGTCGGGGAACTGCTGGATCTTCATCTTGCTGAAGCCGACCAGGCCGGCCACCGTCAGCATGATGAAAAGCATGATGGCCGGCACCGGGTTGGCGATGGACCAGCGGGAAAGGTTGAACATGCTGCGTCTTTCCTTACTGGGCCACGCGAACGGTGTCCCCATCCGCCAAGAAGCCAACGCCGGACTCCACGACGGCGGCACCCGCCGCCAGGCCCGCGCGGATCTCCACGCGGTCGCCCTCGCGGCGGCCCACCTGCACCTTCTGCTGGCGCACCTTGGCGCCGTCGATGCGGAACACGTAGCTGAAGCCGTCGCGCAGCAGCACGGCGCTCTGCGGCAGCGTGAGCGCGGCGCTCTCGCCCAGCACGAAGTCGCCCCGGGCGAACAGGCCGGCGCGCAGTGCGTCCCCGGCCTTGCCGGAGGGCAGGTCCACGTAGACCAGGCCGTTGCGCGTCTGCGCGTCCACCTGCGGGGCCACGCGGCGGATGCGGCCTTCCACGGCAGGTGCACCGCTGGGCTGCACACGCACCAGCTGGCCGGCCTTGAGCTGGGCCAGCTCGGCGCCCGGCACCTCGGCGCGCCATTCCAGGCGGCCACCGCGCTGCAGGCGGAACAGCTCCGCCCCCGGCTGCACCAGCGCGCCGGGCGTGGCCAGGCGGGCGTTGATGACACCGTCGTCCGGCGCGGTGACCTGGGTGTAGGACAGGCGCAGCTGGTCGGCCTGCACGCGGGCTTTGGCCGCGGCCACACGGGCTTGGCCGGCCACGTCGGCCGCCAGCGCCTGGTCGATGGCCTGGGGCGAGAGCGCCTCGCTGCCCTGCAGCGTCTTCACGCGCTCGGCGGTCTGGTGGGTGTCGCGGGCCGAGGCTTCGGCCTCCAGCAGCGCGGCGCGGCTGGCGGCCAGGTCGGCCTCCAGCGTGCCGGGGCTCAGGCGGGCCAGCAGCTGGCCCTTCTTCACGCGGTCCCCCACGTCCACCAGCAAGGCGGCCAGGCGCTGGCCGCCGATCTCGGCACCGATGACCACCTCCTGCCACGCCGCAATCGAGCCGGTGCCGGAAAGTGTTTGCGCCCAGTTGCCGCTTTGCACCACCACGCGCTTCACGGTGAGGGCGGGTTTGGGGGCTGCGCTGGCGGCGGTGTCGGCGAAGGCCGGGCTGGAGAGGGCGGCGATGAAGGCCGCAGCCAGGGCCGCAGTGAGCGCGGCGGTGAGCAGAGAGAGGCGGAGCTTGGACGTGTTCATGATCAGCGGGCGGATGCGGTGTTCTGGGGGGTGTTCTTGAGCGTGTCTGCGGTCCAGCCGCCGCCGAGGCTGCGGTACAGGCGTATCCACGCCAGCGCGTGTTCGGCGCGCACGCTCAACACAGCGTCGTAGGCGGCCAGCGCGTTGCGGAACGTGGTGTTGCGCTGCACGCCGCTTTGCAGGCCGGCTTGCGCCTGGGCGTGGGAGCGGCGGGCAATGCCTTCCCACTCGCGCTTCACGGCGTCCACTTCGCGTTCGCGCTCGGCCCCGGCAGCCACGCGCTGCAAGGCCTCTTCCACCTCTTTCACGGCCACCAGCCACTGGGCTTGCAGCGCGGCCGCGGCTTCGTCGGCGGCGGCTTTGGCTCCTCGGCCCGCAGCCACCAGGGCGCCGCCGTCGAACAACGGCAGCGTGAGGGTGGGACCGAACGACCAGAGTGCACCGTGGCTGTTCTTGCTGGCCAGACGCAGCTGCGATTCGCCCGCCATGGCGGCCAGGCTGAGCTGCGGGTAGCGCTGCGCCTCCACGCTGCGTTGCTGCTGTGCGGCAGCCAGCCAGCGCTGGTGGGCGGCCGCCAGGTCCGGCCGTTGGGCCAGGGCTTGTGCGGGCAGGGTGTTCACGTCGAAGGCCGGTGCCTGGGGCTGTTTGCGGCGCAGTTCGAAGCCTGTGCTGGCCACCTCCGGTGGTGCGAGTTCGGCGGCCAGCGGGGTGGCCGGTTCGGCACACAGTTGGGCCAGGGCCTGCAGCGCGATTTGGGCCTCCGCCCGCCATTGGCTGCGTGCGGCTGACGCAGCGGCGCGCTCGGTGTTCAGCCGGGCGGCGTCGCTCGTGCTCACCAGGCCCGCTGCCTGCTGTTGGCGGCCCCAGGCAGCGATCTGCTCGGCAAAGCGCGTGTCCAGTTCGGCCGATTCCTCATGCGCTTGCGCCAGCCGCAGCTGCACGTAGGCCTGGGCCACGTCGGCGGCCAGGCTCACGCGAGCTGCATGCCAGTCTGCGGTGGCCGCATTGGCCTGGGCTGCAGCGGCTTCGGCTGCGGCACGTTGGCTGCCGAAGAGGTCGGTCTCCCAACTGGCGCTGAACTGAACGCTGGCCTGTGTGCTGTTGCCGGCCATGCCGTTCAGCGCGCGGCCGCGTTGAACCTGGCCCCCCACGCCACCCTGGGGCATCAGCCCGGCACGGGCCCGTGCGGCGGCGGCCTCGGCCTGCTGGCGACGCGCGATGGCCTGTGCCATCGTGGGGCTGCGTGCCTCGGCCCGGGCGATGAGCTGGGCCAGCATGGGGTCTTCGAACGCCTGCCACCAGGCATGAAGCACGGCCGTGCTGCCACCGTGCGGTAGCGGCGAGCGCCAAGCTGCGGGCACGGCTGAAGGCATGGGCGGGGTGGCCGGCGGTGTCGTCATGCAGGCCGACAGCAGAAGGAGTGGCAGGGCCAACAGCGGTGCGGTGAGGAGGGGGCGTCGTTTCATGCGGTCGGGGCGGCCGGCAAGGTCGCGTGCAGGCTGCGCTCGTAGGCCACCAGGGCGCAGCCCCAGTCGGCCAGGCGGTGGCAGGTGCGTTCGAGCAGCGGGTCGTCGGCCAGCAGCTCGGGGTGGAAGGCGTCCAGCATGGGACGGGTCATGGAGTAGTCGTGCGCCATGGCCTGCAGGCCCATGGCGAGCTGGTGGATGGCGGCGTCGGGTTCAGCCATGCCCGCGTGGCGGGCCAGCAGGCGGGCAAAGCGGTCGAACAGTGGACCCACCTCCTGCGCCACGGTCTGCATGAACACCGGGCTGGGCGCCTGCATCTCGCGGAAGAAGAGCTGGGCGTTGCAACTGCCGTCGTCGAACAGGAAGGGCCGCAGGAAGCGGCAGATGGATGCGTGCAGGCTCAGCGCCGCATCGTCAAAGCCGGCGAGTTGTTGTTCCAGCAGCCGCACGGGCTGGCGCAGCACCTCGCTGTAGAGGCCGTCTTTGTCACCGAAGTGGTAATGGATGGCGCCGGGGTTCACGCCGGCTGCGGCGCAGATCTCGCGGGTGGACACGGCATCCACCCCGCGTTCGCCGAACAGGCGCATCGCCTCCTGCAACAGCCGCTCGCGGGGCGGCAGGGGGGGCAGCACCCCGGGTGATGGGGCGTCAGCCAGGGCAATGGAAGGTTTGGCAGCGGGCATGAGGCCGCATTGTCAAACCAATCAAGCGCTTGCTTGGTGCTTTTGGATTTTTATTTTCAGCGCAGCCAAGTTGTCTTTGAGGCCATGCCGGCGACCGGCGGGACGCTGGGGGGGGCTAGGGCCTGTTCACGCTACGGCGGCCTGCTTCCGTAGCGTGAACAGGCCCTAAGCCATGGTCAGCGCGGCTTGCGCAGGCGCCCACGCTGGATCAGCCCCAGCAGGCCGAGGGCCATGAGCGAGGCGGTTGCCGGCTCTGGAACGGCGGAGACGGCGTAATCGAAACCTGACTCGGCACTGAGTGCCGTGAACTGGGTGACAGGCTGGCCGCCCGCCAGTGCGACCGAAGAGATCCCAGTCCATGCGACGGTGTGCGAGAAGTCTGCGGTGGTCAGGGTCTGGTTGATGGTGCAACTCGCGCCCAGTGGGGTTGACGAGCAGGCCGAACCGGCCGAGGCCATCGCGTACACCTCCACCTGCATGGCGATGTTGATGGGCTGGTCGAACGCGAACGGGATGGTGAACACGTGCAGGCCCAGCGAGGGCTGCCCGTCCACGCTCAAGTCGCTGACAAGGGGCTGGGTTCGCGTGTCGGCGTCGTCCTGGTACACGCCGCCGTGCCAACTCGCGCTGCCGTAGCTGCCGCCGTTGAGCGTGCTGTTCACCGAAAAGCTGGAAAGCCATTGAGATTTGGTCTCTGCCGCTGACGTGCCGTGGACGACACCGGTGCCTTCCAGCACACCATGGGTGGACACGCCAAAGGTGAGTGTCCCACGGGTGCCACTGGCAATGCCCGCCGCGTGCAGGACAAAGCTGTCCTGCAGTTGTGCCACCACTTGACTCGTCCCGGAGGCGACGGACCCCCACACTGCAGCGCCCGAGCCGGAGAAGGTGGCGTTGGCCGAGCTCTGGGCTGACGCCCTGAGCAGACCGCCCGCGGCGTAACCCAGTCCGGTGGACGATCCCGATGCCGGGCCGACGTTCGCCGTGTTGCTCGAGGTG
>JBBIVU010000167.1:0-7926 GCA_037439585.1 Roseateles sp. | reverse complement strand
CGGCGCGCAGCGCGGCCACGTGGGCGAGGGCTGCGGCGCGGTCGGCGCAGGGCTCCACGCAGCCGAGGAAGCGGCTCTTCTTGACGACGAGTTCGTGCCGCACCGGGGCGGCCAGGGTCAGGGGCATGGCGGGATTGTCCGCGCCGACCCCGGGGGGCTGCGTCAGGGCTCATCGCCCAGGGCGATGGCACGTGCTGCAGCTTCACCCAGGTGACGGCGGGTGATGGTGCGCACGGTGCCGTCGGCCAGCATGGACTGCAGGGCCCGGCGCAGGCGCTGGCGGTCGGCCTCGGTCATGCGCAGGGACAGGGCCAGCGCGGCCAGCGTGCGCTCCTGCGGGGCCACGTCCACAGGTGTCCAGGCCTCGCCATCTTCGAAGCTGTTCTCCACGTCCACCCACGAGACCGGCAATGCCAGCAGGGCATGGCCGCGGCCCGCCCGCGCCATGCGCAACACGGTGGGAAAGTCGGCCACCTCGTGCACCCGGCCCTGGGCGCGCAGGCGTTGGACGGCAGCATCCAGGGTGGGGCCGTGGGCGTAGCCCTTCACGGCCAGCAGGTGCAGCCCGGGCTCGGCCTCAAAAGCTGCCAGGCTGCGCACGCGTGTGGCCACGTCGCGGCTGAGCATCAGGTGGTAGCGGCCCTGGGCGTAGGGCACGAATTCGGCAAACGTCTGGCGCTCCGGCGTGGGCACGGCCGACAGGGTGAGGCTGGCGCGTCCGCTGCGCATCTGGTCCCAGGTGCGCACGCGCGACTCCACCACCAGCCGCAGCTCGCAACCCGAGCGGCGTGCCAGTTCGTCGAACATGTCCTTGTCGATGCCCTGCCAGCCCTGGCCGGGCACGTCGCGGAAAAACGGCGCGTAGGCGTACAGGGTCGCCACATGCGGGCCGCAGGTGGGGTCGGCCTGCACCCGGCCTGTGCCGGCGAGCGCCGCAGCTGCCGCGACGATGCCCGCGCATCGTTTCCAGCGCTTGTGCTTGTCCTTCATGGGCCTTTTTGCTTGAAGCCCACAGCCTAGCGCCCGCAGCCTGCGGCAGATATCGATCGCAACCCCGATGGACACAAGGCTGAGACAATCTTGGCCCCATGCTGAAGTTCGAACTCCTCACCACCGAAGGCCGCGCCCGGCGCGGCACGCTCACGCTCAACCATGGCGTCGTGCAGACGCCCATCTTCATGCCGGTGGGCACCTACGGCACGGTCAAGGGCGTCACGCCGCGCTCGCTGAACGAGATGGGCGCGCAGATCATCCTGGGCAACACCTTCCACCTGTGGATGCGCCCGGGCCTGGATGTGGTGAAGCAGTTCGGCGGCCTGCATCGCTTCGAGAGCTGGCACAAACCCATCCTGACCGACAGCGGTGGTTTCCAGGTGTGGAGCCTGGGTGCCATGCGCAAGATCAGCGAGGAGGGCGTCAAGTTCGCATCGCCCGTGAATGGCGACAAGCTGCTGCTCACGCCCGAGGTGAGCATGCAGATCCAGACGGTGCTCAATTCCGACATCGTCATGCAGTTCGACGAGTGCACGCCCTACGAGACCCAGGGCGTGCTCACCACCGAGCGCGAGGCCAGGCAGTCTATGGAGCTGAGCCTGCGCTGGGCCCGGCGCTGCGTCGCCGAGTTCAACCGGCTGGAGAACCCCAATGCGCTCTTCGGCATCGTGCAGGGCGGCATGTTCACCCCGCTTCGCGACGCGTCGCTGGCCGGCCTGGCCGAGCTGGACCTGCCCGGCTATGCCATCGGTGGCCTGAGCGTGGGCGAACCCAAGGCCGAAATGCAACGCATCCTGGAACACACGGGCCACCAGCTGCCCGCCCACAAGCCGCGCTACCTGATGGGCGTGGGCACGCCGGAGGATCTGGTGGAGGGCGTTTCCCAGGGCATCGACATGTTCGACTGCGTCATGCCCACCCGCAATGCGCGCAACGGCCACCTCTTCACCCGCTTTGGCGACCTGCGCGTGCGCAATGCCCGTTACAAGGCCGACGAGGGCCCGGTGGACCCGACCTGCACCTGCGAGTGCTGCGCCGGTTTCAGCCGCGCCTACCTGCACCACCTGGACCGCTGCGGCGAGATGCTGGGCCCCATGCTCACCAGCGTGCACAACCTGCACTACTACCTGAACCTGATGCAGGAGATGCGCGACGCGCTGGACGCCGGCCGCTTCGAGGCCTGGCGGGCGCAGTTCCACGCCGACCGGGCGCGCGGGGTCTGACCTTCGTCACCCGCTGGCCTGACCGGCAAGATCGCTGAATGCTGAAGCTCCTGCTCGCTCCGCTGCGCTGGCTGTTCCGCGTCGTCTTTGCGCTGCTCATCCTCTTCGAGGAATGGGGCTGGGAGCCGCTGCGACGGGCGTTTGCGCTGTTCGCGCGGCTGCCGCTCATCCGGCACCTGGAAGCCCGGCTGCGCCGCCTGCCACCGCGCTGGGCCTTCGTCGTGCTGCTGCTGCCCAGCCTGCTCATCCTGCCGGTGAAGCTGGCTGCGCTGTGGCTGGTGGCGCAGGGTCGGGTGGTGCTGGGGGTGGGGGTGGTGATCGCGGCCAAGCTGGTGGGCACGGCGCTGCTGGCCTGGCTGTTCCAGCTCATCCAGCCGGCGCTGATGCAGCTGCCCTGGTTCGCCCGCCTGCATGCGCGCTGGACCGCCTGGAAGGCCGAGCTGCTGGCCTGGGTGCGCGCCAGCGCGGTGTGGCGCACGGCGCGGGCGATGAAGGCTGCGGTGCGCCGCGGGTGGCGGCAGGTGCGCCGCCAGCGCTGAGCCCTGCGTCAGGCCGGAGCCGGGATCGTTGGCAGGCACACCGTCACGCGCGTGCCCTTTTGGGGTTCGCTGGTCATCTGCAGGCTGCCGCCCATCAGCGTGACGATTTCCTTCACGATGGCCATGCCCAGGCCCGTGCCGGGGATGACGCCGGACTTGTCGGCCCGGTAGAAGCGCTCGGTGGCGCGGGCCAGTTCCTCGGGCGTCATGCCGATGCCCTGGTCCTCGATCGCCACCTCCACCTGCCCGTCGGCCGGTGCCAGCACGCGCACGCTCACGCGGCCTCCGCCGGGGGAGTATTTGTAGGCGTTGGACAGCACGTTGCGCAGGGCCTGGCCCAGCTTGCTGGCGTCCACGTGCACCCACAGCGCAGGCTCACAGAGCTGCAGGTCGGCAGCCTGCCGGCCGTCGGGGGTGCCGAAGTCGTCCACCGTCTGGCGCACCAGGGCCTGCACGCAGTGCGGCGTGAATTCGAAGTCCAGCGAGCGGCGCGATTCGATGCGGGCGAGGTCCAGCAGCTCGTTGAGGATGTCCACCATCGCCTTGCTCTGGCGGTGGATGCGTTGCAGCAGGTCGGCCTGCACCTCGGGCTTCATCTGCCGGTGCAGCAGCAGCTCGGCGAAACCGAAGATGCTGGTCATGGGCGTGCGCAGCTCGTGGGCGGCCGTGGTCAGGAACTCGCTCTTCAGCCGGTCCACCTCGAACTGCTGGCTGACGTCACGGATGTGCAGCATCTGCGAGGTTTGCGCCCCACCACCATCGTGCAGTGAGAAGCTCAGCACCCGCGGCATGGGCCGGGCCATCTGCACGGTGCGGGGCTCGTCGCGCAGGTCTTGCAGGCGCAGCGGGCGAAGGTTGTCGGCGGGCTCGATGCGGCCCTGCAGCAGCGCCTCGAGTGCCGCTTCGTCCTGCCCCAGCACCTGACGGTCGCCCAGGGCCGTCAGCAGGGCGCAGGCAGGGCTGACGTACTGCACGCGGCGCTGCGCATCGAAGGAGATGAAACCGTCGGGGCTGAGGTTGAAGATGGCGCGCAGCTGGTCCGCCTGCTGCCGCAAGCGCACGACGAGGTCTCCCACCTGGCGGGAGAGCTGTTCCACCGCGTTCACCTGTGCGGCGTCGGCCGGAGCGCCCGCCGAACCCAGCAGCTCGCTCATGGTGCGCATGGCGTGCGCGCGCGCGTCCAGCTCGGCGCGCAACTGGTCTTCCAGCGCCTGCTGTTCAGTCACGTTGCGCAGCACCAGCACCGCACCGGCGGCTTCGCCTTGCTCGTCGCGCACCCGCGTGAGGCTGGCCTCCAACACCTGTTCGCCGCGTTCGAAGCGGTGCCCCCGCCAGCCATCGCCTGGCGCCTGCAGTTCGCCGGCCAGGTCGGGCAGCAGGGCCGCCAGCGGCTGGCCGAGCAGGGCCTGGCTGGGTTGGCCCAGCAGGGCGCCCAGCACGGGGTTCGCGAACACGATGTCGCCGGCCAGGTTCACCGCCGCCACGCCCTCGGCAATCGATGACAGCGTGACGGCCGCCTGGGCCCGTTCGGCTTGCAGCGAGGCGGCCACCTGGTTCAACACCTCGAAGGTGCGCTGAAACTCCAGTGGCGCCTCGCGCAAGCTGACCGGTTGGATGTTCGAGTCGCCCTGCTGCAGCTGCGCGCCCAGAGCCTGGATGCGCGTCAGGTGCCCCAGCCAGCGGCGCAGCGGCCACCACACCAGGGCCGCCCCCAGCAGCAGGCCGAACAGCGCCAGCACCAGGCCCAGGCGCATGGCCTGCCAGATGTCGGCCGCCATGCGCTCGCCCCAGACGGTGAGCCGGGTGATGCCGTAGTCCCGACCGCCCACCACGATGGGGGCGCTCACCGTGTCGAGCTGCGCAGAGATGCGGCGCACCAGCCAGTCGGGCGGCTTGGGGCTGGGGTGGTCCTGGCGGGCCACCTCGATGCGCGCGCCCTTCATGTCGATGAAGGCGGCGCGTTCGAACAGCGGGTGGGCGATGGCGCGGTCCAGCGTGCGCTTGATGGTGTCGTAGTCGCCAATGACGGCCGCGTCAGACACGGCGGGGGCGAGCAAGGCCGACATGGCCTGCGAGCCGGTCTCGGCGTCGTCCAGGGTCGAGCCGATCTCGTAGGTCGCGAACGCGCCGAACCCCAGCGCCAGCAGCAGCATCAGCGCGGCCAGGTAGACGACCATCACCCGCGCCAGCAGGGAGCGGGGGAGCAGGGCGATGAAGCGGCTCATCGGGTCGCGTGGCGGCAGTGGGGGCTGGGTGGCCGTGTCAGCGCAGGGACATCGGCGCGCCTTGGTAGAAGCGCCGGTACGAAGCGTACTCGTGCCCGTCGGAGGCGATGAAGACGGCGTCCGCCGGCAGGCCGATCAGCTTGTTGGCGTTGGCCATGATTTCGCGGCCCTGGGGGTCGCTTGCCATGCCGACGAAGGCACGTGCCACGGCCTGGGCGTCGCGCTCGGGCACCTTGGGCGCCACCATCAGCGCCAGGTCGTGATAGGGCTCGGAGCTCCACAGCACGCGGAACTGCTTGCCCTCGCGCTTGGTGTAGCCCTCGGCCAGTTGCGAGTTGGCACCAACAGCCGCCACCTTGCCGCTGAAGAGCTGGGCAAACGCGCCGTCCATGTTGCCGCCGAAGACGGTGCGCACGTTGATCTTGCTTTGCAGCAGCTGGGCGTAGGTGGTCTTGTAGGCGAGGAAAGCCTCGGGCCCGGGGAAGCCCACTTCCTTGCCCTCGAGCTGCGCGAGCTTGGTGATCGGTGAATCGGCCGGCACGAGGATCTGCCCGTGCGGGGCGGGCGTGTTGCGGCGGCCGAAGACCTTCCAGCCCAGCTGATCGCGCTCAGGGCTGAAGAGGTGGTTGGTGAACGCGAAATCCACCTCCTGCGCCAGCACGTAGGCGGTGGTGTCGGCCGAGGTGCGGCCGAGCTTGAGCAACAGCTTCACGCCGCTTTTTTCGGACACGTAGGCCACGATGGGGTTCCAGTACGACGCGGCCGTGGCGATGTTGGCCTGGTTGACCGGCGAGAAACGGTACTCCGGCTGCGCGGCGGCAGGCAGGGCCACCAGCAGGGCTGTGAACAGGGAAATCAGGGACTTCATCGTGCCTCCATGGGCACGATGTTGCCGTGCCTCCTGCTGATTTTCAGCGGGGGCAATCGTTTGCGGCGCCGCTGCCGTCGTGAACACGCCCTTCGTCGTGGCAGGCTCCACGGGGTTTCGTGAACTTCTGCGCAGGTCGGCATGCCCCCGGGCGTGCGACCGTGAGCCCACCTCGCCTCAGGTGTTGCCTGTCAACAGCCCCTGCACGCGGCGGCGCAGCCCCTCCGGCGTGGCGTCAGCCGCCCGTTCCGGCTCGCCCACCGTCAGGCTCACCGGGCTCCACACCCCCCGCCGCATGGGTTTGACCATCGCCCGGCCCCCCTCCACGCGCGAGAAGAAGCTGCCCCACAGGTTGCCCAGCGCCATTGGGATGACGGGCACCTCCGGCAGGCCCTCGACGAGCTTCATGACGCCGCCCTTGAAGGGCTGCAGCTCGCCGTCGCGCGTCAGCGCACCCTCCGGGAAGATGCACACCATCTCGCCGTCGTCCAGCACCGCGCGGGCGGCAGCGAAGGCGGCCTCATAGGTGGCCGGATCGGTCTTGGCCGGGGCGATGGGAATGGCCTTGGCGAGCTTGAACATCCAGCCCAGCACCGGGATCTTGAAGATCTGGTGGTCCATCAGGAAGCGGATGGGCCGGGGACTGGCGGCCATCAGCAGCACGGCGTCCACAAAGCTCACGTGGTTGCACACCAGCACGGCCGCACCCGAGGTGGGGATGCGCTCGTCGTGTTCGATGCGGAAGCGGTAGATCAGCCGCGTGAGCACGAAGGCCACGAAGCGCAGCAGGTACTCCGGCACGATGAGGAAGATGTAGGCCGCCACCACCGCGTTGGCGATGCCCACCGCCAGGAAGACCTGCGGGATGGTGAGGCCCGCGCCCAGCAGCGCACCGGCAATCACCGAGCTGGCGATCATGAACACCGCGTTCAGGATGTTGTTGGTCGCGATGATGCGGGCGCGGTGGCTGGGCTGGGCACGCAGCTGGATCAGTGCGTACATGGGCACGCTGTACAGGCCTGCGAACAGTGCCAGCAGCGTCAGGTCGGCCAGCACGCGCCAGTGCGCGGTCACGGCGAGGAAGGCGCTCACGCTGTACGGTTCAGCCGCCGGCAGTCCGGTCGCGGCGAAGTGCAGGTCGATGGCGAACATGCTCATGCCGATGGCACCCAGGGGCACCAGGCCGATCTCCACATGCCGCTTGGACAGCATCTCGCACAGCAGGGAGCCGATGCCGATGCCGATGGAGAACACCGCCAACTGCAGTGAGGCCACCTGCGGGCTGCCGTGCAGCACTTCCTTGGCGAAGGCCGGGAAGTTGCTGAGGAACACCGCGCCGAAAAACCACATCCACGAGATGCCCAGGAGGGACCGGAACACGGCCAGGCCCTCGTGTGCGAGTTTGAGGTTGCGCCAGGTTTCGGTGATGGGGTTCCAGTTGATGACGAGGTTCGGGTCGGTCGAGGGGCTGGTGGGAATCGCCTGCGCGGTCGCGCGGCCGGCGATGGCCAGCACCAGGCAGGCGATGGCCACATGCTGCGGGCCCACCACGGCCTGGTCCACCAGCACGCCACCCAGCAGCTGGCCCAGCAGGATGGCCACGAAGGTGCCCATCTCCACCATGCCGTTGCCACCGGTCAGCTCGCGCTCATTCAGCTGCTGCGGCATGTACGCGTACTTCACCGGCCCGAACAGCGTGGAGTGCAGGCCCATCAGAAACACGCAGCCCAGCAGCGCGGGCACGTTCGTCGTCCAGAAGCCCCAGGCAGCAAGGGCCATGATGGCGATCTCCAGACTCTTCACCAGCTGCATCAGCCGCGCCTTGTCGTGCTTGTCCGCCAACTGGCCGCTGGTGGCCGAGAACAGCACGTAGGGCAGGATGAACAAAGCCCCGATCACCAGGCCCGCCATCTTGGGGTCCAGCCAGCTCAACTGCAGCTGGTAGGTCACCATCAGCGTGAAGGCGAACTTGAAGACGTTGTCATTTGCCGCGCCGAGGAACTGCGTCCAGAAGAAGGGCGCGAAGCGGCGTTGTGTCAGCAGCGCGAACTGGTTGGGGTGCTCTGTGCTCATGGCTG
>JBBIVU010000166.1:0-7986 GCA_037439585.1 Roseateles sp. | reverse complement strand
CCACCCTCCCTATTGCGCTGTCATCTTCACCAGTCAGCGCACGCACGCCGACGGCGGCTACGACGACATGGCCGACCGCATGGTGACGCTGGCCGCAGAGCAGCCCGGCTATCTGGGTGTGGAGAGCGCACGCGGCGCCGATGGCTTGGGCGTCACCGTGTCCTACTGGCGCAGCGAGGCGGACATCGCCGCCTGGCGCCGCCACGCGGAGCACCAGATTGCCCGCGACACCGGCCGCATCGACTGGTACCAGCACTACACCCTGCGCGTGGCCAAGGTGGAACGGGCCTACGCATGGCACCGCGACCAGGGCCCCCAGGACCCACAGGCATGAACCCCTGGATCGGCGCCGGACTGGCCGTGATCGGGCTGATCGCAGCCGGTGCGCTGCTGGGCTGGCAGGGGGTCATCTTCGCGATGACAGGCATCGTCTTCTGGCTGCTGCTGCAAATCATCCGGCTGATGCGGGTGATGAAGGCGGCCGGCACCACGCCGCTGGGCTCGGTGGACGAAGCCGTGGGGCTGGCTTCGCAGTTGCACGCCGGCATGAAACTGGTCGACCTGATGGCCCGGGCCGGCAGCCTGGGCAAGAAGGAAGCGCCCAACACCTTCGTGTGGCGCGACGCAGGCGGCGACGCCGTGGAGGTGGTGCTGAAAAAAGGCCGGCTCGTCGGGTGGCGGCTGATCCGATCGGGTGACGCGCCATAGCCTCTTCGTAAAATCTCGCGTTTTCACCTCAGCACCTGGAGTTCCCGATGGTTCCCGCCCCCCTGCACGACCGCGACGGCAAGATCTGGATGGACGGCGAGCTCGTCGACTGGCGCGACGCCAAGATCCACGTGCTGACCCACACCCTGCACTACGGCTGCGGCGCCTTCGAGGGCGTGCGCGCCTACGACACGGTCAACGGCACCGCCATCTTCCGGCTGCAGGAGCACACGCAGCGCCTGCTCAACAGCGGCAAGATCCTGCGCATGAAGGTGCCGTTCTCGGCCGAAGAGATCAATGAGGCCCAGCGTGCCGTCGTCAAGGCCAACGGCCTGAAGAGCGCCTACATCCGCCCGCTGATCTGGATCGGCTCCGAGAAGCTGGGCGTCAGCCCCAAGGGCAACACGGTGCACCTGATGGTGGCCGCGTGGAGCTGGGGCGCCTACCTGGGCGAAGAGGGCATGAAGCGCGGCATCCGCGTGAAGACCAGCTCCTACACCCGCCACCACGTCAACATCACGATGACGCAGGCCAAGACGGTGTCCAACTACACCAACTCCATCCTGGCCAACATGGAAGCCACCGAGGACGGCTACGACGAGGCGCTGCTGCTGGACGCGTCCGGCTTCGTCTCCGAAGGCGCGGGCGAGAACCTGTTTGTCATCAAGAACGGCGTGGTCTACACGCCCGACCTGTCGGCCGGCGCGCTGAACGGCATCACCCGCAACACCATCTTCGCGATCTGCCAGGACCTGGGCCTGAAGCTGGTCGAGAAGCGCATCACCCGCGACGAGGTCTACATCTGCGACGAGGCCTTCTTCACCGGCACCGCCGCTGAAGTGACCCCCATCCGCGAACTGGACCGCATCGAGATCGGCAGCGGCAGCCGCGGCCCCGTCACCGAGAAGATCCAGTCGGCCTTCTTCGACATCGTCAACGGCCGCAACGCCAAGTACGCCAACTGGCTCACCGCCGTCTGAGAGAGCACCCCATGAGCACCCCCCAAGCCCCCGCCGCCACGGTCGAAGTGACCGCCAAGGACTGCAACGACAACGGCACCGTCTTCTGCCCCAACCCCAAGATGGCGCTGTGGAGCAACCACCCCAAGGTCTTCATCGACCTGGCCCATGACGGCCAAGGCAAGTGCCCCTACTGCGGCACGGCCTACAAGCTGAAGGCCGGCGAGGTCGTCGGCGGGGCCCACTGATGCCCCTCGTCCAAGGCATACCTTGGCCGGCCCCCCGAGGGGACGGCGATGCTTGCGGCATCGAGCCTCAAGCACATCGCCAGCACGGGCCGGCTTGGGAGCGGCCCGGCGCTCGGCCCACACGCAGGGAGCACTGACATGCGCCGCAACACCGCCCAGCAGGCTGCCCTGCTGGCCTCGCCTGACGACACCGAGGCCCAGTTCTACGAGGCCCTGCAGCACGCCGACCTCGACCACCTCATGGCCCTGTGGGCCGACGACGAGGAGATCGCCTGCGTGCACCCGGGCGGCCCGCGCATCGTCGGCATGGTAGCCATCCGCGCGGCCTTCGAGGCCGTGTTCCAGCGTGGCACCGTCAACGTGCACCCCGAGCGCGTGCGGCGCCTGCACAGCGGCGACTGCGCCATCCACCACGTGCTGGAACGCGTGCAACTGCACGCCGACGACAAGGCCACCGCGCCCACGGCCTGGGTCATCGCCACCAACGTCTACCTCAAGACGGCACTGGGCTGGCGCCTGGTGCTGCACCATGCCAGCCCCGGCAACGCGGGCGACGTGCAGGAACTCGTCGCGGACGCCGGCATCCTCCACTGACCCCCCAGAGCGCATGCAGTACCGCGCCCCCCGCTGGCTGCCCGGCGGCCATGCCCAGACCATCTGGCCCGCCCTCTTCAGCCGCCAGCACGACGGCCCGCCGCCGGCATGGACGCGCGAGCGCTGGGACACGCCGGACGGCGACTTCATCGACGTCGACTTCCTGGCCGATGCCCCAGCCGGCGCCCCGCTGTTCGTGCTGTTCCACGGGCTGGAAGGCGACCGCACCAGCCACTCCAGCGTCGCCTTCGCCAGCGCCGCCCGCGCGCGCGGCTGGGCCATGGCGCTGCCGCATTTCCGCGGCTGCTCGGGCGAGCTGAACCGCGCGCCGCGCGCTTACCACTCGGGCGACTACGAGGAGGTGGGCTGGATCCTGCAGCGGCTGCGTGAACGCCACGGCGGGCCACTGCGGGTTGCAGGTGTATCACTCGGCGGCAATGCGCTGATGCGCTGGGCCGAAGAGGCCGGCCACAGCGCGGCATCCGTGGCGCACGCCGTGTGCTCCATCTGCTCGCCCATCGACCTTGCCGCCGCAGGCGCCGCCATCGACCGGGGCTTCAACAAGGCCGTCTACGCCCGTCGCTTCCTGCGCACCATGATCCCCAAGGCGCTGCGCAAGCTGCAGCAGCACCCGGGCCTGTTCGACGGCGAGCGGCTCCAGCGCGCGACGACCCTCTACGAATTCGACAACCTCTTCACCGCGCCGCTGCACGGCTTCCGGAACACCGAGGACTACTGGGCCCGCGCCGCCGCCAAGCCCCACCTGCACCGCATCCGCATCCCGGCCCTGGTGCTGAACGCGCGCAACGACCCCTTCGTGCCCGGCCACAGCCTGCCCCACGCGGGCGAGGTTGGCCCGCACGTGACCCTCTGGCAGCCCGGCCACGGCGGACACGTGGGCTTCCCGGCCGGCCGGCTGCCGGGCCACCTGCTGACAATGCCGGAGCAGGTCTGCGACTGGTTGGATGGCGCCCCTGGCCGTGGGAACAGCCCGGCGCCCGGCTTGCACCACCATGGATGACCTCGTCCTCGCCGCGCTGAAAAAGTGGCCCAACGTGCCGCACTGCTACGGCTGGCTGGCGCTGGACGCGCGTGGCGACTGGTACATGCGCGACGAGCGCATCCAGCACGCCGGGCCGTTCCCGCAGGTCAAGGGCAGCCGCATCGACCACGACAAACTGCTGGCCTTCATCGGCCGCAACTACGCGCACGACGACGCCGGCTGCTGGTTCTTCCAGAACGGCCCGCAGCGCGTCTACGTGGAGCTGGAAGCCACGCCCTGGGTCTGGCGCCTGCAGCCCGACGGCCGCGTGCTCACGCACACAGGCCTCGAGGCCACCGTGCAATCCAGCGGGCTGGACGAAGAGGGGCGCCTTTACCTGTTCACCTCGATCGGCCCGGGCCTGGTGCATACGGCCGACATGGCGCTGGCTGCTGAGGCCGTGGAACAAGGCCGCTGGACACCCGGCGAGCTGACCCGCAGCGAACTGCCCCAGCGCTTCGGCTTCGTGCGCCAGCCCCGCCCTGCTGCGGCCTGACAACCTGACGGCCTGCCAGCGCGGCACCCCTCTCCGGCGCCACGGCAGCGGCCACCAGAAACGACAAGGGCTGCCGAAGCAGCCCTTGCAGGGTTCAAGCCGTGAAACTCACTGGGCTGCCGAGGCCGCCGCAGCCGGCATCTTGGGCTCGTCGAATTTGGCGCCGCCATTGTTGGCCATGTAGACCACGGCACGGTTGATTTCAAAGTCGCTGAAATCACCGCCGCCCTGCGGGCCCATGTTGCCCTTGCCCTTCAGCGCCGATTGAACCAGTGCTTCGATCCCGTTCTTCACGCGTGGCCCCCAAGCGGCGGCGTCACCGAACTTGGGCGCACCGGCAGCACCTGTGGCATGACAGGCCGAGCACTGGGCCTGGAAGACCTGCTCACCCGTCTTCATCGCACCGGCGTCGCTGGCATCCTTCACCTCGACGTGCGCCACCGGCGCAATGCGCGTGGCCACGGCCTGCGCGTCGAAAGCTGCCGTGCCTGCGGCCGGCTTGGTGCTCGTGGTCACGTAGTTGGCCAGCAAGATGATGAGGATCACTGGCACCACGAAGGCGAAAAAAACGGCCCAGGCCAGCTGCTTGGGTGTCTTGATCGGGCCGGTGTGGGCGTCGTCGTGGTCGTGGCTGGCGCTCATGGATTCCTCTTGCGATCCTCGGGACTGGTTTTTCTGTTGCTCATGCCCGCGCACCGCGCCGCACGAAAACCATTCAATTATAGGCAGTCCCAACCCTCAGCCCGTGGGTACAGACCCCCACTGCTAGAATAGCGGCCGCTGCGCCTGTAGCTCAATGGATAGAGTACTGCCCTCCGAAGGCAGGGGTTGCTGGTTCGATCCCAGCCAGGCGCGCCAAAATTCGATCACACGTCCAAGGGCTTACGGTCATTCCGCAAGCCCTTTTTTCTTGCCCGCGAGTCCTTACGGAAACGGTAAGGAAAGCCTTCTCCATCAAAGAGCGTCACCAAGCCAGCCGTCCCTGCCGCCGCCCCCGGCGGACCGGCATCTGCCGACAGATCCGCAAGGTCTGGGCGGCCTGCCAGCGAGGGGCACCGAAGCCAGTCGCGATAATCGAGGCAGCCCATCTGCCCCCACCCACCCATGACCTACTGCGTCGCGATGCGCCTGCGCTCAGGCCTGCTGTTCGCCTCCGACACCCGCACCAACGCGGGCGTCGACCACATCGCGAGCTTTCGCAAGATGTACCAGTTCCAGATCCCGCACCAGCGCGAGATCGTCATCCTGACCGCCGGGAACCTGGCCACCACGCAGTCGGTGCTGTCGCTGCTGAACGCACGGCTGAACAGCGAGGGCGAGCACCTGCTGAACGTGCCCAGCCTGTACGACGCCGCCGTGCTGGTGGGCCGCACGCTGAAGGAGATCGTGGCGCGCGACAGCAACGCCGGCACGCTGGGCCAGGGCGTGGACTTTGGCGCCAACTTCCTGCTGGGCGGCCAGATCAAGGGCGAGGGCCCGCGGCTGTTCCACATCTACCCGCAGGGCAACTTCATCGAAGCCACGGAGGACACGCCCTACTTCCAGATCGGCGAGAGCAAGTACGGCAAACCCATCATCGACCGCGTCATCAGCTACGAGCACACGCCGCTGGACGAAGCGGCCAAGTGCACGCTGGTGAGCTTCGATTCCACCATCCGCTCCAACCTCTCGGTGGGCCTGCCCATCGACATCCTGATGCTGCGCGCCAACCAGTTCGAGCAGGCGATGAAGCCTCCGCACCGCATCGAGCGTGACGACCCCTACTTCCTCGCGCTGCGCGACGGCTGGAGCCAGGGCCTCAAGCGCGTGTTCGACGAGCTGCCCAACGAACCCTGGTTTGACGCCTGAAACAAGTGCCCCTCGCCCAGCCTCCCGGGGCTGAACGCCCGCGTGGCCGGTCGGTCTTGCAGACCGCGCTTCGGCTCAAGCCGCAGCCCTTCGGCAGGCACATACCGCCCACCGGGCGCCATGTGTCCGGCCTCAGCCCCCAAGGGGACGGCGATGCTCGCGGCTTCGAGCCGCCAGCACATCGCCTGACGGGCCGGCTTGGGGCGGCCCGGCGCTCGGCCCCGCACACCCTGGATCATTGACATGCTGTTGGAACCCTGGGCGCACCCGTCGCCCGTCACCGGCACCGTGCTTCGCGGCTGGCGCACGCCGCCCAGCGGCAAGCCGCTGCTGCACTTCCTGCACGGCAACGGCTTTTGTGGCCGGGTGTACGAGCCACTGCTGCAAGCCCTGGCGGCCGACTTTGACCTCTGGCTGTGCGATGCCCCCGGCCACGGCGACAGCGAAGCGCCCGCGCGCTTCCCGGGCTGGAACGCCTGCGCGCACGCCGCGCTGGAGGCCTTCCAGGCGGGCCGCGCGGCCTACGGCGCCGTGCCCTGCTTTGCCGCCGGCCACAGCTTTGGCGGCGTGCAGACGGCGCTGCTGCTGGCCCAGCCCGGCCAGCCCTTCGCGCGGGCGGCGCTGCTGGACCCGGTGCTCTTCCCGCCCCGCATGGTGCTGGTTGCCACGCTGGTGGGCCGTGCCGGTACGGCCCTGCTCAACCCGCTGGCCCGCGCCACGCAACGCCGCCGGCGCGAGTGGCCCAGCCGCCAGCACGCCAAGGACAGCCTGCGCGGCCGCGGCGCCTACAAGGGCTGGACGGAGGACGCGCTGGACGCCTTCGCCACCCACGCCTTGAAGGACGGCCCCGGCGGCACCGCGCAGCTCAAGTGCGCGCCCGAGCTGGAGGCCACCATCTTCAGCAGCATGCCCGAGCGGCTGTGGAGCCACCTGCGCCGCATCACCACGCCCACGTTGCTGCTGCACGGCGACGCCACCATGCCCTTCGTGCGCGAGGGCTGCGCGCGGGCACACCAGCACAACGCGCCGCACCTGCACGTGCAGGTCACGGCGGGCGGGCATTGCTTCATGCAGGAGCACCCGGCCGACACCGCCGCCCGGGTGCGCGCCCACCTGCTGGCGGGCTGAGCGCGGTCAGGCCGCCAGCGGCCCGAGCACGCGCATGGAGTAGTCCACCGCGCGCACGTCCTTGGTGAGCCCGCCGATGGAGATGCGGTCCACCCCCGTGGCGGCAATCCAGCGCAGTTGATCCAGCGCCACGCCACCCGACACCTCCAGCAGCGCACGGCCCGCGTTCACGGCCACTGCTTCGCGCATCTGCGGCTCGGTGAAGTTGTCCAACAGCACGCTCACCGCGCCGGCGCCCAGCGCCTCGTGCAGCTGGGCGATGGTTTCCACCTCCACCTGGATGTCCACGCCCGCGTTCAGCGCCTGGGCGGCGCGCAGCGCGGCGGCCACGCCCCCGGCGGCCGCGATGTGGTTCTCTTTGATGAGGATGCCGGCGTACAGCGCCAGCCGCTGGTTCTGCCCGCCGCCCACGGTGACGGCGTACTTCTGCGCCAGCCGCAGGCCGGGCACGGTCTTGCGGGTGTCGAGGATGGCGCAGCCACGCGGGTTGGGGCTGGCGCCGGCCACCGCGTCCACGTGGGCGCGGGTGAGCGTCGCCGTGCCCGAGAGCAGCTGCAGGAAGTTCAGCGCCGACCGCTCCGCGCTCAGCAGCGCGCGGCCGTCGGCCTCGATGCAGCAGACGACGCTGTCGGCCGCCATCACCGCGCCTTCGTCGACCAGCCACTCGATGCGGGCGGTGGCATCCAGCGCGGCAAACACGCCGTCGAACCAGTCGCGCCCGCACAGCACGGCCTGCTCGCGCACGCGCACCTGGGCGGCCACGCGCCGGCCGGCGGGCGCGAGCATGGCCGTCCAGTCGCAGCGGCCGATGTCCTCGGCCAGCGCCTCGTGGATGTTGCGGGCCCGCGCCTGCGCCAGCGTTTCTTCCGTCGAGAACATCGTCACTCCGCCGGGCCGACCGTGAGCGTGATCTCGCCCAGGCCCTCGATGCGGCCAGTGATCACATCACCCGCCACCACCGCG
>JBBIVU010000165.1:0-8044 GCA_037439585.1 Roseateles sp. | reverse complement strand
AACTGGCCGGTCTTGCCGGTGATGCCCTGGGTGATGACCTTGGTGTCTTTGTTGATGTAGATCGACATTTCTCTTACTCCTGGGCTTTAAGCAACGGCCGCAACGATCTTGGTGGCCGCTTCGGCCATCGTGTCGGCGGCGATGATGGGCAGGCCGGATTCGGCCAGCATCTTCTTGCCCAGTTCTTCGTTGGTGCCCTTCATGCGCACGACCAGCGGCACGGACAGGTTCACGGCCTTGCAGGCGGTGATGACGCCTTCGGCGATGGTGTCGCACTTCATGATGCCGCCGAAGATGTTCACGAGGATGCCCCTCACGCTCTTGTTCTTGAGCATGATCTTGAAGGCCTCGGTCACCTTCTCGGCCGTGGCGCCGCCGCCGACGTCCAGGAAGTTGGCCGGCTCGCCGCCGAACAGCTTGATGGTGTCCATCGTGGCCATGGCCAGGCCGGCGCCATTGACGAGGCAGCCGATGTTGCCATCCAGGCTGATGTAGGCCAGGTCGAACTTGGAAGCCTCGACTTCGGCCGGATCTTCTTCGTCCAGGTCGCGGTAGGCGACGATCTCGGGGTGGCGGAACAGCGCGTTGGCGTCGAAGTTGAACTTCGCGTCCAGGGCCATCAGGTTGCCCTTGGAGTCACGGTTCAGCGGGTTGATTTCAACCAGCGACGCGTCCGTGTCCATGTAGCACTTGTAAAGCTTGGCGAACAGGTCGACGGCCTGGTCGACCGTGTGGCCTTCCATGCCGATGGCGGCCGCGATCTTCTTCGATTGTTCGGTGGTGATGCCGGTCAGCGGATCGATCACCTCGGTGACGATCTTCTCGGGCGTGCTGTGGGCCACCTCTTCGATGTCCATGCCGCCTTCGCTGGAGGCGATGAACGCGACCTTCTGCGTGGCGCGGTCGGTCACCAGGGAGATGTAGAACTCCTTGCCGATGTCGGCACCGTCTTCGATGTAGAGGCGGCGGACCTTCTGGCCTTCGGGGCCGGTCTGGTGCGTCTTGAGCTGCATGCCCAGGATGGCTTCCGACTTTTCCTTCACGTCGTCGATGGTCTTGGCGACCTTGACGCCGCCGCCCTTGCCGCGGCCGCCGGCGTGGATCTGGGCCTTCACGACCCAGACCGGGCCGCCCAGCTTCTGGGCAGCTTCAACGGCTTCCTGCACGGTGAAGGCCGGGATGCCGCGCGGCACCGGCACGCCGAACTGGCGCAGGATTTCTTTGCCCTGGTATTCGTGAATTTTCATGGCTGGGTCTCTTGGGTCGGGGAAGTCAGGAAACGTTGGCCGCGTCGGCAGGCTTCAGGTGCCAGCGCGGATAGAACTTGGCGACCGTCTCGCCATCGCGTCGCAGGGCATGGCAGCGGTCGAGTTGAAAGGGCGGGTTGCCGTCGCCATCGCCTTCGCGGGTGTCGATGACGGAGCCGGCCATGGCCTGGATGACGGCCGTGGGCAGCACTTGGCAAAGTTCGGTCAGGTGGGTGCAGCCGCGCGTGCCTTGCAATCGTTCCTGGACGGCCTGACGGAAGCCTTTCATCAGGTTCAACCCGGTGAGGCGTGCGTAGGCATCCCCATGCGCATCGCAGGCACCGGCGTAAGGCATCCACAGCGTTTGCGACGTGCAGGCATGGATGGTCAGCGACGTGTCCACGGTGAGATGCAGACGCATCTCATGGATGGGCTCACCGGCGCGGCGCTGTTGGCCTGCCAGGGGCACGTTATGGGACTTGGTGTCGTTCAGGCTGGCTTCGACATCGAACAGGCCGTCATCACGCGCGAACACTTGCACATCGATGGCGCGGCGGTGGAGCGGGCGGCGCGTGACGGATGGGTGGACGACGGGCATGAGCGGGGCGTTGACGGAACAACCCGGCCGATGCCGGGGCGGCGGTTGACCGGCGCTCGTGACCGAATTTCAGAGGGGCCACGGGCTTGTAACCGGATGAACCGCCGTTTTGGCGGCAGCCGGCAATGTAGCACGTAGGGTAAAAACTACCCCTGAAACGCTTGGCTGAGGGATGGTCAGGTCCGCAGTACGCGGCGTGCGATGTCGGCGGCGAAGCCCCGTGCCATCAGGAAGCGGATCTGCTTTGCCTGTTCGGCCGGCTCTCGGCAAGGTGCCGTGCCAAAACGCTTGATCCACACCTCACGTGCCCGTTCCAGTTCGGTGGCCCGCAGGTTCGCCTGTTGCTCCGCATCCAGCCGAAGACCATGTTGCGCCAGTTCTTGTTGGATGCGTTGCGCGCCAAACCGGCCGGCGCGAATGTGCAGTCGCGATTCGATGAACCGGGCTTCGTTGAGGTATCCGTCCATTGCCAGGGCGTCCAACAGGGCGTCGACAGTGGCTTCTGCCGCTTCCACGCGGCCGTCATCCTGTTCTGCCGGCGACCCAAGGCCGCCCCCGTCCGCACCGGCAGCGCCGCGCAGGCGTTGCTGTTCGATGCGCAGCAGTTTGCGCCGCAGTTCGGTGCGGCTGTGCTCGCGTTGCGCCAGCAGTCCGATGGCGCGAGCCTTCAGTGACGGCGTTGGTCGGGCCATGCCCGGCACTGCGTGATCAGCCTTCAGTCGGTGCGCTCAGCAGCGCCACGCCCAGCGATTCGCGAATCTTGTTCTCGATCTCACGGGCAACGTCGGGGTTTTCGCGCAGGAATTCCCGCGCGTTGTCCTTGCCCTGGCCGATTTTCTCGCCCTGGTAGGCGTACCAGGATCCCGACTTTTCAACGATCTTGGCCAGGACGCCCATGTCGACAATCTCTCCTTCGCGGCTGATGCCTTCACCGTAGAGGATGTCGAATTCGGCGGTCTTGAATGGCGGGCTGACCTTGTTCTTGACGACCTTGACCTTGGTCTCGGAGCCAATGACTTCTTCGCCCTTTTTGATGGAGCCAATGCGGCGGATGTCCAGGCGCACCGAGGCGTAGAACTTCAGCGCATTGCCGCCGGTGGTGGTTTCAGGTGAGCCGAACATGACGCCGATCTTCATGCGGATCTGGTTGATGAAGATGACCATGCAGTTGGTCTTCTTGATTGTGGCGGTCAGCTTGCGCAGCGCCTGGCTCATCAGGCGGGCCTGCAGGCCGGGCAGGCTGTCGCCCATCTCGCCTTCGAGTTCGGCCTTGGGGGTCAATGCTGCGACGGAGTCGACGACGATGAGGTCCACCGAGCCGGAGCGCACCAGGGCGTCGACGATCTCCAGGGCCTGCTCACCGGTGTCGGGCTGGCTGATGAGCAGGTCTTGCAGGTTGACGCCCAGCTTCTGGGCGTACTGGATGTCGAGCGCATGCTCGGCGTCGATGAAGGCGGCGGTGCCGCCGAGCTTCTGCATCTCGGCGATGACCTGCAGCGTCAGCGTGGTCTTGCCGGAGGATTCGGGGCCGTAGATTTCGACCACGCGGCCACGTGGCAGGCCGCCGACGCCCAGGGCGATGTCCAGGCCCAACGAGCCGGTGGACACGACTTGGATGTCTTCGATGACCTCGCCTTCACCCAGGCGCATGATGGAGCCCTTGCCGAACTGCTTTTCGATTTGGGCAAGGGCGGCCTGCAGGGCCTTGGCTTTTTCGGTGTTGAGGGCTTTGACCGGGGCGTCCATGCGAATCTCCGTAGGGAATGGATGAATTATGGGGCAATCTGTATGTTTGTACAGTAATTTACCCCCCATGTGCGGCAGCAGACGGCCGCAAGATTGAGGAGAGTTTCACCGGTGGGTGGCTCATGGCGTGAGCCTGGCCTGTGCCGGCGCGAGCGGATCGTGGGGCGGCCGCACATAACATCGGTGCAGGAGACTAGACCATGCGCATCCTGATTGCAGAAGATGACCAAGTGCTGGCCGATGGCCTGTTGCGTGCCCTGCGCGCGTCGGGCTACGCGGTGGACCGCGTGAGCAGCGGCACCGAGGCGGACACGGCACTGGCCACCCATGAGTTCGACCTGGTGATCCTCGACCTGGGTCTGCCGCGCCTTCATGGGCTGGAGGTGTTGCGCAAGCTGCGTGCACGCGGCTCCACGATGCCGGTGCTGATCCTGACGGCGGCGGACAGTGTGGAACAGCGCGTCAAGGGCCTGGACCTGGGCGCCGACGACTACATGGCCAAGCCTTTCTCGCTGCAGGAGCTGGAGGCGCGCGTGCGGGCGCTGACGCGACGCGGGCTGGGCACGGCCAGCAGCCTCATCAAGCACGGGCCGCTGACTTTCGACGCCACGGGACGCGTGGCCTACATCAACGAGCAGATGCTGGAGCTGTCGGCGCGTGAGCTCTCGCTGCTGGAAGTGCTGCTGCAGCGCGCGGGGCGGTTGGTCAGCAAGGACCAGCTGGTGGAGCGGTTGTGTGAGTGGGGCGAAGAGGTGTCGAACAACGCCATCGAGGTGTACGTCCATCGCCTGCGCAAGAAAATCGAGCAAGGCCCCATCCGCATCGCCACGGTGCGGGGACTCGGCTACTGCCTCGAAAAAATCGCGTCCTAGTCGATGCCCAACAGAGACGGTGCGAGCCCGCAGCAGGGCTCGCTGTTTGGCGAGATCCTGGACTGGATGCTTGCCCCGCTGCTGCTGATCTGGCCGATCAGCGTGGCGCTGACCTGGTTGGTGGCCCAGGGCATCGCCAGCCGCCCCTACGACCGCGAGCTGGGCGAGATGGCGCGCAGCCTGGGGCTTCAGGTGGCAGCAGAGACCGCCCCGGCAGCACCCGGCAAGGGCAAGGGCAAGGACCGCTATGCGCTGGCACCCGAGGCTGCGGCGCTGCTGCGGGCGGATGCGTCGGACACCGTGTTCTACCAAGTGCTGGGCCTGCGTGGCGAGCTGCTCAGTGGCGACGCAGCACTGTCCGTGCCGACCGAGGAGGCGCCCATCGTGCCCTGGGAGCTGCATTTCCGTGACGACGAGGTCGGCTCGGAGGCTGTGCGCGTGGCTTACCTGTGGGTGGCCCCCGAGGGGCAGGCCGGCTCCACCCGGACCATGCTCGTGCAGGTGGCCGAAACGCTGGGCAAGCGTGCGCGGCTGACCAACGAGATCATCAAGGGCGTCATCCTGCCGCAGTTCGTCATCCTGCCGCTGGCCGTGCTGCTGGTGTGGCTGGCCCTGGCGCGCGGCATTTCGCCGCTCAACGAGTTGCAGCGGCGCATCCGCTCGCGCGAGAGTTCAGACCTGTCGCCCATCGACGAGCAGCGTGTGCCTGACGAGGTGGCACCGTTGGTGCGCGCGATCAACGACCTGCTGATGCGGCTGGACTCGTCCATGAGCCGGCAGAAACACTTCCTGGCCGACGCCGCCCACCAGTTGAAGACGCCGCTGGCTGGCCTGCGCACCCAGGCCGAGCTGGTGCAGCGGGAGATCGATGCCGGCCGCTCCTCGCCGGACGAGCTGAAGCGTTCGCTGGCGCAGATCGCGCGCGCCAGCGAGCGGGCGGCACACATGGTCAACCAACTGCTGGCGATGGCGCGTGCCGAAGATGCAGAACAGGCCATGCAACGGGAGCCCGTGGACCTGGCCGACATCGCCATCGGTACCGTGCGCGACTTCGTGCCCCGGGCCCTGGAGCGGCGCATCGACCTGGGCTACGACGGCGTGGTGCCCGACGAGAGCCGGCTGCGTGTCAATGGCCAGCTGGTGCTGCTGGGCGAGTTGATCCGCAACCTCGTCGACAACGCCTTGCTCTACACGCCGGCAGGGGGTGTGGTGACGGTGCGCGTGGTGGAGGACCCGTTCGGCCAGGTGGTCGTGCTGCAGGTGGAGGACACCGGGCCGGGCATCCCGCCGGGTGAGCGCGAGAAGGTGTTCCAGCCCTTCTACCGGTCGCTGGGCAGTGGCGTGGAAGGCTCGGGCTTGGGGTTGGCCATCGTGCAGGAGATCGTGCAGCAGCACGATGCAGAGCTGACACTGGACGACACCCGCGTGCGCCGCGCGGCGGGTGGCGAATCACCCGACGGACAGGGGCCAGGGGCGCGGTTCACCATCCGCTTCCCTGCGGCGCCGGCTGCGGTCCTCAAGTCTTGACGAGCTTCTTGACCCGTGCGATCGACAGCAGCAGGCCCAGGCTCAGCCCCAGTGTCACCATGGCTGTGCCGCCGTAGCTGACAAAGGGCAGCGGCACGCCCACCACCGGCAGGATGCCGCTGACCATGCCCATGTTCACGAACACGTAGGTGAAGAAGGACAGCGTCACCGCGCCGGCCATCAGCCGCGTGAACAGCGTGGGCGCGTCGGCCGCGATCATCAGCCCGCGCAGGATCAGTGCCGTGAAGCCAAGCAGCAGGGCCAGCGCGCCCATCAGGCCGAACTCCTCGCCGAAGGCCGCAAAGATGAAGTCCGTCGTGCGTTCGGGGATGAACTCCAGGTGGGTCTGCGTGCCCTGCATGAAGCCCTTGCCGGTCACGCCGCCGGAGCCGATGGCGATCTCGCCCTGGATGATGTGGAAGCCCTTGCCCAGCGGGTCCTTGCTCGGGTCCAGCAGCGTGCAGATGCGGTGCTTCTGGTACTCCTTGAGCACGGGCCATTGGAGGCCGGGCTCGCAGATGGTGTCTTCGCTCAACACCAGGGCGGTGGCGGCGCTGGCGGCCAGCACCAGGGCTGGCAGGATGAGCCTCCAGGGCAGCCCGGCGAAGAAGATCACGTACAGCCCGGCGGCCAGCACGAGGATGCCAGTCCCCAGGTCAGGCTGCTTGGCGATCAGCAGGAAGGGCAGCAGCAGCAGGCCGAAGGCTGCGATGAAGTCGGGCCAGCGCAGCAGGCCTTCGCGCTTCTGGAACCACCAGGCCAGCATCAGTGGCGTGGCCAGCTTGAGCAGCTCGGAGGGCTGGATCTGCGTGACCCCGATGCTGAGCCAGCGCGTGGCCCCCTTTTTGGTGACACCGAACAGCGCCGTGGCCACGAGCAGCGCCACACCGAAGGTGTAGAGCGGGATGGCCAGCGCCATCAGCTTTTGCGGTGGCACCTGGGCCACGATGAACATCAAGGTCAGCGCCAGCACCATGTTGCGGGCGTGGTCGGGGAAGCGCGTGCCGTTGTCGTAGCCGGCCGAGTACATGCACAGCAGGCCCCAGCAGCACATCCACAGCACCGCCAGCAGCAGCGGGATGTCGAAGCCCTGAAGCCAGGGCCTCAGGCGCGTCATCAGAGGCGGGCGTTCGATGACGGTCATCGCGAAGCTCCTGCGCCGGGGGAGGAGGCCATCGTCGGGGTCGATGCGGCAGGCCGCACCAGGCTGGCAGGTTGGCCAGGCAACGGCACCTCGGTGGCCTTGCGCGGTGTTCCGACGGGGGCGAAGGTCTGGCCTTTCTGCGTCTGCGCAATGTCCTCCTCGCTGGGGTAATTGCCCAGCAGCAGGTAGTCGAACACGCGGCGCGCGATCGGTGCGGCGGAGGACGAGCCCCAGCCGGCGTTCTCGACGATCACCGCCAGCGCCACGGTCGGCTGGTCCACCGGTGCAAAGGCCACGTACAGTGAATGGTCGCGCTTGCGCTCATCGGCCTTGATGCTGCTGTACTTCTCGCCCGCCTTCAGGCCGATGGCCTGGGCTGTGCCCGTCTTGCCGGCACTCTGGTAAGCCGCGCCCATGAACACCTGGCGGGACGTGCCTTCCAGCGTCACGCCGTTCATGGCGTTGTGGATGACGGCCACGTCGGCCGGCTTGAGCGGCAGCGGCGTGAGGGCGTCGCTGGCGACACGGTGGTCCTCGTGCTTCACCACGTCCTCGATGTCGCGCACCAGCCGGGGCTTGAAACGCAGGCCTCCCGAGGCGATGGTCGAGTAGGCCGTGGCCATCTGCAGCATGGTGAAGTTGTTGTAGCCCTGCCCGATGCCCAGCGAGATGGTCTCACCGGCGTACCACTTCTGCTTGAAGCGGCGGCGCTTCCACTCGGTGGAGGGCAGCACGCCGGTCACTTCGCCCTGCACGTCGATCTCGGTTTTTCGGCCCAGGCCGAAGGGTTCCAGCTGGTCGTGGATGAGGTCCACGCCCATCTCGTTGGCCAGGCTGTAGAAGTAGACGTTGGACGAGCTGACGATGGCCAGCCGCATGTCCTTGGGGCCGGCGCGGTCGGTTTCGGGGC
>JBBIVU010000164.1:0-8056 GCA_037439585.1 Roseateles sp. | reverse complement strand
ACGTGATCCGCCTGGCTGGCGGCCTGCTGTACCTCGGCGGCATGCTGGTGATGGCCTGGAACGTCGTCAAGACCGTGCAGATCGGCCGTGCGCAACCTGTGCGCATCCCGGCTCCCGCACTGGCTCACGCTTGAAGGAGATTTCATGAGCAACCATTCCCAAGCAGCGACCGGCCACCAGCGCATCGAGACCAGCAACCTGCTGATGATCGTGCTGGTGCTGCTGACCGTGCTGGTCGGCGGTGTCGTCGAGATCGTGCCGCTGTTCTTCCAACGCTCCACCACGCAGGCTGCACCAGGCCTCAAGCCCTACACGGCGCTGCAACTGGCCGGACGCGACATCTACCTGCGCGAGGGCTGCTACAACTGCCACTCGCAGATGATCCGCCCGCTCGCCGCCGAGACGCTGCGTTATGGCAAGTACTCCACCGCCGGCGAGTTCGTGTACGACCACCCCTTCCAGTGGGGCAGCAAGCGCACCGGCCCGGACCTGGCCCGCGTGGGCGGCAAGTACAGCGACGATTGGCACCGCATCCACCTGAATAACCCGCGGGATCTCGTGCCTGAGTCCAACATGCCGGCGTACTCGTGGCTGGCGGGCGCCCCGGTCGATGCGGCCATCATGCCGGCGAAGCTGGCTGCGATGCGCACGCTGGGCGTGCCGTACACCGAGGCCGAGGTGAAGTCCTCTGCCGACGACGTCAAGGGCAAGACCGAGCTCGACGCGCTGGTTGCGTATCTGCAGGTGCTTGGCACCGCGAACAAGTAAGGAGCCCGAATCATGGGCATCAATGAACTCCGTGTGGCCGTGACCCTCGTGTCCATGGCCGTCTTCATCGGCATCATTGCCTGGGCCTGGCGTGGCCGTTTCGACGACGCCGCCCGCCTGCCCTTTGAAGGAGATGAGCAATGAGTGACTTCTTCAGCAGCGGCTGGTCCCTCTTCATCGCCGCCGTGACCATCGGCGGTCTCGTGGCCTGCGTGATCCTGCTGATCATCGCGAGCCGCCGCCAGGTCATGGCCGCCGACAACACCACCGGCCATGTCTGGGACGAGGATTTGCGTGAATTGAACAACCCGCTGCCCGCGTGGTGGATGGGCCTGTTCATCCTCACCATCGTGTTTGCCGGTATCTACCTGGCGTTGTACCCGGGCCTGGGCAGCCAGACCGGCAAGCTGGGCTGGACCAGTGCGGGCGAGCACGCTGGCGACATGGAAAAGGCACGGGCCGCGATGGCGCCGGTCTATGCCGCATTCGCCAGCCAGACCACCGAGCAGCTCGCCAAGGACCCCAAGGCCCACGCCATCGGTGAGCGGCTGTTCGCCAACAACTGCGCGCAGTGCCATGGTGCTGACGCCAAAGGTTCCAAGGGCTTCCCCAACCTGACGGACAACGATTGGCTGTGGGGCGGCACGCCCGAAGCCATCACCGAGACCATCACCAAGGGCCGCGAGGGCAACATGCCGGTCATGGCGCCGGCGGTGGGCACGAGTGAAGAGGTTCGCAACGTCGCGCACTACGTGCTGTCGCTCTCCGGCAGCCCGCACAACGCGCTGTACGCACAGCTCGGCAAGCCCAAGTTCGTCGTCTGCGCGGCCTGCCATGGCCCGGGCGGGCAGGGCAATCAGGCCCTAGGTGCGCCCAACCTGAGCGACAAGATCTGGCTGCACGGCTGGGGCGAAGAGGCCGTCATGGCCATGGTCAACAACGGCAAGCACAACGTGATGCCGGCCCACGGGGATCGCCTCACGCCCGAGCAGATCCGTGTGCTGGTGGCCTACGTCTGGGGTCTGTCCAAGTCGCAAGGTGTCGCACCTGCCTCCAACTGACCCCATGTCGGCCCCCTCCGCGCCCGGCCCGGGCGATGCCGCTCACGTCATCCGGCTGTACAAGTCGGAAGACAAGATCCACCCCCGGGCTGTGCATGGCTTCTATGCGCGCTGGCGCTGGGCCATCGTTGCGCTGACCCAACTCGTGTTCTACGGCCTGCCCTGGCTCGCCTGGGGCGGGCGGCAGGCCGTGCTATTCGACCTGGGTGCACGGCGCTTTTACATCTTCGGGCTGGTGCTCTACCCGCAGGACTTCGTGTACCTCACGGCCCTGCTGATGATCTCCGCCTACGCGTTGTTCCTGTTCACCGCCGTCGCCGGGCGGTTGTGGTGCGGCTATGCCTGCCCGCAGACGGTCTACACCGAGATCTTCATGCGGGTGGAGTATTGGTTCGAAGGGGACCGCAATGCGCGGCTGCGCCTGGACAAGGCGCCCTGGTCCTTCGACAAGCTCTGGCGCAAGGCTGGCAAGCAGTTCGTCTGGATTGCGCTGGGCCTGTGGACGGGCTTCACCTTCGTCGGGTACTTCACACCCATCCACACGCTGGGCGCCGAGGTGCTGGCGCTGGGCCTGGGGCCGTGGGAGACCTTCTGGGTGCTGTTCTATGGCTTTGCCACCTACGGCAACGCCGGCTACATGCGCGAGCAGGTCTGCAAGTACATGTGCCCGTACGCGCGCTTCCAGAGCGCGATGTTCGACCGCGACACGCTCATCGTCAGCTACGACGTGGACCGTGGCGAGCCCCGCGGCAACAACGCCAAGCGGGGCAAGAAGGGCGAGGATCGCACGGCCCCGCTGGGGGATTGCATCGACTGCAACCTGTGCGTGCAGGTTTGCCCCACCGGCATCGACATCCGCTGCGGCTTGCAGTACGAGTGCATTGGCTGCGCCGCCTGCGTCGACGTCTGCAACGGCGTCATGGACAAGATGGGCACGCCCCGCGGCCTGATTCGCTACGACACCGAGAACGGGCTGGAGCAGGGCTTGAACAGCGGCCAGCGCTGGCACCGGGTGTTGCGCCCGCGTGTCGTCATCTACACCGCCGTGCTGCTCATCATCTGCACGGCACTGCTGTGGAGCCTCGCGTCGCGGCACGGCTTCCGCGTTGACGTGGTGCGCGACCGTGCGTCGTTGGCCCGCCTCGTCGAGGACGGATGGGTAGAAAACGTGTATCGCCTGCAGGTTATGAACGCCACCGAGGCGCCGCAGCAATACCGCATCGAGGCCGACGGCCTGCCTGGCCTCGTGCTGACGCAGGCGACGACCGTCGACCTCGGCCCGGCCGAGGCGCGCTGGGTGGCGGTGGCGCTGCGCATGCCGCCGGGTGCGGCCCAGCAGCTCAAGCCTGGCGCCCACCCGATGCAGTGGCGCATCAGCCGCATCGGCGAAGGCGCGGCTGAAAGCGTCGTCGAAAAATCCACCTTCGTGCTGCCGCGCTGACGGCGAGGAGAACCCCATGTCCGCCCTGAAAAACCCATCCGCCTGGCGCGAGCCCATGGTCTGGCTCGTGGTCGGAGGCCCGGCCAGCGTCGTTGTCGCCAGCTTCTTCACGCTGGCCCTGGCCATCAAGCACCCCGATCCGCCGCTCGACCTGCATGCTTCGGCCCAGCGCTCGGCGGACGACGTGGAACCCGCCGACATGCGGGCCCACGAGGGCGACGTGCCTGCGTTGATCGCCCGCAACCATGCAGCCACCGGCGCGGCCGGGGTCAAGCGGTGAACGGACAGGCCGGCCCCTCGCGTGTCGCGCGCTTCGCGATGGCGGTGGCCTGGTCGTCTTTCCTGTGCGCCGGCGTGCTGGAGTTGCTGGTGTTTGCCGTTGTCGATCCTGGCGAGCTGCGCTGGTTCGGTGCGGCTCCCATCGAGTTGTCGGCGCAGGCGGTCTACACGATCAGCTTCCTGATCTTCTGGGGCGTCATCGCGCTGTCTGCCAGCCTCGCGCTGCTGCTTGTCAGCCTGCCGGCAGACGACGCCAAACCTGCACGCCGCGCACCGGGCTGGCCCCGCTGACCACGCACGCGTGGCCCCTCCTGGGGAGGGTGGGGCCCCGGTCGGGAGCGGTTGCGCAAGCTCATCGACCGACAGTCCATGCGCTGAGGCCCGTGTGCGCAGCAGCGCCTGCAGCACGACCGGCCGGCCAAGGCCGGGTGTGCCCTGAGGGCGGGCGCTTCAGCAGGCGGCGTTGGAAATGAGGCGCTGCAGGGCCTGAGGGTCCAGCACAGTGATCTGCCGCTGCTTGACGTCCAGCACGCCGTCCTCCTGGAACTTGGAGAAGGTGCGGCTCACGGTTTCGAGCTTGAGCCCGAGGTAGCTGCCGATCTCCTCGCGCGTCATGCGCAGCACCAGGCTGCTCGACGAGAAGCCGCGGGCCTGCAGGCGCTGTGTGAGGTTGAGCAGGAAGGCGGCCAGGCGTTCCTCGGCGCGCATGTTGCCCAGCAGCAGCATCACGCCGTGGTCGCGCACGATCTCGCGGCTCATGATCTTGTGGAACTGGTGCTGCAGCACCGTGAACTCGCGGGAGAGTTCTTCCAGGTCGCGGTACTGGATGACGCAGACGGAGGAATCCTCCAGCGCGACTGCGTCGCAGTGGTGCTGGTCGCTGCTGATGCCGTCCAGCCCCAGCAGTTCGCCAGCCATCTGGAAGCCGGTGACCTGGTCACGGCCGTCCTCGCTGCCCACGCAGGTCTTGAAGAAGCCGGTGCGCACGGCGTACAGCGCCTCGAAGCGGTCGCCATTGCGGAACAGGTGGTCGCCGCGCAGCACGCTGCGGCGCTTTTCCACCAACCCGTCCAGGCGCTGCAGATCGGTCGTGCTCAGGCCCACCGGCAGGCAGAGTTCGCGCAGATTGCAACTGGCGCAGGCCACCTTGAGCGGCTCCAGCGTGCCCGTGCAAGGCGACGCAGACATGTCGGGGTGGATCGGCACGCTCATCGGGCGGGGGGCGGTGGTCAGCATGACGGGCATTGTTCTCGGCGGCACCCGCTGCAGCCTTGACTTGGATCAACGCCCGGCCCGGTGGCTGCCGGCACAGTGGCGGCATGCCAGCCGTCACAGACCGCCCCATCGATGCCGACCTGCTGCGCCGCCACGACGTGGCCGGGCCGCGCTACACGTCCTACCCCACGGCCGACCGCCTCGTCGAGGCCTACCAGGGGCCCCAGCATCTGCAGGCGCTGCGCCAGCGCGGCACGGTGCAGCCGCTGTCCGTCTACGTGCATGTGCCGTTCTGCGAGCAGCTCTGCTACTACTGCGCCTGCAACAAGATCATCACCAAGCACCATGAGCGCGCAGCGCCCTACCTGGCTGCGCTGGAGGTGGAGATGGATCTCGTCGCCGAGGCCCTGGGTGGCCCGGCGCCGGTGTCGCAGTTGCACCTGGGCGGCGGGTCGCCCACCTTCCTGTCCGACACCGAGCTGACCTCGCTGATGGAGGCGCTGCGTCGCCGCTTCAAGATCCTGCCGAGCGCTGAGATTTCGGTTGAGGTGGATCCGCGCACGGTGGACGCTGGCCGGCTGGCGCATCTGCGCTCCCTGGGTTTCAACCGCCTGTCCTTCGGCGTGCAGGACTTCGATGCTGCCGTGCAGAAGGCCGTGCACCGCGTTCAGCCGCTGGAGCAGGTGGCTGCGCTGATGCAGAACGCCCGCGAGCAGGGCTTCTCGTCCACCAACGTCGACCTGATCTATGGGCTGCCGCTGCAGACGCCTGCGAGCTTCGCCCGCACCATTGCCCAGGTGGCCGAGCTGCGGCCCGACCGCATCGCGATGTACGCCTACGCCCACCTGCCGCAGCGTTTCAAGCCGCAGCGCCGTATCGTGGCCGAGTTGCTGCCGCCAGCTGGCGACAAGCTGGCCATGCTGTCCGGTGCCATCTCCGCGCTGCTGTCCGCCGGCTACGACTACATCGGCATGGATCACTTCGCGCTGCCAGACGACCCGCTCGCCGTGGCCAAGCGCCAGGGGCTGCTGCACCGGGGCTTCCAGGGCTATTCGACCCAGCCCGACTGCGACCTGGTCGGTCTGGGCGTGTCCTCCATCAGCCGCGTGGGGGCCACCTACGCCCAGAACGCCAAGACGATGGAGGAGTACGAGGATGCGCTGCGCCAGCGCCAACTGCCCGTGCAGCGTGGCCTGGCCCTGAACCGCGATGACTTGGTCCGCCGTGCCGTCATCATGGCGCTGATGTGCCAGGGCCGGGTGGAGTTCGAGTCCATCGCCGCGTCCTATCTGGTGGACGTGCCCACCTACTTTGCCCCCGAGTTCGAGCGCCTGCGTCAGCTCGCCGAGCAGGGGCTGATCGCACTGGAGCCGGGCGCCATACAGGTGACGCCACTGGGCTGGTACTTCGTGCGCGCTGTGGCGCTGGTTTTTGACCGCTACCTGCAGGCCGACGCCAGCCGCGAGCGCTTTTCCAAGATCATCTGACGCCGTGCCATGTCGCTCGACGCCGCATTGATCGGCTCCGCTGCCCTGATGGGCCTGGCCGGTGCACCGCATTGCGCGCTGATGTGCAGCTCGCCCTGTGCGCTGGTCGCCCAGGGCCGGCGCCAGCAAACCCGCCTGCTGGCCGGCCGCTTGCTGGGCTACAGCGCGGCCGGGGTGGGGGCTGCGGTGTCGGCCCAGGCGCTGGCCAGCATGTCTCAAGGAGCGGCCGTGCTGCAGCCGGTCTGGGCGATGCTGCAGGCGGCGCTGTTGGTGCTTGGGCTGAGCCTGATGGTGCGGGGGCGTGTGCCGGCCTGGTTGGGCCATGTGCGCTTCCGACCGCAGCCTGGGCGCAGCTTTGCCACCGGGTTGGCCTGGGTCGTCATGCCCTGCGGCCTGCTGCATGCAGCCTTGCTGCTGTCGGCGCTCTCCAACTCGCCGGTCAGTGGTGGGCTGGCCATGGCCGCCTTCGCAACCACCAGCACCCTGGGTCTGGCCGTGGCGCCGGCCTGGATCGCGCGGCTTCCTCGCCGCGTGGGCGATGCCTCGCCGGCCCTGCGCCTGGCCGGCCTCGGTCTGGTGGGGGCCTCGGGCTGGGCGCTGGGCCATGGCGTGTGGCAGCGCGCGGTGCTGGCCTGCTGAGCCGGCCATAAACTGCGCGCGTCCCGTTTCCCTCGCATCGCTGCGAAAGTTCCTTCCATGTACCAACACATCCAAGTGCCCGAAGGCGGCCAGAAGATCACGGTCAACGCCGACTTTTCACTGAACGTGCCCCCCAACCCCATCATTCCCTACATCGAGGGGGACGGCACCGGCCTGGACATCACGCCTGTCATGCTGAAGGTGGTGGACGCGGCCGTGGCCCGGGCCTACGGTGGCGCACGCCAGATCCACTGGATGGAAATCTACGCCGGCGAGAAGAGCACCCGCGTCTACGGTCCGGACGTGTGGCTGCCGGAAGAGACGCTGCAGGCGGTGAAGGACTACCTCGTCTCCATCAAGGGCCCCCTGACGACGCCAGTGGGCGGCGGCATCCGTTCGCTCAACGTGACGCTGCGGCAGGAGCTGGACCTGTACGTCTGCCTGCGCCCCGTGCAGTACTTCGACGGTGTGCCCAGCCCCGTGAAGGAGCCGCACAAGGTCGACATGGTCATCTTCCGCGAGAACTCGGAAGACATCTATGCCGGCATCGAGTACGAGGCGGAGAGCGACAAGGCCAGGAAGCTCATCCAGTTCCTGCAGGACGAGCTGGGCGTCAGGAAGATCCGCTTCCCGGAGACCTCGGGGCTGGGCGTGAAGCCGGTCAGCCGCGAAGGCACCGAGCGCCTGGTGCGCAAGGCCATCCAGTACGCCATCGACAACAACAAGCCCAGCGTCACCATCGTGCACAAGGGCAACATCATGAAGTTCACGGAAGGCGCTTTCCGTGACTGGGCCTATGCACTGGCTCAGAAGGAGTTTGGTGCCCAGCCCATCGACGGTGGCCCGTGGTGCCGCGTGAAGAACCCGAAGACGGGCAAGGACATCACCATCAAGGACGTCATCGCCGACGCCTTCTTGCAGCAGATCATCCTGCGCCCGGCCGAGTACAGCGTCATCGCCACTCTCAACCTGAATGGTGACTACATCTCCGACGCGCTGGCAGCACAGGTTGGCGGCATCGGCATCGCGCCGGGCGCCAACATGAGCGACTCCATCGCCATGTTCGAGGCCACCCATGGCACGGCGCCCAAGTACGCCGGCAAGGACTACGTGAACCCCGGTTCCGAGATCCTGTCGGCCGAGATGATGCTGCGCCACATGGGGTG
>JBBIVU010000163.1:0-8113 GCA_037439585.1 Roseateles sp. | reverse complement strand
TGAGCGGCGATGAAGTACGGGATGAGGTACTGCTTCTTGCCGGCGGCCGCGCTGGCGGCCTCGAACATCTGCTTGAAGCGGTCGTAGGTGCCGATGCCCGGCTTCATCATCTTGGACAGCGGGCCGTTCTCGGTGTGCTCGGGCGCGATCTTCAGGTAGCCGCCCACATGGTGCGTGACGAGCTCTTTAACGTACTCGGGCGACTTCACCGCCAGGTCGTAGCGCAGGCCGGAGCCGATCAGGATCTTCTTCACGCCCGGCAGCGCCCGCGCACGGCGGTACATCTTGATCAGCGGGTCGTGGCTGGTGTTCAGGTTGGGGCAGATGCCCGGGTAGACGCAGCTCGGCTTGCGGCAGGCGGCCTCGATCTCGGGGCTCTTGCAGCCGATGCGGTACATGTTGGCCGTGGGGCCGCCGAGGTCGGACACGATGCCGGTGAAGCCCTTGACCTTGTCGCGCATCTCCTCGATCTCGCGGATCACGGAGTCTTCCGAGCGGCTCTGGATGATGCGGCCCTCGTGCTCGGTGATGGAGCAGAAGGTGCAGCCGCCGAAGCAGCCGCGCATGATGTTCACGCTGAAGCGGATCATTTCCCAGGCCGGGATCTTGGTCGCACCGTCGTGGCTGCCATTCTCGTCCGCGTAGGCGGGGTGCGGGCTCCTCGCATACGGCAGGTCGAACACGTGGTCCATCTCCGGCGTGGAGAGCGGGACGGGCGGCGGGTTGATCCAGAGGTCGCGCTCGCCGTGGCGCTGCACCAGCGCACGGGCGTTGCCCGGGTTGGTTTCCAGGTGCAGCACGCGGTTGGCGTGGGCGTAGAGCACCGGGTCGCTCTTGACCTGTTCGTAGGCAGGCAGCCGCACCACCGTGCGCTCGCGCGGCGGCATGCTGATGCGGCCCGTCTTGTGCAGGGTGATGGGCTTGGGCGCATCGGGCTCGGCCGTCGCGCAGGTGTTGTCCTGCTTGATCTCCTGGTAGGGGCTGATCAACTCGTCGATGCGCCCGGGTCGGTCCACCTCGGTGGAGTCCAGTTCGAACCACCCCTCAGCCGACGGGTCACCGTCGCGGCGCATGAAGGCCGTGCCGCGGATGTCGGTCAGGCTCTCGATGGGCTCGCGGCGGGCCAGGCGGTGGGCGATCTCGACGATGGCGCGCTCGGCATTGCCGTACACCAGCAAGTCGGCCTTGGCATCGACGAGGACGGAGCGGCGCACCTTGTCCTGCCAGTAGTCGTAGTGAGCGATGCGGCGCAGCGACGCCTCGATGCCGCCGATGACGATGGGCACGTCCTTGAAGGCCTCCTGGCAGCGCTGGGTGTAGACCAGCGTGGCGCGGTCCGGGCGCTTGCCGCCTTCGCCGCCGGGCGTGTAGGCGTCGTCGCTGCGGATTTTTCGATCAGCCGTGTAGCGGTTGATCATGGAGTCCATGTTGCCGGCAGCCACGCCAAAGAACAGGTTGGGCTTGCCGAGCGCCTTGAAGGCGTCGGCGCTGTTCCAGTCGGGCTGGGCAATGATGCCGACACGGAAGCCCTGTGCCTCCAGCGTGCGGCCGATGACCGCCATGCCGAAGCTGGGGTGGTCCACGTAGGCGTCGCCGGTGACGATGATGACGTCGCAGCTGTCCCACCCGAGTTGCTCCATCTCCACCCGGCTCATGGGCAGGAAGGGCGCGGGGCCGAAGCGCTTGGCCCAGAAGGGGCGGTAAGCGGTCAGGGCCTTGGGAGCGGCGACGGGCAGGGCAGACATAGCTGTCAATTGTCGTTGTGCAGGCTCAAAAAGCACAAAGCCCGCGCCAGGCGCGGGCTTTGTGTCAGGGCGACGCGTGAATTACAACGCGCGGATGTTCGAGGCCTGCAGGCCCTTGGGGCCTTGCTTCACTTCGAACTCGACCTGGGCGCCTTCGGCCAAGGTGCGGAAGCCACCGTTGTTCTTGATTTCGCTGTGGTGAGCGAACAAGTCCTTGGTGCCGTCGGCGGGCGTGATGAAGCCGAAGCCCTTGCCGTCGTCAAACCATTTGACGGTGCCGGTCTGGAGGGTGCTCATGGAATTTCCTTGCTGTAGTCGTGCTGCGTGGCCCACTCCGAAGTGGCTGCGGAGTGCACAACAACGTTCAGGAAACAAGCCAACAAAAAGCGCCGGAAGTCGGCGCCGGCCGTGATTCTAGTTCAACCTTCCTGCATCAGAGGAAACGCTCCAGCAGGCGCTTGGAGGCCTTGTCCAGCGCCCAGCGGTCGGGCACCTGCAACTGCATGCCGTGGGTGGACGTGATGAGCAGCCGCCCCTCGTCCAGCCGGCGGATGTCTTCCTCGCTCTTCAGCACGAAGTCCACCTCGCCACGATCGGTCTCCACACGCCAGGTGCTGGGCGTGGCGAAGGTGTTGACCGAGATCAGGCGCTTCATCGTCGGGTGGAACTCGCGCGCTGCCAGCTCAACCTCCAAGAGCCGGCGCGGACCCTCGGGCAGGTCACCCAGGTGCGCCACCCAGGCCAGTTCGTGGCCATGCACGCCGATGAGGGACACGCCCTCGTCCGGCGCCGAAATCGGGTGTGCCCGCACGGGCGTGACGCCGGTGTGCGCCACGCCGTTCAGGTCGGTCAGCACCAGTTTGCCGAAGGCGTCCAGCTGCAGGTCGCGAAAAGGCAGCAGCGTCGTGCTCATGCGTTCACCGTGTGTGCGTTCGGGTTGGGGGCCACCACCATCAGGCCGGCGTCATCGGCTTCTTCGGCATCCACGCGGCGCGCCTGAGCTTCCCACAGGCGCCAGTAGTGGCCTTGCAGGGCGATCAGCTCGTCGTGCGGGCCCAGCTCCACGATCTCGCCGCGGTCCATCACCACCAGGCGGTCGGCCTTGCGCAGCGTGGACAGGCGGTGGGCGATGGCGATCGTCGTGCGGCCCTTCACGAGGTTGTCCAGCGCGCGCTGGATTTCCTTCTCCGTTTCCGTGTCGACTGCCGAGGTGGCTTCGTCCAGGATCAGGATGGCCGGGTCGATCAGCAGGGCGCGGGCGATGGAGATGCGCTGGCGCTCGCCGCCGGACAGGCCCTGGCCACGCTCGCCCACCAGGCTGTCATAGCCGTGCGGCAGGCGCAGGATGAACTCGTGCGCGTGGGCTGCCCGGGCGGCGGCCACGATCTCGTCGCGCGTGGCATCCGGCTTGCCGTAGGCGATGTTTTCGGCAATGGTGCCGAAGAACAGGAAAGGCTCCTGCAGCACCAGGCCAATGTGACGGCGGTAGTCGGTCACGCGGATGCGGCGCAGGTCCACGCCGTCGACGCGGATAGAGCCCTCGCTCACGTCGTAGAAGCGGCAGATCAGGTTGACCAGCGTGCTCTTGCCCGAGCCGCTGTGGCCCACCAGACCCACCATTTCACCGGGGCGGATGTCGAGGTTGAGGTTGCGCACCACCGAGCGCGAGCCGTAGCGGAAGTTCAGGCCCTGCATGGAGATGGCGCCGGTGACGTTCTCGAACGGCTGGGGGTTGACGGGGTCGGGCACGTTGGAGACGTGGTCCAGGATGTCGAAGATGCGCTTGGAGCCCGCCGCCGCCTTCTGCGTGACGGAAACGATGCGGCTCATGGAATCCAGCCGGCCGTAGAAGCGCCCGATGTAAGCCAGGAAAGCCGTCAGCGTGCCCACGGTGATGCTCTGGTGCGAGATCAGCCAGATGCCCACGCCCCACACCACCAGCAGGCCCATCTCAGTCAGCAGCGCCACGCTGGGTGTGAACAGGCTCCAGGTGCGGTTCAGGCGGTCGTTGACCTGCAGATTTTTCTGGTTCGCCTCGCGGAAGCGCTGCGCTTCACGCTTCTCCTGCGCGAAGGCCTTCACGACGCGGATGCCGGGGATGGTGTCGGCCAGCACGTTGGTGATCTCGCCCCACACGCGGTCGATCTTCTCGAAGCCGGTGCGCAGGCGGTCGCGCACGAGGTGGATCAGCCAGGCGATGAAAGGCAGCGGCACCAGCGTGGCCAGGGCCAGGCCGGGGTGGATGCTGAAGAGGATGATGGAGGTCATGGCCAGCATCAGCACGTCGGTGATGAAGTCCAGCGCATGCAGGCTCAGGAACACGCTGATGCGGTCCGTCTCCGAGCCGATGCGCGACATCAGGTCGCCCGTGCGCTTGTTGCCGAAGTACTCCAGCGACAGGCCCAGCAGGTGCTCGAAGGTGGCCGTCCGCAGGTCGGCTGCGATGCGCTCGGACACCAGCGACAGCAGGTAGGTCTTGGCCCAGCCCAGCGCCCAGGAGAACAACGCCGCCCCGAGCAAGCCCCCCAGCAGCAGCAGGACCAGGCCCGGATCGATCGCCTGGCCGTTCTGGAAGGGGATGAGCACCTTGTCCATCAAGGGCATCGTCAGGTACGGCGACACCAGCGTGGCGCCCGTGGCCCCCAGCATCAAAGCAAACCCGAGCAACAGCTGCCCCTGGTACGGCCGTGCGAAGCGCCACAGGCGCAGCAGCACCCAGGTGCTGGGCGGCTTGCTGGACTCACCGAAGTCGAACGCGGGGTCCTCGCCCCCCTCCTCCGGCACCGGCGGTGCGTGACCGGCCAAGCGTTGCACCTCACGGTCGAAGCTGTCGACGAAGCGCACGGCCGCCGGGTTGCAAGCCAGGGTGAAACGCCAACGGGCCAGGCGCTGGTGGGCGTCGAACAGCTCCATGAAGGCCAGACCGCCGTGGTCACTCAAGCGCAGGCTCTGGCCCAATGCCAGCGGATGCTCGGCCCAAGCCCCGCCGGACGGCTCGAACGCCAGCAGCCGTGAATTCGTCAGCACGATCAGGCCCTGGGCAAAGCGCGCCTGGGCGTCCAGGTCAACCTCCAGCGTGTCCACCACGTTGTCGCCAGCCAGGAGCCGCCCCTTCAGGGTGGCCATTTGAGGATGTGGCGCAATGGTGGAAGCAAGGTCTTGCATGTTGTTGTGGGTTGCGGCGGGCTGTCGCAATTCTCGACGATGACTTCAGCGCACAATTCCAAGCGCTCTCCCGCACCCCACTCCTGACCCCATGAGCCCCAAGAACGACATCCGCCTGCAGCGCATCAATTACCTGCGCGGGCCGAACATGTGGACCTACCGCCCGGTGCTGGAGGTCTGGCTGGACCTCGGCGAGCTGGAGGACCACCCCAGCCACCTGCTCCCCGGCTTCAACGACCGCCTCACGGCCGCCCTGCCCGCGCTCATCGAGCACCACTGCGGCGTGGGTGAGCGCGGTGGTTTCATCGAGCGCCTGCGTGACGGCACCTGGATGGGCCACGTGCTGGAGCACATCGTCATCGAGCTGCTCAACCTCGCCGGCATGCCCACGGGCTTCGGCCAGACGCGCTCCACCAGCCAGCGGGGCGTCTACCGCATGGTCTTCCGCGCCCGTGACGAGCAGGTGGCCCGGGTGGCGCTGGCCGAGGGGCACGCGCTGATCATGGCCATGATCAACGACACGCCTTTCGATGTGCCTGCCGCCGTGGCCCGCGTGCGCGACAAGCTCGATGACTGCTACCTTGGCCCCTCCACCGCCGCCATCGTGGCGGCGGCGACGGACCGCCGCATCCCGCACATCCGCCTGAACGACGGCAACCTCGTGCAATTGGGCCACGGCCAGCGCCAGCGCCGCATCTGGACGGCCGAGACGGACATGACCAGCGCCATCGCCGAAGGCATTGCCGGCGACAAGGACCTGACCAAGACCCTGCTCAAGGCCGTGGGCGTGCCCGTGCCCGAGGGCCAGGAGGTCAAGAGCGCCGCCGAAGCCTGGGACGCCGCGCAGGACCTGGGCCTGCCGGTCGTCATCAAACCCACCGACGGCAACCATGGCCGGGGCGTCACGCTGGACATCACGAACGAAGCCGACTGCGAGGCCGCCTTCAAGCTGGCCGACGCCGAGGGCTCCTCGGTGCTGGTGGAGCGCTACATCCGTGGCAACGAACACCGCGTGCTGGTGGTGGGTGGCCAGGTGGTGGCAGCGGCGCGCGGCGAGGCGGCCTGGGTGCATGGCGACGGCCAGCACACGGTTGCGCAGCTGATCGACCTGCAGATCAACACCGACCCGCGCCGGGGCCTGACCGAAGATTTTCCGCTCAACAAGATCATGCTGGGTGAAGATCCCGTGGTGCTGCTGGACCTGCAGCGCCAGGGCTTCGCGCCCGAGTCCGTGCCGCCGGCCGGGAAAAGCGTGCTGATTCAACGCAACGGCAACGTGGCCATCGACTGCACGCCCGAGGTCCACCCCGAGGTGGCACACGCCGCGTCGCTGGCGGCGCGCACCGTGGGGCTGGACATCGCCGGCGTGGACCTCGTCACCGAGGACATTGCCAAGCCGTTGAGCGAGACCGGTGGCGCCATCGTCGAAGTGAACGCCGGCCCCGGCCTGCTGATGCATCTCAAGCCCGCAGGCGGTGCGCCGCAGCCGGTCGGCCAGGCCATCATCGACCATCTGTTTGCCGAGGATGAGACCGGCCGCATCCCCATCGTGGGTGTGGCCGGCTCGCGCGGCGGGCACCAGATCTCGCGCCTGGTGGCCTGGCTGCTGCACCTCAATGGGCGCCACGTGGGCCTGGCCTGCCGCGACGGCCTATTCCTGGGCACGCGTCGCGTCGAGAAGAAGAACAGCGCCCGCTGGGATGCCGCCCACCGCCTGCTGATGAACCGCGGCGTGAATGCCGTGGTCGTCGAGAACGACGCCGCCTCCATCCTGCGCGATGGCCTGGCCTACGACCGTGCCGCGGTGGGCGTCGTCACCGACCTGGACGGCATCGCCGGCCTGGCCGACTTCGATGTGCAGGATGTGGACCAGCTCTACAAGGTGCTGCGCACCCAGGTGGACGTGGTGCTGAGCGACGGCGCCAGCGTGCTGAATGCCACCCACACGCGCCTGGTCGACATGGCGGAGTTGAGCGACGGCGAGGTCGTCTTCTACGCTGAGGATGGCCACCTGGAAGCCATCCAGCACCACCGTGACCGCGGCGGTCGCGCCGTCTTCCTGCGCAGCGGCGCAGCCGTGCTGGCTCAGGGCCCGGCAGAAACGCCCGGCGCCAACATCGATGCGCTGCTGCGCCGTTTCGGCTCGCAGGCCACGGACGCCTCCACCCTGCTGGCCGCCGTCGCTGCCGCCTGGGCGCTGGGCATCTCGCCGGAGCTCATCGCCGCCGGCCTCGACACCTTCGTGCCTGAACTCCACCTGGCCTGACGTCAACCGAACTCAAAAACAACCATGGACGTTTCCCGCACCCGCGCCCTGCGCGGCCCGAACATGTGGAGCCGCCACACGGCCATCGAGGCCGTCGTGCATTGCAGCGAGGCCGAGCGCTCGCTCGAACGCCTTGCCGGCTTCGAGCCGCGCCTGCGCCAGCTCTTCCCCACCATCGGCGAGCTGCGCGCCGACACCTCCCTCGCCCAGGTGCTGGAGCAAGCGACGCTCGCGCTGCAGGCCCAGGCCGGCTGCCCGGTCACCTTCAGCCAGACCCATGTCACCCCCGAGGTCGGCACGTACCAGCTCGTCGTCGAGTACAGCGAAGAGGATGTGGGCCGCCTCGCCTTCGAGGAAGCGCAGAAGCTGGTGTTGGCCGCGCTGAACGGTGGCGATTTCGACGCCGACGCGGTGCTGGCCCAGTTGCGCGAGCTCGACGAGGACATCCGCCTGGGGCCCTCCACCGGCGCCATCGTCAACGCGGCCATCGCCCGCGGCATCCCCTACCGGCGCCTCACGCAGGGCAGCCTGGTGCAGTTCGGCTGGGGCGCCAAACAGCGCCGCATCTGGGCGGCCGAGGTGGACGCCACCAGTGCCGTCAGCGAGTCCATCGCCCAGGACAAGGACTTGTGCAAGCGCCTGCTGCAGGCCGCCGGCGTGCCCGTGCCCACCGGCCGCCCGGTCGACTCGGTGGACGACGCCTGGGCCGTGGCTCAGGAGATCGGCCTGCCGGTCGTCGTGAAACCGCAGGACGGCAACCAGGGCAAGGGCGTCACCGTGAACGTGACCACCCGTGAAGGCATCGCGGCGGCCTACAAGGCGGCGGACGAGATCGGCCAGGTCATGGTCGAGAAGTTCCTGCCCGGCGGCGACTACCGGCTCCTGGTCATCGGCGACAAGCTCATCGCTGCGGCCCGCCGCGCCCCACCCCACGTCA
>JBBIVU010000162.1:0-8139 GCA_037439585.1 Roseateles sp. | reverse complement strand
TGGAGCGTGGGGGCTTTGGTGGCGGCCGTGGCCGATGCCCTGCAGGCGCGCTTTTCCAGTTGTGTCGTGGAAGGTGAACTGTCGGGCTTCAGCCGCGCCGGCAGTGGGCATTGCTACTTCACGCTGAAAGATGCCGACGGCGCGGCGGCCCTGCTGCGTTGCGCCATGTTCCGGCGCGCAGCCAGCTTGCTGGACTTTGTGCCCGGCGACGGCCAGCGCGTCGAGCTGCGTGGCCGCCTGTCGGTTTACGAGCCGCGCGGCGAGTTGCAACTGGTGGTGGAGTCAATGCGGCGGGCCGGCGCCGGCGCTCTGTATGAACGCTTTTTGCGCCTCAAGGCCCAGTTGGAGGCCCAAGGTCTGTTCGATGTCGAGCGCAAGCGCGCCTTGCCGCCGTTTCCGCAGCGCATTGGCGTGATCACGTCCACGGCTGCCGCCGCCTTGCATGATGTGCTGACAGCACTCAGGCGTCGTGCGCCCCATGTCCAGGTGTTCGTCTATCCCAGCCTGGTGCAGGGTGCCGAGGCCCCCGACGCCCTGGTGCGTGCCATTCAGACCGCCAATGCGCGCGCCGAGGTCGATGTGCTGATCGTCTGTCGTGGCGGCGGCTCGCTGGAAGATCTGTGGGCCTTCAACGACGAGCGTGTGGTGCGTGCCGTGGCGGCTTCGGCGCTGGTGATCGCCTGCGGCGTAGGTCATGAAACCGACATCACGCTGGCTGATCTGGCGGCCGATTTGCGTGCACCAACGCCCACCGCGGCGGCAGAACTGGTGTGCCCGTCGAGGCAGACCTGCCTCGACGAGTTGGCCACCCGTGCTGCAACGCTGGCGCACCGCGTCGATCAGCGTCTGGAGGCCGCCGCGCAGCGGCTGGATCGGGTCGCGCTGCGCCTGGCGCGCCCGGCCGATGTCCTGGCCAACGCATGGCATGGCTGTCGCATCGGCTCAGTCTGGCGGTGCGACGTGCGCACCAGCACCAGGTCGAGCAAGCCCAGAGGTCGGGAAGGCGACTGCTCGGGGTCGGCCCGACGCGCAGGCTGACCCAGGACATGCACCTGGATGCGCTGGAAGGGCGGCTGCGCAGCCTGGACCCCCGTCAGGTGCTGGCGCGCGGTTTTGCCTGGCTCGACGACGGCCAGGGACGCGCCTTGAGTTCGGTTTCGGAATTGCAGCAGGGTCAGGTCTTGCATGCCGTGCTGGTCGATGGCCAGGCCCAGTTGCAGGTCAAATCGGTGCTGCCCGACAAGACAGACAACATGGCTTGAAGGGGTTTGTTGACCGAGGCGAGGGGCCCCACTTCAAGCTGCCTACAATGCCGGCCAGACCGCAAAGTCTCAAACAATCAAGCCAAGGAGCACTTATGGAACACACACTGCCCGCACTGCCTTATGCCAAAGATGCGCTGGCGCCGTATCTCAGCCAGGAGACGCTGGAATTCCACCATGGCAAGCATCACAACGCCTATGTGGTGAATCTCAACAACCTGCAAAAAGGCACCGAGTTCGAGGCGCTGACGCTGGAGGAGATCGTCAAGAAGTCCAGCGGCGGCATCTACAACAACGCGGCCCAGATCTGGAACCACACCTTCTTCTGGAACTGCATGAAGCCGCAAGGCGGTGGCGAGCCCAGCGGCGCGCTGGCCGAGGCCATCAACGCCAAGTGGGGCAGCTACGCCGCCTTCAAGGAAGCGTTTGTGAAGAGCGCCGTGGGCAACTTCGGTTCGGGCTGGACCTGGCTGGTCAAGAAGGCCGACGGTTCTGTTGACATCGTCAACACCGGCGCCGCCGGCACACCGCTGACCACTGCCGACACCGCCCTGCTGACCGTCGACGTGTGGGAGCACGCCTACTACATCGACTACCGCAACCTGCGCCCCAAGTTCGTCGAGACCTTCCTGTCGAACCTGGTCAACTGGTCGTTCGCTGAAGCCAACTTCGCCTGAGCGAGCCCTGCGTTGACGAGGCCGGCCTTGTGCCGGCCTTTTTCATTTCGACGTTTGAATCACGTGCCGCACCAGGGGATACACCTGACGCTGCCAGCGCCGCCCACTGAACACGCCGTAGTGGCCCACGTTGGGTTGGATGTAGTGCGTGCGCAGGTAAGCCTTGAGGTGGCTGGCCAGGTCTTGCGCGGCCAGCGTCTGACCCACGGAGCAGATGTCGTCGCGCTCACCCTCCACGGTGAGCAGCGCCGTGCGGCGGATGGCGGCCGGGTTCACGCGGCGGCCCTTGAACATCAGCTCGCCGCGGGGCAAGTCGTAGGTCTGGAACACGCGCTCCACGGTCTCCAGGTAGAAGTCGGCTGACAGGTCGGCGACGGCGAGGTACTCCTCGTAGAAGGTGCGCGTGACCTCGGCTTTGTCGAACTCATCGGCGACGAGGTGCTTGTAGTAGTCCTTGAAGGCGTTGGTGTGCCTGTCCTTGTTCATGTTCATGAAAGCGGACAGCTGCACGAAGCCCGGGTAGACGCGCCGCCCCGCGCCGGCGTGCTGCCAGGGCACGTGGCTGATGAGGTTCTTTCTGAACCAGGAGATGGGCTTGCTGGTGGCGAGTTGGTTGACGGCAGTCGGGTTGACGCGGCAGTCGATGGGGCCGGCCATCAGCGTCAGGCTGGCCGGTGTGGCCGGGTGATCGTCCTCGGCCATCACGGCCACGGCCGCCAGGGCGCTGACACAAGGCTGGCAGACGGCCACCACATGCGCCTGCTGGCCGATGGCAGCGAGGAAATCGATCAGGTGGCCGGTGTATTCATCCAGCCCGAAGCGGCCGGCGGCCAGCGGCACGTCGCGCACGTTGTGCCAGTCGGTCACGTAGACGTCGTGGTCCTGCGCCAGCGTGCGCACCGTGTCGCGCAGCAGGGTGGCGAAATGGCCCGACATGGGCGCGACCACCATCACCTTGGGTTGCGGCGGGGCACCCTCTCTGCGAAACCGCAGCAGCGTGGCGAATGGCGTGGTGAACGCAACCTCCTCAACCACGGGCCATCGCTCGTCGCCGCTGAAGATTTCGCCGATGCGCCAGGGCGGGCGGGTGTGGGTGATCTGGGCCAGTTCAAAGACCTTGCCGGCGGCCGACAACTGCCGTGCCGGCAGCCAGCCGGCGCCGGCTATGCCGGGCTGCTCCAGAAACGGGAGTGACCAGCGCGTGGCTGCGCGCAATGGCCACAGCAGATCGGTATGGGCCTGATAGGCGGGGTACATGGCAACTCCTGCAAGGCCGGGTGGGCTGGACGGACGCAAGGAGCGGGCCAGCGTGGCATGCGCCTTGCGTTGATGCAGGGGCCCAGACCGCCGAGGAGACGCCCATGCCCGTCGCAACGCCAGCCCACCCCGCCCGCAAGAACGCAAAAGCCGCGAAGCTGCCGAAAGCCGTCAAGCCCGCCGTGCCTGCGCCCGCGCGAAGCGCCAGGGCCACGGCGGCACCTGCCGCGACGCTGACGCTGAGCAGCAAGAACTACTCGTCCTGGTCTTTGCGAGGCTGGCTGCTGACGCGCTTTGCCGGGCTGGCGTTCGACGAGGTCATGCTGCCGCCCGATGACGAAGACGCCCGCAAGGAGCTGTTGCTGCTGGCGCCTTCCATCCGCGTGCCCTGCCTGCGGCACGAGGGAGTGACGGTGTGGAACACCTTGGCCATCGCCGAGTACCTGGCCGAGACCTTTCCCAAGGCGGGCTTGTGGCCGGCTGACCGTGCCGCCCGGGCACACGCCCGAGCGGTTTGCGGCGAGATGAACTCGGGCTTTGCCAACCTGCGCGCAGCGCTGCCGATGAACCTCAAGGGGCACTTCCCGCGCCACAAGATCTGGACCGGCGCCAAGCCCGACATCGAGCGGATCAGCGAAATCTGGACCGAATGCCTCGCGCTGTACGGCGGGCCCTATCTGTTTGGCAGCAAGCGCGGCGCAGCCGACGCGATTTTTGCGCCCGTCGTCACCCGCTTCATGACCTACGACGTGCCCTTGAACCCGGCCTGCCTGGCCTACTGCCAGACCATCAGCGCCATGCCGGAGCTGCAGGCATGGACGGCTGCGGCCCGGCTGGAACCCGACGAGATCGAACAGCTCGACATGGACTTCTGAGTTTCACTGCCAGGGCGTCGGTGCAGGCACATCGCAGGGGGCTGGCATGTCCACCGTCTTGAAGTCGGCCGGCGAGACGATTTCCAGGTACTCCATGTCCGGTGAGTAGTCGAACAGGTAGTGCACGATCCCCGGGCGCTGGTGCACGCAGTCGCCGGCTTCCACCAACGTCACCTGGTCGCCGTACATGAACTTGGCCCACCCCTTGGTCATGAGCACGATCTGGAATTGCGCCTCATGGCAGTGCCATCCCGTGCCCTTTTCCGGGGCCATGTTCGCCTTCACGAGGTGCGCGATGACCTTGCCACCCGTGGCCGCGGCCACGCCCAGGTCCCGGTAGAGGAAGAAGTCTCTCAGCCCATCGCTGCGCCAGGGCGTGTCTCCGGGTTTGACGTGCGAAAACTGCGTGGCGGACGCATCGTTGGCAGCGTCCACGGGTATCGACAGATCCGACATGGGCAAGTCCTCCAAAAAGGCTGAGAGTGCTGGCGACGCACGCAATATGCGTTCCCACTCGCAGGTGGATGCCAACGCCTTGATTCAGGTCATGAGGCGCCGAGGCGGTGGCGGTTAGATTGACGGCGTGAGCGCTCTGCCCCCCGGGCTGCACGCGGCCGAGGCCGACGCGCGGCTCCTTGCCCCTTTCACGGACTGGCCCGATGGCCCGGCCGGTGCGGCGCTGTCGCAGTTCCAGGTGTCGGGCATGCACTGTGCGGCCTGCTCGGGGATCATCGAGGCGGCACTGCTGAAGCTGCCGGGTGTCGAGGGCGCCAGCGTCAACGCCGCGTCGGCCCGTTTGGCCTTGCGCTGGCAGCCGGCCCGCCTGGCGCTGGCCGACGTGCTGGCCGCGCTGCAGGCCGCAGGCTACGGCGCCACGCCGGATGTGGCGGCCACCGCCCGCGAGCTGCGCCGCCAGGAGCGGCGTCAGGCGCTGTGGCGGCTGTTCGTGGCGGGCTTTCTGATGATGCAGGTGATGATGCTCGCGGCGCCGGCCTACATGGCCGAGCCGGGCGACCTCAGCACCGACCTGGACCAGCTCCTGCGCCTGGGCAGCTGGCTGCTGACGCTGCCGGTCATGGTGTTCGCGGCGGGGCCTTTCTTCACGGGTGCCTGGCGGCAGTTGCGCGCGGGGCGACTGGGCATGGACGTGCCGGTGGCCCTGGGCATTGGCGTCACCTTCATCGCCAGCAGCGGCGCGCTGTTCGACTCGGCCGGCGTGCTGGGGCACGAGGTTTACTTCGATTCCCTCACGATGTTCATCGCGTTGCTGCTGCTGGCGCGCTGGTTCGAGCTGGGTGCGCGGCACCGCGCGGCCGAGGCCCTGGAGGCTGTGGCCGGTGCGTTGCCGGCCAGCGCCGAGCGCCTGCAGGACGGCGGCGCCAGCGAGCGCGTGCCGCCCGAGGCGCTGCGGGTGGGCGACCGCATCCGCGTGGCCGCAGGCGAGGCCTTTGCGGCGGACGGCTGCGTGCTATCCGGCCAGGCCTGGGTGAACGAGGCCCTGCTCACGGGTGAATCTGCCCCCGTCGCCAAGGCGGCCGGTGACCTGGTGGTGGCGGGCAGCGTGAACCTGGACGGTGTGATGGTGGTGTCGGTGCAGCGTGTGGGCGCAGACACCACGGCCCAGGGCATCGTGCGCCTCATGCAGCAGGCCCAGAGCCAGCGGCCTTTCGTGCACGGCGTGCTGGACCGCGTGGCTGCGGGCTTCACGGCAGTCGTGCTGCTGCTGGCGCTGGGCGCGGGCGCGGCCTGGTGGTGGGTCGACCCGTCACGCGCCGTGGCCGTGGCCGTGGCGGTGCTCATCGTCACCTGCCCCTGCGCCCTGACGCTCGCAGCACCTGCCGCTTGGCTCACGGCCAGCGGCACACTGGCACGGCGGGGCCTGCTGCTCGCTGACCTCTCTGCGCTCGAACGCCTCTGCACGGTGGACACCGTCGTGTTCGACAAGACGGGCACGCTGAGTGAAGACAGGTTGACGCTGCGCCGCTGGTGGGCTGAAGGGGCCGAGGCTGACGCGCTGCTGGCCCTGGCGCGCAGCCTGGCCGGGTTGTCGCGCCACCCCCATGCCAAAGCGCTGGCGGACGCCGCAGGCGAGGGTGCCTGGACGGACGTGCGCGAGGTGGCCGGGCGCGGCGTGGAGGCGCGTGATGCCGCGGGCAAGCTCTGGCGCCTCGGGGCCCCGGCCTGGGTGAACGAGCGGCCGGATGCCGACGCGCGCCTGGCCTTTGGCTGTGGCGACTGCGTCTTGTGGCTGGATCTGGCCGAGGCGCCGCGCGCCGATGCAGCCGAGGCCGTGCAGGCGCTGCGCAGCCAGGGCCGGCGCGTGCGGCTGCTGTCGGGTGACCAGCCTGCGGCCGTGCAGCGCATGGCCGAGCTGCTGGACATCGCCCACTGGCGCGGCGGTGCCACGCCCGAGACCAAGCTCGCCGCCGTGCGCGACTGGCAGGCGAAGGGCGAGCGCGTGCTGATGGTGGGCGATGGCATCAACGATGCGCCGGTGCTCGCCGCCGCCGACGTTCGCATCGGGATGGGGCAGGGCGCCATGCTGGCTCGCAACGCGGCGGACGCACTGCTGGTGTCCAACCGCCTGGGGGTGCTGCCGCAGGCGCTGGCGCTGGCGCAGAAAACCCGGCGCGTGCTGCGCCAGAACCTGGCCTGGGCGGCGCTCTACAACCTGGCCTGTGTGCCACTGGCGCTGTCGGGCTGGCTGCCGCCGCTGGCGGCGGGCATCGGCATGGCCAGCAGCTCGCTGTTCGTCGTGCTCAACGCCCAACGGCTCAACCGGGTCTGACGCTCGCCATGGACATCCTGTACCTCCTCATCCCCTTTTCGGTCGTCCTGGTGCTGCTCATCGTGGCCGTGTTCGGCTGGGCCGTGAACTCGGGGCAACTGGAAGACCTCTCCAAGGAGGGCGAACGCATCTTGCTTGACGAGGATCAAGGCACCTAGAGCGCCTCCCGCGAAGAATGGTTCGCATCAGACTGAAGGAGTCGCGATGGCGAACGAAAAGGCCCTGGCAAGCACCGGGGCGGTATACGAAGACGGGCCGGTCCGCGCATTTGCGCTGGCCGCTGTTCTGTGGGGCGTGGTGGGCATGCTGGTCGGCGTCATCATTGCCGCCCAGCTGGCCTGGCCCGACCTGAACCTGGGCATCCCCTGGTTGAGCTACGGCCGCTTGCGGCCGTTGCACACCAACGCGGTGATCTTCGCCTTTGGTGGCTGCACGCTGTTTGCCACCAGCTTCCACGTCGTGCAGCGCACGGGCCAGACGCGCCTGTTCCTGCCCCAGCTGGCGTGGATGGTGTTCTGGGGCTGGCAGCTGGTCATCCTGCTGGCGGCGCTCTCGCTGCCCATGGGCTTCACCACCGGCAAGGAATACGCCGAGCTGGAATGGCCCATCGACATCCTGATCGCCGTGGTCTGGGTGGCGTATGCCGTCGTGTTCTTCGGCACGGTGGGCACCCGCAAGATCCGCCACATCTACGTGGCGAACTGGTTCTTCGGCGCCTTCATCATCGCCGTGGCGCTGCTGCACATCGTCAACAGCGCCGAGATCCCGGTCAGCCTCACCAAGAGCTACTCCGCCTACGCGGGCGTGCAGGACGCCATGGTGCAATGGTGGTACGGCCATAACGCGGTGGGCTTCTTCCTGACGGCCGGCTTCCTGGGCATGATGTATTACTACATCCCCAAGCAGGCCGAGCGTCCGGTCTACAGCTACCGCCTGTCCATCGTCCACTTCTGGGCGCTGATCTTCACCTACATGTGGGCGGGCCCGCACCACCTGCACTACACGGCCCTGCCGGACTGGGCGCAGAGCGTGGGCATGATCTTCAGCCTGGTGCTGCTGGCGCCGAGCTGGGGCGGCATGATCAACGGCGTGATGACGCTGTCGGGCGCGTGGCACAAGCTGCGTGACGACCCCATCCTGAAGTTCCTCATCGTGGCGCTGTCGTTCTACGGCATGTCCACCTTCGAGGGCCCGATGATGTCGATCAAGACGGTCAATGCGCTGTCCCACTACACCGACTGGACGGTGGGCCATGTGCACAGTGGCGCGCTGGGCTGGGT
>JBBIVU010000161.1:0-8189 GCA_037439585.1 Roseateles sp. | reverse complement strand
CAGCACCACCAACGTGCTGACGGTGGAAGACCCGATCGAGTACGAGCTGCCCGGCATCGGCCAGACGCAGGTCAACGCCAAGATCGACCTGACCTTCGCCAAGGCCCTGCGCGCCATCCTGCGCCAGGACCCGGACGTCATCATGATCGGCGAGATCCGCGACTACGAGACCGCGCAGATCGCCATCCAGGCCTCGCTCACCGGCCACCTGGTGCTGGCCACGCTGCACACCAACGACGCGCCCAGCGCCGTCACCCGCCTGACCGACATGGGCGTGGAGCCCTTCCTGCTCAGCAGCTCGCTGCTGGGCGTGCTGGCCCAACGCCTGGTGCGCCGGCTGTGCCCGGCGTGCAAGCGGCAGGATGGCGACGGCCACTGGCACCCCGTGGGCTGCGACGCCTGCGGCCACACTGGCTACAAGGGCCGCACGGGCGTGTACGAGCTGATGGTGGCCGACGACCAGGTGCGCGGCCTCATCCACCAGCAGGCCGCCGAAGCCGAGCTGACCACGGCTGCACGCGCGGCAGGCCTGCGCTCCATGCGCGAAGACGGCGAGCGCCTCATCACGGCGGGCGTCACCTCGCTGGAAGAAGTGCTGCGCGTGACGCGGGACTGACCCACCGTGCCCGCCTACAAGTACGAAGCCCTCACCGAGGCCGGCCGCCAGAGCAGCGGCCTGATCGAGGCAGACAACCCGCGCGCCGCGCGGGCCGCCGTGCGCTCGCTGGGCCTCACGCCGCTGTCCATCGAGACCGTGCAGCAGCACGGCGCGCAGGAGGGCAGCCGCTTCACGCGCCGCGTCTTCAACCCGACGGCGCTCGCCGTCTGGACGCGCCAGCTCGCCGGGCTGGTGGGCTCCGGCCTGCCCATCGAGCGCGCACTCACCGCGCTGGCCGACGAGAGCGAGGACACGCGCCAGCGCGAACTCATCAGCCAGCTCAAGGCCGAGGTCAACGCCGGCTCGGCCTTCGCCCGCGCGCTGGCTGCCGCACCGCGCGAATTCGACGACGTCTACCGGGGCGTGGTGGCCGCCGGCGAGCAGAGCGGCGCGCTGGGCCAGGTGCTGGAGAAGCTGGCCGACGACCTGGAAGAGCGGCAGGACCTGAAGGCCAAGCTCGTGGGCGCCATGGCCTACCCGGCCATCGTGTCGCTCATCTCCGTCTTCATCGTGATCTTCCTGGTCACCTACGTGGTGCCTCAGATCGCCACGGTGTTCACCAGCTCCAAGCGCACGCTGCCGGCGCTGACCATTGCCATGCTCGCCCTCAGCGACTTCGTGCGCGCCTGGGGCTGGGCCCTGCTGGCCGCCCTCGTCGCCGGTGGTGTGGGGCTACGCTACGCATTGAAGATCCCGGCCTTCCGGCTGCGGTTCGATGCCGGCGTGCTGGGCCTGCCGCTGCTGGGCCGCCTGGCCCGGGGCTACAACGCGGCGCGCTTTGCCGGCACGCTGGCCATGCTGGCCGGCGCGGGCGTGCCCATCCTGAAGGCGCTGCAGGCCGCCGCCGAGACCCTGTCCAACCGCGCCATGCAGGCCGACGCGCTGGACGCGCTGGTGATGGTGCGCGAAGGCGCGCCGCTGGGTTCGGCGCTGGCCGGCAAGAAGCGCTTCCCGGGCATCCTGGCCATGTTCGCCCGCCTGGGCGAGCAGACCGGTCAGTTGCCCGAGATGCTGGGCCGCGCTGCGCGCCAGCTGGCCGTGGAAGTGCAGCGCCGCTCCATGGCGGCGGCCACCTTGCTGGAGCCGCTGCTCATCGTCGCCATGGGCGCGGTGGTGCTGTTGATCGTGCTGGCCGTCTTGCTGCCGATCATCCAGCTCAATACATGGGTGAAATAAACCACCCCCTACCGCAGCCAAGCTGCGGCCCCCTCAAGGGGGCGACGCTGGTGGCCTGGCAAAGCCTGATCCACGGCGTCCGCTGGAGGGGATGCGGCGCTGAGCGCGCATCTCCTTGTTCCCTCAACGGTAGAAGTAGTACGTCGCCGTGTAGGGCGAGCGCCATTCCTGGTTGAAGCGGTCCATGTTGCAGACCTCGGTGGGCGCCAGGCCACCGGTGGTAGCCACGCGCTGGATGGTCAGCATGCCGGCAAACAGGCCCTTCACGCCTTTGCCGCGCCCCTGCAGGCGCAGCCAGGGGATGGCGGTGGGGTCCGGCCCCGGGTCGCTGGCATTGATCTCACCCACCACCGCGCTGCCGTCGGGCGCTTCCCAGGTGGGGCCGGCGAATTGGCGGCCCAGCACCTTGCCGGCACGGTCCTTCAGCACGGCCTCGGGGCCACGGAAGGTCCAGGCCACGCCCTTGCCGTCTGCCCGGGCGCCGCACACGTAGACCTGCACGCCGGTGGCCAGCGCCTCCAGCGTGCGGCTCTGCCCGGGGGGCGGCTGCAGTGCGGCAGGAATGGCCACCTGCGGCTCGGGCGTGCCGCAACCGGCAAGCAGCAGCGGGGACAGGCAGGCGGACAAGACGAGGCGTTTCACGGCGGCGCTTTCAGGACCTGAGGGTGGCGCATGGTACGGGCTGGCAGCCCCAAAATCGCGGCCATGCCCGCCTCCCTCACCGGTCAACTCGTCGTTGCCATTTCCTCCCGCGCCTTGTTCGATTTCGAGGCCGAGAACGAAGTTTTTGAAGCCCGCGACGACCACGCCTACATGGCCCTGCAGCAGCAGCGCCTGGACGAGCCCGCGCCGCGCGGCGTGGCCTTCTCGCTGGTGGAGAAGCTGCTGGCCTTCAACGCGGGAGGCGCACCGCAGGTGGAGGTGGTGGTGCTGTCGCGCAACGACCCCATCTCCGGCCTGCGCGTGTTCCGCTCGGCCAAGCACTACGGGCTGGCCATCGAGCGCGGCGTGTTCACACGCGGGGCCTCGCCATGGCGCTACCTTCAGCCGCTGTCGGCCCAGCTTTTCCTGTCCACCAACGAAGCCGACGTGCGCCAGGCGCTGGCGGCCGGCGTGGCGGCGGCGCGGGTGATGCCCCTGTCCAAGCAGGCGTCGGCCGCCCATCCGGGCGAGCTGCGGATCGCCTTCGACGGCGACGCCGTGCTGTTCTCCGACGAAGCCGAGCAGGTGTTCCAGCGCGACGGCCTCGCCGCCTTCCGCGAGCACGAAGCACAGCGCGCCCACCTGCCCCTGCCGGCCGGGCCGTTCAAGCCGGTGCTGGAGGCCCTGCAGCGGCTGCAGCGGGCGCCCGGCGGCGGCATGAAGGTGCGCACGGCGCTGGTCACCGCGCGCAGCGCCCCCGCCCACGAGCGCGCCATCCGCACACTGATGGACTGGCAGATCGAGGTGGACGAGGCCATGTTCCTGGGCGGCCTGCCCAAGGGCGAGTTCCTGCGCGAATTCGAGCCCGATTTCTTCTTCGACGACCAGGCCGGCCACATCGCCAGCGCCGCCGCCCACGTGCCCGCCGGGCATGTGGCCATGGGCGTGGCCTCTGCGCAACCCTGAGCAGGGCAAGCTCCGGATTCACCCGATGTGACGAATCGCCTCGCCGTGCGGCAGCCACAAAATGCCAGCACTTCGAGGAGATTCGCCCATGCCCCGTTTCCATCTCGCCGCGCTCACCACGCTCGCGGCCGCCCTGTGTGCCACCAGCGCCGGGGCAGGCACCAGCGGCTTCTACCGCCAGCCCGCGCTGCACGGCGACCAGGTCTACCTGGTGGCCGAAGGCGACCTCTGGCGCGCGAGCACGCGCGGTGGCGACGCCCAGCGCATCACCACGCACACCGGGCAGGAGACGCAACCTGCCGTCTCGCCCGACGGCCAGTGGCTGGCCTTCACAGCCCAGTACGACGGCGGCACCGAGATCTACGTGATGCCCGCCGCCGGCGGCGTGCCCCGGCGCCTGACCTGGGAGGGCGCCGGCATGCGCGTGTGGGGCTTCACGGCTGCGGGCGAGGTGCTCTACACCGGGCTGGACAGCCGGCCCGGCAGCCAGCTCTTCGCCCTCGACGTGAAGACCGGCCAGCGCCGCACCCTGCCCGTGGGCCAGGCCAGCGACGCGGCGCTGAGCGCCGATGGCAAGACCCTCTACTTCACCCGCAGCGGCCTGCGCAGCGACAACGCACGGCAGTACCGGGGCGGCGCCATCGCACGGCTGTGGGCGCTGGACCTGGGCGGCACGGCCGAAGCCCGCCCCCTGCTCGCCGAGGGCAACAACGACCGCCGCCCCCTGCCCTACCGCGTGGGCGGCACCGAGCGCATCGCCTTCCTGTCGGACCGCGACGGCACGGTCAACCTGTGGAGCGTGAACGCCCAGGGCGGCGACCTGCGCCAGCACAGCACGCACAAGGGCTGGGACATCCGCCACGCCTCCATCGACGGCACGCGCGTGGTTTACGCACTCGGCGCCGACCTCTACCTCGTCGACCTCGCGCAGCCCACCGCGCCGGGCAAGCTCGACATCAACCTCGCGGGCGACTTCGACCAGCAGCGCGAGCGCTGGATCAAGAAGCCGCAGGACTTCCTCACCGACACCGCCTTCGCCCCCAACGGCGAGCGGGTACTGATGGCCGCGCGCGGCCACCTGGCCACGCAGGGCGTGCAGGCGCTGCGCCGGGCCGAGCTGCCCCAGCCGGCCGATGGCCGCTGCAAGAAAGGCGCGTTCAGCAGCGACAGCAAGAGCGTGTTCGCCGTGTGCGACTTCAGCGGCGAAACCGAGGTCTGGCGCTTTGCGGCCAACGGCACGGGCCAGCCCGAGCGCCTCACCCATGGCGCCACCACCCAGCGCCGCGACCTGCTGCCCTCGCCCGACGGCCGCTGGCTGGCCCACACCGACAAGGAAGGCCGCCTCTGGCTGACCGACCTCAAGACGCAAGCCACCCGGGAAATCGCCCACGGCACCCGGGGCGAGCCCGAGTTGCAAGCCTGGAGCCCTGACGGCCAGACGCTGGCCTGGACGCTGGCCCTGCGCAACCCCAACCGCAGCCAGCTGCAACTGCACCACCTGCCCGACGGCCACACCCACACGCTGACCAGCGACCGCTACGACACCGGCAGCGCCGCCTTCAGCCCCGACGGCCAGTGGCTGTACTTCAGCTCCGACCGCAACTTCACCGCCTCGGGCAACACCAGCCCCTGGGGCGACCGCAACACCGGCCCCTTCTTCGGCAGCCGCAGCAAGCTGTACGCGCTGGCCTTGCAGCCGGGCCTGCGCTCGCCCTTTGCCGCCAAGGACGAGCTCGACACGCCGCCCAAGGCCGACGACAAGAAGCCCGCCGAACCGCCCAAGGACGCCAAGCCGGCCGTTGAGAAGGCGCCGGACAAGGCCGCGGAGAAGACCTCGGAGAAGAAGCCCAAGCCCGCCATCGTGTTCGACGGCCTGGCCTCCCGCCTGTACGAGCTGCCTGCACCGGCCGGCAACTACCGCGCCCTGAGCACCGACGGCAAGCGCCTGTGGTTCCTGGACCAGGACCTGGAGCGCAAGAGCCAGCTCAAGTCCATCGCCATCGACAACCAGGGCGCACCCGCCGAAACCCTGGCCAGCGACGTGCGCAGCTACGAGCTCAGCGCCGACGGCAAGAAGCTGATGCTGGTGCGCAACCAGGGCCAGAACGCGCCCGAAGTGCTGATCGTGGAGGCTGCGCCCAAGCTGCCCACCGAGCTGGCCAAGAGCCAGGTGCGCTGGAGCGACTGGCAGATCGCCACCCAGCCCCGCGCCGAGTGGAAGCAGATGTTTGCCGACGCCTGGCGCCTGCACCGCGACCACTTCTACGACAAGGCCATGCACGGCGTGGACTGGGCGGCCGCGCGCGCCAAGTACGAGCCGCTGCTGGACCGCGTGACCGACCGCTACGAGCTGGCCGAGCTGATGGCCCAGATGGTGAGCGAGCTGGGCGCGCTGCACAGCCAGGTCGCCCCGGGCGACACCCGCCCCATGCCGGACGAGCCCGCGCTGGCCGGCCTGGGCGGCCGCGTCTCGCGCGTGGCCGAGGGCTGGCGCATCGACGCCATCTACGCCCATGAAGCCGAGCTGCCGTCAGAAGCGCCGCCGCTGGCCGCACCCGGCCTGGGCCTGAAGGTGGGCGATGTGATCACCGCCCTCAACGGCCGGCCCACCGCCCCCGCGCCGCACCTGCTGGAGATGCTGCGCGGCCAGGCCGGCCGCCAGGTGCTGCTGGACGTGAAACAGGGTGACAAGACGGTGCAGCGCATCGTCACGCCCGTGGCGCAGCTGCGCGAAACCCAGCTGCGCACCAACGACTGGCGCGTGGGCCGTGCCCGCGCCGTGGAGCAGGCGGGCCAGGGCCGCATCGGCTACGTGCACCTGCGGGCCATGGGGCCGGCCGACATCGCCGACTTCGTGCGCGAGTTCTACGCCGCCAGCGACCGCGACGGCCTCATCATCGACGTGCGCAACAACAACGGCGGCAACATCGACAGCTGGATCCTGGAGAAGCTGCTGCGCCGCGCCTGGGCCTTCTGGCAGCGCCGCTCGCCGGCCGATGCCCCGGTGTACGCCAACATGCAGAACGCCTACCGCGGTCACACCGTGGTGCTGATGAACGAGGACACCTACTCCGACGGCGAGACCTTCGCCGAGGGCTTCAAGCGCCTGAAGATCGGCCCCGTCATCGGCAAGCGCAGCTCGGGTGCGGGCGTGTGGCTGTCCGACGGTAACCGCCTGCTGGACAACGGCATCATGCGGGCTGCCGAGAACGGCCAGATCGACGCCGACGGCCGCTTCCTGATCGAGGGCATCGGCGTCTCGCCCGACATCGAGGTGGACAACCCGCCCCGTGCCACCGCAATGGGACAGGACGCGCAGCTGGACGCAGCCCTGGCCGAACTGCAACGGCGCATCGCGGCCGAGCCGGTGAAGGCCGTGAAGCCCGGGCCTTACCTGCGGCCCGTGAAGCCTTGACTCATCGGGCGCCGGACGCGGCTACCCCAGCAGCTGCCAGCCCAGCGCCCGCTCCAGGCACCACACCAGGGCCAGCGCAGCCACCGCGGCCGACAGACCGGGCACGATCCAAGCCCGGTACGCCGGCCGTGCGCGCAGCCACAGGGCTGGCGGCAGCAGCAGTGCCACGACGGCCAGCTGCCCCAGCTCCACGCCCACGTTGAAGCCCAGCAGCGGCAGCACCAGCTCGGCGCCGCGCAGGCCCAGGTCCTTGAGCGGCCCGGCGAACCCCACGCCGTGCACCAGGCCGAACAGGCCCACCATCGCCCAGCGGGGCCCGGGCACGGAGGGCCGCAGGTTGTCCAGCGCGGCGAGCAGCACGGTCAGGGCGATCAGCGACTCGACCACGGCAGCCGGTGGGTCGATGAGGCCGCTGGCCGCCAGCCCCAGCGTGACGGAATGCGCCAGCGTGAAGGCCGTGACCAGCTTGAGCGTTTCAGCCAGCGCGTTGCGGGCGCTGGCGCGCGGCGCCCAGCCGGTGCCCTCGCGGCGCAGCACGGCCACGAGCAGCAGGGTGACGAGGAAGAGCACGTGGTCCAGCCCGCTGGCGATGTGGCCCATGCCCTCCACCACGAAGCCGCCCAGGCCCTGGCTCTCGGCGTTGAGCCGCTGCGGGCCGGCGCCGGGCACCAGCACCAGCGGCTCGCCGGCGGCTCCCACGAGGCGGGCGAGGCCGCGGTGGGCGGCGTCGGTGTGCGCGAACAGGCGGTAGTCGATCTCCAGCGCATGCACGGGCGCCGGGCAGCGCCAGTGGCTGACGAGCACGGCGTGCGTGCCGTCGCTGTGCTCGTCGAGCAGGGGCGCGGAGCGGTCCAGCGGCGTGCAGGCCGCGCCGTCGGCCGTGAAGCGCAGGCCGTCGTGGGCCAGGGCCTCGATGTCGGGCCAGCGGGCGCGCACCTCGCCCCAATTCAAGCTACCGTCGCCGTCGGCATCGAGGGCAAGGTCGCGGTCCAGGTCGCGCAGCGCGATGTCCAGGCGCTGCTCCACCTCGACGCCACCCACGCGGTAAACAAGGTAGGCCTCGCTGGCCTGGTGGGCCTGGGCCGCCGCGCTGAACACCAGCGCGAACCACAGCAAGCAGCGGATCACGGCGAGGAACTCCTGTCGAAACGCCGATCGAGTGCGGCCAGGCGCACATCCTGCCAGCCTTTGCCGCGCAGCTCGCGGGCGAGCGCCTGGCGGGCCGCCTCGCCCTCCTGGCCGGCAGCCACGGCGGCGCGCAGCAGCAGCAGGGCGTCACAGGGCTCGCGCTGCAAGGCCCAGTTCACTTGCGCCAGCCGCAGGGCCTCGCGC
>JBBIVU010000160.1:0-8221 GCA_037439585.1 Roseateles sp. | reverse complement strand
GCTCTTCCGATCTTCGTCGCTGCCGCCGGTGAGCGTGGTGTCCAGCTGGCGGCGGGCAGCGCCGAGCTGGGCGTCGGCCAGCTCCAGGGTCTTGCGGGCCTCGTCCAGCGCGGCCTGGCCGATGTAGCCCTGGCGGAACAGGTCTTCCTGCCGCTTGAGCTGGGCGCGAGCGTTGTCCAGCGTGGCCTGGGCCTGCCGCAGCGTCTGGCCGGCCACCGGGCGTTGCACCTCCTGCAGCTGGCGCACGCGGGCCTGGGCCTGCACCACGGCCACATCCGCCGCCCGAACGGCGGCAGCCAGCTCGGCACCGTCCAGCTCGACGAGGTGCTGCCCGGCCGTCACCGCCTGCCCCTCGGCCACCGGCACTTTCACCACGGTGCCCACGATCTGGGCGCCGATGTCCACCCGGTGCGGCGCCTCCACCCGGCCGGTGGCGACGACGGTGCGCACCAGGTCGCGCGGCATGACTGCCACGATGTGAAGCCGGGAACCGATGAAGCGGGGCGCCGCCAGCAGGCCGGCCACCACCATCACCGCCAGGCCGGCAGCGGCATAGGCCTTGCGCACGCCTCAGCCTCCCCGCACCAACAGCACGGGCACCGTGGCGGAGCGCAGGATCTGCTCGGCGTCGCTGCCCAGCAGCAGCCGCTCCACGCCACGGCGGCCGTGGGTGCCGATGACGATGAGGTCGGCCGGCCACGCAGCGGCCGCTTCCTGCACCAGGTCGCACACCCGGCCGGCCACCACCTCACGCAGGGTGCCTTGCACCGCCACACCCGCCGCCATCACCCGCTGCTGAGCATTGGCCAGGATCTGCTGCCCGCCTTCGCGAAGCAGCGGCAGCAGGGTGTCGGAACAGCTCGCCAGTCCATCAGCCACGGCCGCCACCATGAATGCATCGACGATGTGCAGCAGCCGGATGCTGCCGCCGCTGAGCTGGGCCAGGGCGATGGCTTCGGTCAACGCCTTGTTGGACGTCGGGCTGCCATCGGTGGGAACGAGGATGCGCTGGTACATGGTCTGGCTTGCCGGATTGCCTGGAGAGGCGCTGGCGCCACGTTAAGGCTGGAGGGACGCAGCCCGGTTGATCGCCATCAATCCAGGGGCAAACCACCGCTTTGGCCGCCTCGCGCCAGCCGGCCTGCCTGTTCCCCAGATTCGTCGGCGTGGCCGGGGTGGCCGCGCGTGGATGAGGTGGTGCATCCGGCCAGAGCTTCACCGTGCCGGACGGGTTGAGCCTTCTTCGCGCGGCGCCCGGCCAACGCCGCAGCCACTACGATGCCGCCCCTGGAGCGCGTTGAGGATGGCCAATGCCGTGGACGGATTTCGTTGAGGTGCCCGCATGGGGGTGAAGCTGCTGGTGGGCCTGGTGTGGCTGCTGAGCTGGCTGCCGTTTCGTGCGCTGTCGGCCCTGGGTTGGGCGGTGGGCAGTCTCATCTACGCCCTGCCCACCTCGCGCCGCCGCATCGGCGAGGTCAATCTCCGCCTGTGCCTGCCCGACTGGACCGAAGCCGCGCGGCAGCAGCTGCTGCGCCGCCATTTCGTGGCCATGGTGCAGATGCTGCTGGAGTACGGCTACGGCTGGTTCGCGTCGAAGGAGCGGCTCAAGAAGCTCATGCCCATCGAAGGCCTGGAGCACCTGCGCGCGCTGGACGGCCGCAACGTGATCTTGATGATGCCGCACTTCACCGGGCTGGACCTGGCCGGGCTGCGGGTGTCGCTGGAAACGCCGCTGGTGAGCATCTACTCGGTGCAGAAAAACCCTTGGCTGGACGCCTTCTTCCGCGCCAAGCGGCTGCGCTTCGGCACCGGCATCATCTTTGCGCGCCAGCAGGGCACGCGGCCCACGCTGCGGGCGCTGAAGGAAGGCAACCGCCTCTACTACCTGCCCGACCAGGACTTCGGTCACCGCGACTCGGTCTTCGTGCCGTTCTTCGGCGTGCCGGCGGCCACCATCGGCGGGTTGTCGCGCATGGCGGCGGTCACCCAGGCCACGGTGCTGCCGTGCTACCCCCGGCGCGAGGCCAATGGCTACACGCTGGTGATCGAGCCGCCGCTGGACAACTTCCCCACGAACGACATCGTGGCCGACGCCACCCGCATGAACGCGGTGATCGAAGCCCAGGCGCGCCGACAATTGCACCAGTACTTCTGGCTGCACAAGCGCTTCAAGTCCCGCCCGCCGGGCGAGGCTGATTTCTACGCTCCATGACCCACGACCTCCCTTACTTCAAGATCGCCATCGTGGCGGTCTTCGTCGCCAGCACGGTCTACGTGCATTTCCGCGGCCGGGTGCGCCTGCGCTTCTTCCGCCAGCTGATGGACCACTCCACCTTCATGGCGCCCATCAACTGCTTCATGTACCTGTTCTCGCGCTTGCCGGCCAAGCCGTACCTGCCGGTGTCCGGCTTCCCGGAGTTGCAGCTGCTGCAGGACCACTGGCAGGACATCCGCGCCGAAGCCTTCAAATTGGCCGAGGCCGGCGAGATCAAGAAGAGCGACAAGTACAACGACGCCGGCTTCAACAGCTTCTTCAAGACCGGCTGGACGCGTTTTCACCTCAAGTGGTACGGCGACGCCCACCCTTCCGCCCGCCGGCTCTGCCCGGTGACCACCGAGCTGCTGCAGCGCATTCCCACCGTGAAGGCCGCCATGTTCGCCGCCCTGCCCCCGGGCGGCCGGCTCGTCACGCACCGCGACCCGTTCGCGGGTTCGGTGCGCTACCACCTCGGCCTCGTCACGCCCAACGACGACCGGTGCTTCATCTCGGTGGACAGCGAGAAATACTCCTGGCGCGACGGCCAGGGCGTCATCTTCGACGAGACCTACCTGCACTACGCCGAGAACCAGTCGGACCAGATGCGCATCATCCTGTTCTGCGACGTCGAGCGGCCGCTGAACAACCCGGTGGCGCGTGCCTTCAACCGTTTCGTCAGCCACACGCTGATCCGCTCGGCCGCGGCGCCCAACTCCGACACCGACACCACCGGTGGCATCAACAAGGCCTTCGCCTACGTGCAGCAGGTGCGCCTGTTCGGCAAGCGCATCAAGGCCAAAAGCCGGCTGGCCTACTACGGCATCCAGTGGGTGGTGTTCGGCGGCTTGCTGGTGTGGTGGCTCTGGCCCTGAACGCCAACCTTCAACGGCGCGAGCCCGGGCAAACCCGGGCGTGACGAACGGGCGGCAAAGACCGCCATCGATAGCATCGAAGGTTTTGGATCACCCCAATACCTTCCATGCCCCGTCTGAACGCCGCCCCCGCCCTGCTGCTGGCCGCCGCCCTGGCCGCGAACGCGCAGGAAGTGCCCAAGCCCGCCGCGTCCGCTTCTGCTCCCTGGAACGTCAACACGCCCCCGGGCGTGGCCAAGACGATCAACATCGACGTCAAGACCGGCACCTGGATGAGCCTGGACGTCAGCCCCGACGGCAAGACGCTGGTGTTCGACCTGCTGGGCGACCTGTACACGCTGCCCATCGCCGGTGGCGAAGCCAAGCCGCTGACGCATTCCATCGCCTGGGAACAGCAGGCCCGGTTCTCGCCGGATGGCAAGCAGATCGCGTTCCTGAGCGATGCCGGCGGCGGTGACAACCTGTGGGTGATGAACGCCGACGGCAGCGGCGCCAAGGCCGTCACCAAGGAAGACTTCCGCCTGCTGAACAACCCGGTCTGGCACCCCAGCGGCAAATACCTGCTGGCCCGCAAGCACTACACCGGCACGCGCAGCGCGGGGTCCGGCGAAATCTGGCTCTACGCCACCGATGCCGACGCCGCCAAGAACAAGGGCGTGCAGCTCAACGAAAAGCCCACCTGGCAGAAGGACCTGGGCGAGCCGGCGATTTCTGCCGACGGCAAGTACCTCTACTACAGCCAGGACACCACGCCCGGCCGCGTCTTTGAATACAACAAGGACGGCACCGCCGGCATCTACACCATCTTCCGCCAGGACCTGAGCGACGGCTCGGTGGAGCCCTTCGTGCAGGGCCCCGGCGGCGCGGTGCGCCCCACACCCTCGCCAGACGGCAAGTACCTGGCCTTCGTGCGTCGCATCCGCAACCAGAGCACGCTGTTCCTGAAGGATCTCGCCACTGGCCGCGAGTTCGCCGCCTGGGGCGGCCTGTCGCGCGACCTGCAGGAGATCTGGGCCATGTGGGGCGTCTACCCCAGCTTCGCCTGGATGCCGGGCAGCAAGGAGCTGGTGGTGTGGGCCGAAGGCAAGATCTGGCGCGTGGACCCCTTCAAGGGCAGCGCGGCCGAGATTCCCTTCCACGTGAAGGACACCCGCGACCTGCGCGAGCCCATGCGCTACGCGCAAGAGGTGGCCCCCGAGAAATTCGCGGTGCGCCAACTGCGCAACGTGCAGGCCTCGCCGGATGGCAAGCGTGTCGTGTACTCGGCGCTGGGCGCGCTGTACGTGAAGGACCTGCCGAGCGGCACGCCGAAGCGCCTGACCGCACAGACCGAAGCCTTCGAGTTCGCACCCAGCTGGTCGCGTGACGGCAAGAGCGTGGTCTACGCCACCTGGCGCGACGACACGCAGGGCAGCATCCGCCGGCTGGACGTGGCCACCGGCAAAGAGACCGTGCTCGTCAAGGAGCCCGGCAAGTACCTGGAACCGCGCCTGTCGCCGGACGGCAAGCAGGTGGTCTACCGCAAGGTGAAGGGTGGCGCGCTGACCAGCCCCTGGCACAGCCTGGACACCGGCCTCTACCTCGCCGCAGCCGACGGCTCCGGCAAGGCCGAGCGCCTCACCAAGGACGGCAGCGGCGCGCAGTTCGGTGCCCGCTCGGACGAACTGTTCTTCACCCGCGTCAGCAGCACCAGCGAGGTCGAGCAGCGCTACGCGCTGTTCCGCGTGAACCTGCACGACCGCAGCGAGACCGAGGTGGCCCGCAGCGATTCGGCCAGCGAGTACAGCGTGTCGCCCGACGGCCAGTGGCTGGGCTTCGTGGAGCGCTTCCACGCCTACGTCACACCGCTGCCCAACGTGCAAGGCCAATCGGGCAAGGTGCTGACCGTGGGCAGCAAGATGGACGCCCTGCCCGTGCGCCAGCTCGACGCCAACGCCGGCCATGACCTGCACTGGAGCGCCGACAGCCAGCAGCTGCGCTTCTCGCTGGGCGACGAGCTCTTCACCGCCGCCGTGAATGGCAAGGACAAGGCCACCGCGCAGAAGATCGGCTTCCAGCAGGCCAGCGACAAGCCCAGCGGCAAGATCGCGCTGACCGGTGCCCGCATCGTCACCATGAAGGGTGACGAAGTCATCGAAGGCGGCACGGTGCTGGTGGACGGCAACCGCATCGTGGCGGTGGGCAAGGACGTGGCCATTCCGGCCGACGCCGTGCGGCTGCACACCAGCGGCAAGACCATCGTGCCCGGCTTCATCGACGCCCACTGGCACGGTGCCATGGCCGATGGCGGGTTGATTCCGCAGCAAAGCTGGGTCAACCTCGCGTCCCTGGCCTTCGGCGTGACCACGCTGCACGACCCGAGCAACCAGAACTGGGCCATCTTCACGCAGGCCGAAATGCAGCGCGCCGGCATCGTGGTGGGCCCGCGCATCTACTCCACCGGCAGCATCCTGTACGGGGCACGCACGCCGTTCTCGTCGTACGTGAACAACCTGGACGACGCCCTCACTCACCTGAACCGCCAGAAGGCTGAAGGTGCCATCAGCGTCAAGAGCTACCAGCAGCCGCGCCGTGACCAGCGCCAGCAGGTGCTGGAGGCCGCGCGCCAGACCGGCATGATGGTGGTGCCCGAAGGCGGCGCGCTGTTCCAGAACAACATGACCATGGTGGTCGACGGCCACACCACGGTGGAGCACGCGCTGCCCATCGCCGAGGTGTGGGACGACGTCAAGCAGCTGTGGGGCCAGAACGCCGTGGGCTACACGCCGACGCTGAACGTCGGCTACGGCGGCCTGGACGGCGAGCACTACTGGTACGCCCGCACCGACGTGTGGAAGCACCCGCTGCTGAGCCGCTACGTGCCCAAGGCGGTGCTGGAGCCGCGCTCCATCCGCCGCCTGACCGCGCCGGAGGAAGACTTCAACATCCTGCGCGTGGCCCGCACCGCCACCGAGCTGCAGCGTGCCGGCGTCAACACCATGATCGGCGCGCATGGCCAGCGCGAGGGCCTGGGCGCGCACTGGGAGATGTGGATGTTCGTCAAGGGCGGCATGACGCCGATGGAAGCCCTGCGCACCGCCACCCTCAACCCGGCCCGCAACTTCGGCCTGGACAAGGACCTGGGCTCGCTGGAGCCGGGCAAGCTGGCCGACCTGGTGGTGATCGACGGCAACCCGCTCGCCGACATCCGCCAGAGCGACCGCATCCAGCTCGTGATGCAGAACGGCCGCGTGTTCGACGCCGCCACCATGAACCAGGTCGCGCCCGTGGCCAAGGCCCGCAAGCCGTTGTTCTTCGAGGGCGCTGGCGCGGCTGGCATGCCCATCGACACCGAAGCACTGGAAGCCGCGCACGGCCACGGCAACGGCGATTGAACCTGCCAGCCCGCCGGCTCCTGGGCTGGCGGGCGCGGCGTGGCTAGAATGCCGCCCGTCAGGAGAGCGCCCCATTGCTGTTGGGGGCCGCCGAAGGCGCAGGGCCAGGGATCAGATCCGGGCTCGAACGCTCAGGCAAAAGGACTGACAAAACGCCCGTGGTGCTGGACACTGCCGGCGTTCCTCACTGGAGAGAGGCCAGCCCTTGAGCTGGTCCACCGAAGGGGCAAGCTTGGCGCGGACTGCACACCGCCTTGTCAATCTCTCAGGTACCCCGGACAGCGAGGACATCCAAACCCGAAATCCGTCGGAGCTCTTGATGTCCTCTTTGCTGAAAACCCCGCTGCACGCCCTCCACGTCGAACTCGGCGCCAAGATGGTGCCCTTCGCCGGCTACGACATGCCGGTGCAGTACCCCACCGGCGTGATGGCCGAGCACAAGCACACGCGAGCCGCTGCCGGCCTGTTCGACGTGTCGCACATGGGCCAGGTGCGCCTGGTGGGTGCCGATGCTGCCGCCGCGCTGGAAACCCTGGTGCCGGTCGACATCGTGGACCTGGGCGTGTTCAAGCAGCGCTACGCCCTGTTCACGAACGAGCAAGGCGGACTGCTGGACGACCTGATGGTCTGCAAGCGGCCTGACGACCTGTTCGTGGTGGTCAACGCCGGCTGCAAGGACCAGGACATTGCTCACATGCAGAAGCACCTGTCCGGCCGCTGCGAGGTCATCCCCGTGCCCGAGCGCGCCCTGCTCGCGCTGCAAGGCCCGCAGGCCGTGACCGTCCTGTCGCGCCTGAACCCTGAAGTTGCCAAGCTCACCTTCATGACCGGCGGCTTCTTCCAGCTCGACGGCATAGCCACCTTCCTGACCCGCTCGGGCTACACCGGCGAAGACGGCTACGAAATTTCCGTGCATGAAAACGACGCCGTCGCGCTGGCCCGCAAGCTGCTGAGCCACGCCGAGGTCAAGCCCATCGGCCTGGGTGCGCGCGACTCGCTGCGCCTGGAAGCCGGCCTGTGCCTGTACGGCCACGACATCAACGACACGACCACGCCGGTTGAAGCCTCCATCACCTGGGCCATCCAGAAGGTGCGCCGCGCGGGTGGCGCCCGTGCCGGGGGCTACCCCGGTGCGGCCGTCATCGATGAGCAACTCGCCAACGGCGCCGCCCGCAAGCGCGTCGGCCTTGTCGGCAAGGAGCGCATGCCCGTGCGGGAAGGCGCCAAGATCGTCACCGCCGATGGCACCGAGATCGGCGTCGTCACCAGCGGCACGCTGGGCCCCACGGTCAACCAGCCGGTGGCGCTGGCCTACCTGGCTGCCGCTCACGCTGCCGTGGGCACCGAAGTCTTCGCCCTTGTGCGCGATAAGCGCACGCCCATGGTCGTCTCTGCTACTCCCTTCACCCCCAACCGCTACTACCGAGGTTAAGCATGTCCATCAAGTACACCCCCGACCACGAATGGCTGGAAGTCCACGGTGACGGCACCGCGACGGTCGGCATCACCGTGCACGCGCAGGACGCGCTGGGCGACGTGGTCTTCGTGGACCTGCCCGAAGTCGGCAAGGCCTACGCCGAGAAGGACGTTGCCGGTGTCGTCGAGTCCGTGAAGGCTGCGGCCGACGTCTACATGCCCGTCGACGGCGAAATCACCGAGGTCAACGAAGCCCTGCGCGACGACCCGGCCCTGGCCAACTCCGACCCGCTGAAGGCTGG
>JBBIVU010000159.1:0-8298 GCA_037439585.1 Roseateles sp. | reverse complement strand
ACCGCGCTGCACACCGGCTGGCTGGAGCAGCACGCGGCCGAACTGCAGCCCACCGCCGTCGCGCCCGGCGCCGACCCGCAGCAGGTGGCCGCCACCACCGCCGGCCGGCTGCTGCAGTTCTGCGTGGCGGTGGGCGACACCGTGCCCGCCGGCGCGGACCTGGCCGTGCTGGAGGCCATGAAGATGGAGCATGTGATGGCCGCGCCGCACGCCGGCCGCGTGGTGGCGCTGGCCGTGGCGCCGGGCGGCCTGGTTGCCGCCGGCCAGCTGCTGCTCACGCTGGAGCCGGCAGACGCCGATGGCGGCACGGTGAGCACGGCAGCCGTCAACAACCCCGACCGCATCCGGCCCGACCTGCAGCGCCTGCTCGACCGTACCGCCTTCACGGCCGACGCCGCCCGCCCCGACGCCGTCGCCAAGCGCCACGCCCTGGGCCTGCGCACCGCGCGCGAGAACATTGCCGACCTGTGCGATGCCGGCAGCTTCATCGAGTACGGCGCGCTGGCCGTGGCGGCACAGTCGCGGCGGCGCACGGCTGACGACCTGATCGCCAACACGCCGGCCGACGGCATCGTCACCGGCATCGGTGCGGTCAACGGCGCCGCCTTCGGCGAGGAGCGCGCGCGCACCGTCGTCATGGCCTACGACGCCACCGTGCTGGCCGGCACCCAGGGCGCGCGCAACCACGCCAAGACCGACCGCATGCTGGGCATCGCCGCCGAGCAGGGCCTGCCGCTGGTGCTGTTCGCCGAGGGCGGCGGCGGCCGGCCGGGCGACACCGACATGCCCGTGGTGGCCGGCCTGCACGTGCCCACCTTCGCCAGCCATGCCGCGCTGTCGGGCCGCGTGCCGGTGGTGGGCATCGCCGCCGGGCGCTGCTTCGCCGGCAACGCGGCGCTGCTGGGCTGCAGCGACGTCATCATCGCCACCCGCGCCAGCAACATCGGCATGGGCGGCCCGGCCATGGTGGAGGGCGGCGGGCTGGGCGTGTTCAAGCCCGAGCAGATCGGCCCGGCCGCCGTGCAGCACGCCAACGGCGTGATCGACGTGCTGGTGGACGACGAAGCCGCCGCCACCGCTGCGGCGCGCCACTACCTGTCCTTCTTCCAGGGCCGGCTGCCGCAGTGGACGGCACCCGACGCCCGCGCACTGCGCAGCGTCGTGCCCGAGAACCGCCTGCGCGTGTACGACAGCCGCGCCGTGCTGCCGGCGCTGTTCGACGAAGGCAGCGTGCTGCACCTGCGCACGGGCTTTGGCGCCGGCATCCACACGGCCTTGGCACGCATCGAAGGCCGGCCGGTGGGCGTGCTGGCCAGCAACCCGCTGCACCTGGGCGGCGCCATCGACGGCGACGCAGCGCACAAGGCCGCCCGCTTCCTGCAGCTGTGCAATGCCCACGGCCTGCCGGTGGTGAGCCTCATCGACACGCCGGGCTTCATGGTGGGGCCGGACACCGAAGCTCAAGGCCAGGTGCGCCACGTGAGCCGCCTGTTTGTTGCGGCCGGCGCGCTGCGCGTGCCCTTCTTCGCCGTGGTGCTGCGCAAGGGCTACGGCCTGGGCGCGATGGCGCTGGCCGCTGGCGGCCTGCACCGGCCGGTGTTCACCGTCGCCTGGCCCACCGGCGAATTCGGCGCCATGGGCCTGGAAGGCGCGGTGCGGCTGGGTTTCCGCAAGGAGCTGGAGGCCCTGCCGGCCGGCCCCGAGCGCGAGGCGCTGTTCCAGCGCCTGGTGGCCCAGCAGTACGCCAACGGCGAGGCCATCAACCTGGCCGCCACGCTGGAGATCGACGCCGTCATCGACCCCGCCGACACCCGCGCCTGGCTGGCCCGGGGGCTGGCCTCGGCCCGCGTGCTGCCGTTCCCGGCGCACCGCTTCATCGACACCTGGTGAGGCCCGGGCGGCGGCGCTGGATTTTTTTCATGCGCGCTGCATCCAACACCGCTGCTGACGCGTAGGTGAGGGGTGAGCCTCCTCCCGCGAGGCTCCGAAATTCCCTTTTTGGAGACCCTTCATGCAGAAAACCGCCTCCCTCGCCCTGACCGTGGCCGCCGTGCTGGGCCTGTCCGCCTGCGCCGGCATGGCACCGCCCGCCCCTGTGTTCAGCCAGGCCGCGCTGCCGGATGCCGTGAAGGTGCCCGCCGGCCACCGCGTGGCGCTGGAGACCGTGGGCGTGGGCGAGATCACCTACGAATGCCGTGCCAAGGCCAACACGGCGGGTGCGTTCGAGTGGGCCTTCGTGGGCCCCAAGGCCGACCTGAACAGCCGCAGCGGCGCCAAGCTGGGCACCTACTACGGCCCGCCTGCCACCTGGGCGGCCAACGACGGCTCGCGCATCACCGGCACCCAGCTGGCCGTAGCCCCGGCTGCGCCGGGCAGCATCCCGCTGCAACTCGTGAAGGCCAACCCGGCCTCCGGCCCCGGCGCGATGGCTGACGTGAGCTTCGTACAGCGTGTGGCCACCCAGGGCGGCGTGGCACCGGCCCTGCCTTGCGACGCCGCCAGCGCCGGCCGCAAGGAGGTGGTGAAGTACCAGGCGGACTACATCTTCTGGAAAGCCGCCTGAGCCTGTGAGCAGGGGCGGGAGGCCGGCGCGCCCCTCGGCCACCCCGCTGGGCCCCTCCTGTTCATGGGCTGAACAGGAGGGGCCCAGCGGCGGCACGGCGAGGGCCGAAAATCGAGTGCTGCCGTCCTCCACCCCTTGCACCGCCCATGCCCGATTCCGTTGATTCCAGCCAGTTCATCAAGCCCTACGTCTACGAAACGCTGGACAGCAAGGCCCTGCATTTCTCGATCAGCGAGATCCAGAGCCGCATGCGGCTCGACAGCCCCCAGGCGCTGGACCTGGCCTACACCCGCACGATGATGGCCTTCATGCTGTTCGTGCCGCAGCCCGAGCGGCTGGCCATGATCGGCCTGGGCGGCGGTTCGCTGGCCAAGTTCTGCCACCACCACCTGCCGCACACGCGCATCGAGGTGGTCGAGATCAACCCACATGTCATCGCGCTGCGCGACCAGTTCCAGGTGCCACCCGACGGTGAGCGGATGAAGGTGCAGCGCGGCGACGGCGCCGACTTCGTCCGCCGGGACCACGACCGGCCGGATGTGCTGCTCGTGGACGGCTTCGATCACGAAGGCCAGCCGCCGGCGCTGTGCTCGCAGGCTTTCTACGACGACTGCCGCGACTTCCTGCAGCCCGACGGCATGCTCGTGGTCAATCTGCACACGGCCCACGTCGAGTTCGCGCTGCACGTGGCCCGCATCGAGCGCGCCTTTGGCGGCGATGCGCTGTTCGTGAGCGACAGTGAATGCAGCAACACCATCGCGTTTGCTGGCCGTGGCCTGGAAGCGCGTGTGCCGCGCCCTGCCGTGGCGCACCGGCCGGGCCAGCTCAGCCGCAAGGTGTGGGGCGAGCTGCTGCCCGCCTTTGCCCACGTGGCCGAGGCGCTGCAGCAGCGCCACCAGGCCGAGTAAGCACCGCAGCGGACCAGGGCTCAGTGGCCCGGCAGCCCCCAGCCGAAGGGGTCGGCGGGGTCGATGAGCAGCGTCGCCTCGGCGCTGATGAAGGCCTGGCCACGGATGGTGGGCACGATGGGATCGCCCGCCCCCTTCAACCCGGCCTCGTACCAGCCCTCGAACACGCTGCCAATGACGCTGGCCTGGCGCCACACCGCGCCCGGCGCGAGCTTGCCGGCGGCCGCGAGGCAGGCCAGCTTGGCGCTGGTGCCGGTGCCGCAGGGTGAACGGTCGTACTGGCGGCCGGGGCAGAGCACGAAGCTCTGGCTGTCGGCCAGCGCCGGGTCGGTGTCGGCGAACAGCTCGATGTGGTCGATGACCGCACCGCCCGCGCCCCGGTGGCCCTGGGCGTGCAGGGCCTGGCCCAGCGCGTCGGCGCAGTCGGTCAGCTCGCGCACGCGGCCGGGCGCGATGACCTGGCCGTGGTCGGCGCACAGGAAGAACCAGTTGCCACCCCAGGCGATGTCGCCGGTGACGGTCTGCCCGCCGGGCAGGGTCACCGGCACGTTGGCGGCCAGGCGGTAGGCCGGCACGTTCCGCACGCTCACCCGGCCGTCGCCATGCAGCGTGGCGGTGACCGGCCCCACCGGCGTCTCGATGGTGTGCTCGCCCGCCGCGATGCGCCCCAGGTGGGCCAGCGTGGCCACCAGGCCGATGGTGCCGTGGCCGCACATGCCGAGGTAGCCGGTGTTGTTGAAGAAGATGACGCCGGCTGTGTGTGCCGGGTTCTGCGGCGCGCACAGCAGGGCGCCCACCAGCACCTCGCTGCCGCGCGGCTCCAGCAGCGTGGCGCGGCGGAAGGCGTCGTGCGCGCTGCGCAGGTGCGCCAGGCGCTCGGCCATCGTTCCAGCGCCAAGGTCGGGGAAGCCGCCCGTGACCACGCGCGTGGGCTCGCCGCCGGTGTGGGAGTCGATGATCTGGATGCGCTTCATGGCTGAGACCGGCAGTGCTCGGGCCGCGTGGCCAGCGCCGTGGCCACCAACGCTTCCACACGGGCCCGCTCGGCCCCCACCAGCGGCAGGCGCGGGCGGCGCATGTGCTCGGTGCCCACGCCCACAAGCGCGTCGATGAGCTTGAGGTTCTGCACCAGCTTGGTGGACACGTCCAGGTGCAGCAGCGGCGTCATCCAGCGGTAGAGGGCGCGCGCTTCCTCCCACCGGCCGGCCTGCATCAGGTCGTACAGCACCACCGTCTCGCGCGGGAAGGCGCAGCCCACGCCGGCCAGCAGGCCGTCGCAGCCCAGGGCCAGGCCTTCGAAGGCGAGGTCGTCCACGCCCATGAAGAGCTGGTAGCGGCTGCCCAGCAGGTTGCGCAGGTCGGTGATGCGGGTCACGTCGCCGCTGCTCTCCTTGATGGCGGCGATGTGCTCACAGTCCGCCAGCTCGGCGAAGTGCTCGGGCTTCAGGTCCACCCGGTAGGCCACCGGGTTGTTGTAGACCATCAACGGGCGCTGCGCGGCGGCGGCGAAGGCGCGCACGTTGGCCATGGCCTCGCGGGCGTCGGCCACGTAGATGACCGAGGGCATCACCATGTAGCCCGCCACGCCCAGCGCGTTGGCGCCGTCGATGAAGCGCAGCGCCTCGCGCGTGCTGGTTTCCGACACCGTGGCCAGCACCGGCACGCGGCCGGCGGCGGCGCCCAGCGCGCAGCGGGCCACCTCCAGCTTTTCCTCCAGCCGCAGCGTGCTGGCCTCGCCCAGCGAGCCACAGCACACCACGCCGTGGATGCCGTTGCGGATCTGGAAGTCGATGTGGCGCGCCGTGCCGTCGAGGTCGAGGCTTTCGTCGGCGTGGAACTTGGTGGTGACGGCGGGGAAAACGCCGCGCCAGGGGAGGTCGCGCATCGCTGGGGCTCCTGAGTTCGGGGGCCCCATGTTCCCTCAAGCGGCCGCCGGGCCACCCGCCAACTCGCGCGGGGCTCGCCGCCACCACGGCAGGGTGCGCATAGACTGCCACCGGCACGCTGAACTCCACGCCCACGGCGGACATCGAATCCCATGACAAAGCCTGACACGGCAGAACCTGGCCACTGGGGCGAGCGGGTGCTGGCGCTGGTGGTGCAGCCACCGGAGCCCGAGCTGCAGCCCAGCCGCACGCCAGCCGCGGTGGCTGCGCGGGTGATTGAGGACGCCGCCGCCAAGGCGGCGCTGGCGGCGGGCACACTGGCCCTGCCGCCAGGCCCACTGGGGTGGGCCACCCTCGCACCGGAGATGCTGGCCGTGTGGCACATCCAACGCCAGTTGGTGGCCGACATCGCTGCGCTGTACGGGCGCAGCGCGGAACTTGGCGCCACGCAGATGCTGTGGTGCCTATTCCGCCACACCGCAGCCCAGGCGCTGCGCGACCTGTCGGTGCGGGTGGGCGAGCGCGTCATCGTGCAGCCGGCCGCACAGGCCCTGCTGCAGCGCGTGGCAGGCGCGATCGGCATGCACCTGGGGCGGAAGACCGCCAGCCGCGCGCTGTCGCGCTGGGTGCCGCTGGTGGGCGCAGCCGGCGTGGGTGCCTATGCCTGGTGGGACACCCGCCAGGTGGGCCGGGCGGCGCTGCAGCTCTTTGAGCGCGAGCAGATCGTGGAGAGCCCACCGGGCTGAGCCCGCGACAACCCTGTGTGACCGGGGCCTGCGGCCGCGACATACTCCGCCGCATGCAATTGCCGGCCATTCTCGACATCGAGGCCTCAGGCTTTGGCCGTGGCAGCTACCCAATCGAGGTCGGCTTCTGTGCGGCCAACGGTGCGTTGTTCTGTGCGCTGGTGTCACCCGAGCCGGACTGGCAGCACTGGGACGCCAGCGCCGAGGCCCTGCATGGCATCAGCCGCGAACTGCTGAAGCGCCACGGCCGGCCCGTGCGCTGGATGGCCGAGCAGCTCAACGCCCGCCTGGGCGGCCAGACGGTGTATTGCGACGGCTGGGGGCAGGACTACACCTGGCTCTCGCGGCTGTTCGACGCAGCCAGCCTGCCACAACATTTCAAGCTCGACGACCTGCGCCTGCTGCTCAACGAGGCCGAGGCGTTGCGCTGGCGCGGCGTGGTGGACACGGTGCGCCAGCGCCAGCGACTGAGCCGCCACCGTGCCAGCAGCGACGCCCGCGTGCTGCAAATGGCGCTCGGGGAAATCAAGAACGGCGTGACCGCCTGAAGCGCAGGCCTGGGTGTCAGGCAAGGCTGCCACCCCGGCAGCACCCCCGACCGGCACGCTTGGCTTCGTAGAGGTGGGCGTCGGCGCTGGCCACCAACAGCTCCAGCTCGATGCTGCCGGTAGCGGCCACGCTGTAGCCGATGCTCACGCCGATCTCCAACTCCAGCTCGCCGATGTGATACGGCGCCGAAATGGCCTGCAGCAGCTTGGCAGACACGGTGGCCGCATCCGTGGCGTCGTGCAGCTGCGGCAGCAGCACGGCAAACTCGTCGCCCCCCAGGCGGGCCACGAGGTCGGCCGGGCGCAAGGCATGGCGCAGGCGCAGCGCCACGGCCTTGAGCAGGGCGTCGCCCGTGGGGTGGCCGTGCAGGTCGTTCACAGGCTTGAAGCGGTCCAGATCCAGGTACAGCAGCCCCACGCGCTGGCCAGCCGGGGCCCCCAGCAGGCTGCGCGCGCCTTCCTCGAAACCGTTGCGGTTGAGCAGCTGGGTGAGCGGGTCGGTCTGCGAGGCCAGGCGCAGCCGGGCCTGCTCGCGCCGGGCTTCGGTCACATCCACCTCGATCGCAATCACGCCCTCGATCTTGCCGCTTTGCACGCGCAGCGGTGCGTACTGCACGTCGAAGCTGCGGCCGTCCCGCTCGCCCCCTTCGACCACATGCAGGCGGCGTGTCTCACCGGCCAGGGCGCCGGCGATCAGGGGGGCGCGCGCCGCATGGTCGCGCTCGCCGAACAACTCGGCCAGCGGCCGGCCCACCCAATCCTGCAGCAGCACGCCCCGGTGCTCCTCAAAGGCCGCGTTGAAGAAGATGACGCGACCGGCGATGTCTCCCACCAGGAACTGCGCGCGCGCCGTCTGGGCCACGGCCAGCAGCATCGCTTCGCTGCGCTCGCGCTCCAGTTGCGCACTCAGCTGCTCGGACACGTCACGCAGGATGACGGACACCGTCTCGATGCGTCCACGCACGTCGCGGTGCACGATGAAGAGGCAATCCATCGGCAACGCCCTGCCGCCGATGGACAGGCTGATGCGGCCGCGCCAGTGGCCCTCCCGGGCGGCTTCGGGCAGCAACACCGTCTCGTAGCGTTCCAGCTGCTCGGCGCTGAAGTAGTCGGCGATGTGGGCATCGCCGAGCGGGGCCTCGGCCGGCATGCCGGCGAGGGCGCGCGCCGCCGGGTTGAGGTAGGTGACCTGCCCCTGCTGGTTGGCCTGGCAGACGATGTCGGGCGACATGTCGAACACGGCGGCCAGGGTCTGGCGGGCCTTTTCCTGCTCGCCGCGCTCGGTCACGTCCTCCACCGTGCCCGACTGTCCCGCCACCTTGCCATCGAAGAAGAGCGGCGCCGTGCGCACGGCAATCCAGCGGATGCGGCCGTCATCGCCGCGCTTCATCTTGCGCACCATGTCGATGGGCTCACCGGTGGCCATGTGGTGCTTCCAGCGCTGGATGAGCATGTCGCGCTGCTCGGGCTGCACGAGCCTGGTCCACCCCCATTCGACGTCCTCACGCCGCAGCCCGTGCACGCGCAGGTAGCTGTCGTTCACATAGACGATGCGGCCCGTCTCGTCGGTCCGGAACAGCCCCAGCGGCATGGCGTTGCTGGTGGCCTGCAGCGTGGCTTCGCGCAGCCGGGCGGCACGCTGCAGCT
>JBBIVU010000158.1:0-8336 GCA_037439585.1 Roseateles sp. | reverse complement strand
CACTGTGCCGATGTCTTCGGCCAGCGTGCGGATGTAGGTGCCTTTGGTGCAACGGACGTCGAGGGTCACGGTGCCAGACTGCACCGCAACGATGTCGATGGCGTGAATCGTCACGCGGCGGCTCTTGCGCTCGATCTCGATGCCGGCGCGCGCGTACTCGTACAGGGCCTTGCCCTCGTGCTTGAGTGCCGAGTACATGGGCGGCATCTGGTCGATCTCGCCGGTGAACGCGGCGCAGGCGGCGGCGATCTGCTCGGCCGTGATGTGGCCGGCCTCGCGGCGCTCCAGCACCTCGCCCTCGGCGTCGCCGGTCGTCGTGCGGACGCCCAGGGCCAGCGTGGCCAGGTAGCGCTTGTCCGCATCCAGGCTGAGCTGGCTGAACTTGGTGGCCGCACCAAAACACAGCGGCAGCAGGCCCGTGGCCAGGGGGTCGAGCGTGCCGGTGTGCCCTGCCTTCTCGGCGCGCAGCAGCCACTTGGCCTTCTGCAACGTGTCGTTGCTCGACAGGCCCAGCGGCTTGTCGAGCAACAACACGCCGTGCAGTGCGCGCCGCTGCACCCGCACGCGAGGCGGGCGGTTGTCCTGCGGGGCGCGCGGCTCGGCAGCGGCGGCGCTGATGGCCTCAGTCATTGGGCTCCTCGTCCTCGATCGCACGCGTGGCGTTGGCCTTGTTGATCAGCGCAGACATTTCGGCAGCGCGCTCGGTGGTGCGGTCGAACTGGAAATGCAGCGTCGGCACGGTGTGGATCTGCAGGCGCTTGAACAGGCCGTTGCGGAGGTAACCGGCGGCCTCGTTCAGGGCGTCCTGGGTCTCCGCAGGGTCACCGATGAGCACCGAGAAGAAGACCTTGGCATGCGCGTAGTCGGGCGTCACGTCGACCGCGCTGAGGGTCGCCATGCCGATGCGCGGATCCTTCAGCTCGCGAATCAGCTCCGCCAGATCGCGTTGGATCTGGTCGGCGACTCGGAAGCTGCGGTTGGGGATGGCGCGTTTGTGTTTCATGGCGGTTTCCTGATCAGACGGTCTGCACGCTTCGCGCGCGGACCGCCAACAAAGAACAAACCCCGCCCCGAGGGGCGGGGTTAACCCTCAGAGCATGGGGTCAGAGCGTGCGGGCCACTTCCTTGATCTCGAAGAATTCAAGCTGATCACCTTCCTTGATGTCGCTGTAGTTCTTGAGTTTGATACCGCACTCGAAGCCTTCCTTGACCTCGCGGACGTCGTCCTTCTCGCGCCGCACCGAGTCCACCTCACCCGTGAAGATGACAGTGTTCTCGCGCAGCAGGCGAAAGCGAGCACCACGACGCACCAGACCGCTGGTGACCATGGAGCCGGCCACCGTGCCGATCTTGGAGGCCACGAAGACCACGCGGATCTCGGCGGTACCGAGCGCTTCTTCGCGCTGCTCGGGCGCCAGCATGCCGGACATCGCCTTGGTCACATCGTCCACAGCGTCGTAGATGATGCTGTAGTAGCGCAGGTCCACGGCATTGCCCTCGGCCAGCTTGCGAGCACCAGCATCGGCCCGCACGTTGAAACCGATGATGACGGCCTTGGACGCAATGGCAAGGTTGATGTCGCTCTCGCTGATGCCACCGACCGCCGCGTGGACGATCTGCACCTTGACCTCGGCGTTGCTGAGCTTGAGCAGCGAAGCGGCCAGCGCTTCCTGCGAACCCTGCACGTCGGCCTTGATGATCAGGGGCAGCGTTTGCACGTCCCCTTGGCCCATCTCGTTGAACATGTTCTCGAGCTTGGCGGCCTGCTGCTTGGCCAGCTTGACGTCGCGGTACTTGCCCTGGCGGAAGGTCGCGACCTCGCGGGCGCGGCGCTCGTCGGACAGCACCATGAACTCGTCACCGGCTTGCGGCACCTCGGTCAGGCCCTGGATTTCCACCGGGATGGACGGGCCGGCCTCGGTGGTGGCCTTGCCGTCTTCGTCCAGCATGGCGCGCACGCGGCCAAAGGTGGAACCCGCCAGCACGACGTCGCCGCGCTTGAGCGTGCCGCTCTGCACCAGCACCGTGGCCACCGGGCCGCGGCCCTTGTCCAGCTTGGCTTCGATGACCAGGCCCTTGGCCATGGACTCGACCGGCGCCTTCAGCTCCAGCACTTCAGCCTGCAGCAGCACCTGCTCCAGCAGTTCGTCCACGCCCTGGCCCGTCTTGGAGGACACGCCGATGAACGGCGAATCACCACCGAAGTCTTCCGGCACCACCTCTTCACCCACCAGCTCGCTCTTCACGCGCTCGATGTTGGCATCCGGCTTGTCGATCTTGGTCATGGCGACCACGATCGGCACGCCAGCGGCCTTGGCGTGGTGGATGGCTTCCTTGGTCTGGGGCATGACGCCGTCGTCTGCTGCACAGACCAGGATGACGATGTCGGTGGCCTTCGCACCGCGAGCCCGCATGGCCGTGAAGGCCGCGTGACCCGGGGTGTCCAGGAAGGTGATCATGCCGCGCGGAGTTTCCACGTGGTACGCGCCGATGTGCTGCGTGATGCCGCCGGCTTCGCCTGCGGCCACGCGGCTGCGGCGGATGTAGTCCAGCAGCGAGGTCTTGCCGTGGTCGACGTGACCCATGACGGTGACGACCGGCGCACGCGGCAAGGCCTCGTGCTGCTGCTCGGCCGTGCCCTCTTCTTCCAGGAAGGCGTCCGGATCGTCCAGCTTGGCGGCAAACGCCTTGTGGCCCATTTCCTCGACCAAGATCATGGCCGTTTCCTGGTCCAGCTGCTGGTTGATGGTGACCATCTGGCCCAGCTTCATCAGTTGCTTGATGACCTCGGCAGCCTTCACGGACATCTTGTGCGCGAGGTCGGCCACGGAGATGGTCTCGGGGATGTGCACCTCCTGGACCTGCTGCTCAGCGGGTGCCTGGAAATTGGACGGCGCACCGCCATTGCGGTCGCCTCGGCGACCCGCGGCGCCGCGCGCCGGCGCACGCCAATTGCCACCGCCACCCGGGCGTCCAGCACCAGCCGGACCCGCACCGAGGGTCTTGAGACCACGTTTCTTCGCGGCGTCGTCTGCCCAGCTGGACGACAGCTTCTCGGACTTGACCGATTTCTTGTCGCCCGGCTTGCCGGCACCCGCGGCCGGTGCTGCAGGTGCGGCGCCCGGTGTACCCGGCTTCTTGTGGATCGTGCCCTTGATGCCTGCCGCTTCGGCAGGCTTGGGCTCTTCCTTCTTCGCCGCGATCAGCACCTTCTTCGGTGCGTTCATCATGGCGCGAATCTTGGCGGCCTCTTCTTCCGCAGCCTTGCGTCGGCGGGCCAGGTCGTCCTGCTTCTGCTTCTCTTCAGCAGCCGCATCCACGGCCCTGACGACGCGCAGCGCCGGCTTGGCGACCTCAGGAGCAGCCGGCGGAGGCGGCACCACCGCCTCAGGGACTGCCGGCGGCGCGACCACGACGGGTGCCGCCGGTGCGGCTGCGGGCGCCGGCTTGGCGCCGCGCTTGGCGGCAGCCTTGTTGATGGCCGCAGCTTCAGCGGCCGCTGCTGCAGCACTGCGCTGGCGGGCTTCGGCCAGTTGCTCGTCGGTGCGGTCTTCGGTCTTCGCGGCAGCAGCGGCGGCGGCAGCTTCTGCGGCAGCCTTGGCAGCGGCTTCGGCGGCGGCAGCTTCAGCGGCCGCCTTGGCGGCAGCAGCAGCTTCGCGAGCGGCACGCTCGGCTTCCTCGCGGGCCTTGACCTTGGCGGCCAGTTCCTCCTCCTGCGCGCGCAGTGCGGCGGCCTGGGCCTCCGCCTCTTCCTCGCGGCGCAGCAGTTCTGCGTCCTCGGAGGCGCCCGAACCCTCCTCAGACGCCTCGTCACGCTTGACGAAGGTGCGCGTCTTCTTCACCTGGACCTGGATGGTGCGCGCCTTGCCGCTGGCATCGGCTTGCTTGATCTCGGTGGTGGACTTCTTGACGAGCGTGATCTTCTTGCGCTCCGTGGCAGCGGTGCCATGGGCGGTGCGCAGGTGGTCGAGCAGGCGTTCCTTGTCGGTCTCGCTCAGCGAGTCGTCGACGGAAGACTTCTTGACGCCCGCGGCTTGCAGCTGCTCCAGCAGCGTGCCCGCTGGCTTGCTCAGCTCAGCGGCGAATTGGGCGACGGTAGTCACGGCCATGTGGGGATCCTTCAAATTGCTTTCGGTGCGGCGCTGCGTGGTGTCGATCAGGCGTTGAACCAGTGTTCACGCGCCTTCATGATCAGCGCACGCGATGCCGCTTCGTCCAGGCCGGTCAGCTCGACCAATTCGTCCACGGCCAGGTCGGCCAGGTCGTCGCGGGTGTTGATGCTGCCCTCGGCCAGCTTGCTCAGCAGCTCGGGGGTCACGCCTTCCAGGTCGCGCAGGTCTTGCGAGACCTCCTCGACCTTCTCTTCGCGCGCGATTTCCATCGTCAGCAGCGCATCCTTGGCGCGAGTGCGCAGTTCATTGACCGTGTCCTCGTCGAAGGCCTCGATCTCCAGCATTTCCTGCATGGGGACGTAGGCGACTTCTTCCAGGCTGGTGAAGCCTTCGGCGATCAGGATGTCGGCCACCTCGGCGTCCACATCGAGCTTCTCGACGAAGAGCTTGCGAACGCTCTCGGCTTCCAGCTCGTGCTTGGCCGCCGACTCCTCGGCCGACATGATGTTGATGCGCCAGCCGGTCAGCTCGGACGCCAGGCGCACGTTCTGCCCGCCGCGACCGATGGCGATGGCGAGGTTCTCCTCGTCCACCACCACGTCCATGGCGTGGCGCTCTTCATCCACCACGATGGACTGCACGTTGGCCGGAGCCAGCGCGCCGATGACGAACTGGGCCGGGTCTTCGCTCCACAGCACGATGTCCACGCGCTCGCCGGCCAATTCGGTCGTCACGCCGTTGACGCGCGAACCGCGCACACCGACGCAGGTGCCGATGGGGTCCACACGGCGGTCATGGCTGATGACAGCGATCTTGGCGCGGCTGCCGCTGTCACGGGCGCAACTCTTGATCTCCAGCAGACCTTGCTCGATTTCGGGCACTTCCTGCGCAAAGAGTTCCTTCATGAACTCCGGCGACGAGCGCGACAGCATGATCTGGGCGCCGCGCTGGGTGGGGTCCACGCCCAGGATGACGGCGCGCACGCGGTCACCGGTGCGCAGGTTTTCCTTGGAGATCATCTCGTTGCGCTTGAGGCGGCCTTCCACGCGTCCGCTCTCCACGATGATGTCGCCCTTGTCCAGGCGCTTCACCGTGCCGACGAAGATCTTCTCGCCACGCGACATGAAGTCGTTCAGCAACTGCTCGCGCTCGGCGTCGCGGATCTTTTGCAGGATGACCTGCTTGGCAGCCTGGGCGCCGATGCGGCCGATGGGCACGGACTCGACGGGCTCCTCGATGTGGTCATCCACCTCGATGTCGGCGATCTGATCCTGCGCTTCGAACAGCAGGATTTCGGCGTCGGGGTTCTGCAGGCCGGCCTCGTTGGGGACAACGTGCCAGCGGCGGAAAGTCTCGTACTCGCCAGACTCGCGATCCACGCTGACGCGGATGTCCGCCTCAGCGCCGTAAAACTTCTTGGTCGCCGATGCCAGTGCGGCTTCCACCGCACCGAACACGACATCACGCTCCACGCTCTTCTCGCGCGAGATCGCGTCCACCAGCATCAACATTTCGCGGTTCATTGCTTGAGACCTCCGTCAACCTTGTCTTGGCCGGGCCCCGCCTCTTGAGGCTCGCCCGCTTGTTTCTTGAGTGATGCTTTCTTCGGCTTGATGACGCCACGCTGGCCCGGTTTGCGGTCCGGTGCCGGCTCACCCCCTCGCCCCTTGAAGCTGAAGGTCGGCACCAGGCGCGCCTCGCGCACCTCGTCGAGCGTGAAATCGAGCGCCTGCTCCGCCACGCCGTCATCGAACACGAGGCGCCAGGCCTGGTCGCTCGTCGCGTCGGGCTGGGCACTGAGCAGGCCGCGATACTTCTTGCGCCCCTGGAACGGCAGCTTCAGGGTGATGTCGATTTCCTGGCCCGCAAAACGCGCGTAATGGCCTGCGTTCTTCAGCGGGCGATCCAGACCCGGCGAGGAGACCTCCAGCCGGGAATATTCCAAACCTTCGACCTCAAGCACATACTGCAATTGGCGCGTGACCTTTTCACAGTCATCCACAGTGACCAACTCGCCCGCAGCTGCCTCGGCAGCCAGCCTGTCGATCGTCACGCGCAGCGTTCCACCACTGGTGCTGCGTTCGCAGTCCACGAGTTCGTAACCCAGGCCGGTCACGGTCGTTTCCACAGCGGCTTGCCAACTCATGCGGTACAGGCTTCGGGTCCAGAGAAAATCGAAAAAGCAAAAAAAATGGGCTGGATGAATCCGCCCAACTCGTTCACCAAAGCCAGCGCCGGGGGATATCGTCCGGGGCTCGCGAGGAGTCAACCTCGATTTCGGTGAAAGTCGGATTGTACTTCGCAAGTCCCGTGCCGGCAAGATGCCATGCCCGGCGCGTGCCAGAATCTGCGGTTGTTCAAGACCTCACAGGAGACACGAATGGGCTTTCTCGCCGGCAAGCGGCTGCTGATCACGGGCGTGCTGTCCAACCGCTCCATCGCCTACGGCATCGCCCGCGCCTGCCACCGCGAAGGGGCCGAACTGGCCTTCAGCTACCAGGGCGAGCGCTTCAAGGAGCGGATTGCCGAATTCGCCGCCGAGTTCGGCTCCCAGCTGATCTACGACTGCGATGTCTCGAGCGACGAGCAGATGCAGGCCCTGTTTGACCAACTCGGCGAGGTCTGGCCGGAGTTCGACGGCTTCGTGCATTCCATCGGTTTCGCACCGCGCGAGGCGATTGCCGGCAATTTTCTGGACGGCATGACGCGCGAGAACTTCCGCATCGCGCACGACATCTCCGCCTACAGCTTCCCGGCCATGGCCAAGCTGGCTGCACCGCGGCTCCGCGCCGGTGCATCGCTGCTGACGCTGAGCTACCTGGGCGCCGAGCGCTTCGTTCCGAACTACAACACCATGGGCATGGCCAAGGCTGCGCTGGAAGCGAGCGTGCGCTACCTGGCCTACGACCTGGGCGCCAAGGGCATTCGCGTCAACGGCATCTCGGCTGGCCCGATCAAGACGCTGGCCGCCTCGGGTATCAAGGACTTCGGCAAGCTGCTGAACCAGTTCGCCGCATCGGCCCCCATCCGCCGGAACGTGACGATCGAAGACGTGGGCAACGCCGCTGCCTTCCTGCTGTCTGACCTGGCCGGCGGCGTCAGCGCCGAGATCATGTACGTCGACGGCGGCTTCAGCCACGTCGCGCTCGCCAACGGCGAGTGACCGCCCCGGCGCACAACGACAAAGGGCCCCAAGGGGCCCTTTTTTTGCGACCGTGCGCCGCGCGCCTGCTTACTGCTTGACGCAGTCCACGTAGTAGTGGCCGCGACCGGTTTCCTCGTCAACCTCGTGAACCAACCCGTGCACGTCCGTGGCGAAGCCGGGGAACTTGGCGTTGAAGTTGCGCGTGAACTTGAGGTAATCCACGATCTTCTTGTTGAAGCGCTCCCCGGGAATCAGCAGCGGGATACCGGGCGGGTATGGCGTCAGCAGTGACGTGGTGATGCGCCCTTCCAACTCATCGATACCGACGCGCTCGGTCTTGCGCTGGGCAATGTGCGCGTAGGCGTCGGTCGGCGTCATGGCCGGCTGGAGGTTGGACAGGTACATGTCCGTCGTCAGGCGCGCAATGTCGCCCTCGGCGTAGGCCTGGTGGATGCTCTGGCACAGGTCGCGCAGACCCATGCGCTCGTACTTGGGGTACTTGGCACAGAACTCCGGGAGGATGCGCCACAGCGGCGCGTTCTTGTCGTAGTCGTCCTTGAACTGCTGCAGTGCCGTCAGCAGCGTGTTCCAGCGGCCCTTGGTGATGCCGATGGTGAACATGATGAAGAAGGAGTACAGGCCCGTCTTCTCGACCACGACGCCATGCTCCACCAGGAACTTGGTGACGACGGACGCCGGGATGCCCGTGGCCGCAAAGCGGCCTTCCATGTCCAGCCCGGGCGTGATGATGGTGGACTTGATCGGGTCCAGCATGTTGAAGCCTTCAGCCAGCGCACCGAAGCCATGCCACTCCTCGTCGGCATGCAGCATCCAGTCGGCGGAAACGGGCTCGCTGCCCTCCTCCGCACGCAGGAAGTCCGGCCCCCAGACCTTGAACCACCAGTCGTCGCCATATTCGGCATCGACCTTGCGCATCGCGCGGCGGAAGTCCAGCGACTCCCGGATGCTTTCTTCCACCAGTGCCGTGCCACCGGGCGGTTCCATCATGGCGGCCGCCACGTCGCAGCTCGCGATGATCGCGTACTGCGGCGAGGTCGACGTGTGCATCAGGTAGGCCT
>JBBIVU010000157.1:0-8362 GCA_037439585.1 Roseateles sp. | reverse complement strand
CAAGAAGGCGTCGGGCAGTTCCTTCTCGTTGTTGGAGGTGATGAACACCACCGGCCGGTGCTTGGCACGGATCAGTTCACGCGTCTCGTAGACGTAGAACTCCATGCGGTCGATCTCGCGCAGCAGGTCGTTCGGGAACTCGATGTCGGCCTTGTCGATCTCGTCGATGAGCAGCACCACCGGCTGCTCGGCCTCGAAGGCCTGCCACAGCACGCCCTTGACGATGTAGTTCTCGATGTTGCGCACGCGCTCGCTGCCCTCGATGCCGGCGAGCTGGCTGTCGCGCAGCCGGCTGACGGCGTCGTACTCGTACAGGCCCTGCTGCGCCTTGGTCGTGCTCTTGATGTGCCACTGCAGCAGCGGCATGCCGAGGGCCGAAGCCACCTCCTCGGCCAGCATGGTCTTGCCCGTGCCGGGCTCACCCTTGATGAGCAGCGGGCGCTGCAGCGTGGCCGCGGCGTTGACCGCAAGCATCAGGTCGGCCGTGGCGACGTACTGGTCGGAACCTTGGAATTTCATGGGGAAAACCGGGGGCAAAACCCGAGTCAAAAGGGGGGCAGGGCCAGTATAGGAGGCCTCATAATTGACGGTGATCAAAGACACGAACCTCCCGGGACCATGAAGAAACTGCTGCAGATCTCGCTCGCCCTGGCCGCCGCCGTCGGTGCTTTTGCCGCCCAGGCCCAGGACGTGAAAGCCGGCGAGAAGAAGATCGCCATGTGCATCGGCTGCCACGGCATCCCGGGTTACCAGGCCAGCTTTCCTGAGGTTCACAAGGTGCCCATGATCGCGGGCCAGAACGCCAAGTACATCGTGTCGGCCCTGCAGGCCTACGCCAAGGGCGACCGCAAGCACCCCACCATGCGCGGCATTGCCGGTTCGCTGAGCGAGCAGGACATGAACGACGTGGCCGCCTACTACGAGCAGCAGGCCAAGTTGCCGGCGGCGGCCGAGAGCCTGCCTTCGGCGCCTGCCAACGTGGCCGAGTTGCTGACCAAGGGCGCCTGCGTGTCCTGCCATGGGGCCAACCTCAGCAAGCCCATTGACCCCACCTACCCCAAGCTGGCTGGCCAGCATGCGGACTACCTGACCGTGGCGCTGAAGTCTTACAAGACAGAAAAGAACAGCACCGTCGGCCGCAGCAACGGCGTGATGGCCGGCCAGGTCAAGCAATTCAGCAATGCCGAGCTGAAGGCGATTGCAGCCTACATCGGTTCGCTGCCGACCGAGCTGGCCACGGTACCGCAGGGCAAGTTCCGCTGAGGTCTCGCCGCCGTCTCCCAGGCCGCCTTCTCAGGCGGCTTTTTTACATCTGGAGCGCCTCTGTGTGCATTGCTGCACGGGCGAGGTCTGACCCGTCCGGGATACTTCCTTCCCGGTGTGGCGCATGCTCAAAAAGATACCTGTTTCTGAAGTGACGCTTGGGATGTATCTCCAGTCTCTGGAGGGGGCTTGGTTGTCGCATCCGTTCTGGAAAACCAGGTTCGTCCTGACGGACCCGGCAGATCTCGCCGCGCTGAAGGCCAGTGACGTGCCTGCGGTGTGGATCGACGTGAGCAAAGGCAGGGACCTCGCGTCGCCTGCGGCAGCGCCTGCACAAGAGGCCGGGGCTGTGCCGGCCCCGTCCATCGAGACCGTGTCTGCGTCCCCGCCAGGCCAACCGCAGGTGCTGCGCGAGCCCACGGCCCGGTTCGAAGACGAAGTGGGGCGCGCGGCCGAGGTGCTGCATCGCTCCAAGCAGGCCGTCACAGCGCTTTTCCACGAAGCGCGGTTGGGCAAGGCCATCGATTCCGAGTTGTGCCTGCCCATCGTTGCGGAAGTGGCTTCCTCGCTGGCCCGCAACCCGTCGGCCTTCGTGAGCCTGGCCCGGCTCAAGACCCGGGACGACTACACCTACATGCACTCGGTGGCCGTCTGCGGGCTGATGGTGTCCCTGGCGCGACACATGGGCTTGTCGGACGCCGAGGCGCGTGAGGCGGGGCTTGCCGGCCTGCTTCATGACGTGGGCAAGATGCAGATGCCTCTGGAGGTGCTGAACAAGCCCGGTTCGCTGACCGATGCCGAGTTCGCGGTGATGCGCAGCCACCCCGAGCGCGGCTGGCAAATGCTGAAGGACGGTGTCAAGGTGCCACCGGTGGCGCTGGACGTCTGCCTGCACCACCACGAGAAGATCGACGGCACGGGTTACCCGCACCGGCTGGCGGGCGAGCAGATCAGCCTGATGGCCCGCATGGGCGCCGTGTGCGACGTGTACGACGCGATCACGTCCACACGCCCCTACAAGGCTGCGTGGGACCCTGCTGGCTCGCTGCAGCGCATGGCACAGTGGAAAGGCCAGTTCGACCCCATCATCTTCCAGGCCTTTGTGAAGAGCGTGGGCATCTACCCGACGGGCACGCTGGTGAGGCTGCAATCCGGCCGGCTGGCGGTGGTGGTGGACCAGAATCCCACGGCGCTGGTGTCGCCGCGCGTGAAGGTCTTCTTCTCGACCAAGTCCGGCATGCCCATCCCTTTGCAACTCGTCGACCTGGCAGCGCAAGGTGCCAGCGACCGCATCGTCGGCCGCGAGCCGCCCGAGAACTGGAACTTCCTTCACCTCGAAGAGCTTTGGAACCCCGACGCCAGGCGTTGAAGAAGGGGCATTGCGGGCGCTTCTAAACTGCGGCTGATGCAGTGGGGAGATCAAGCAATGAAACGGTGGATGATGGCTGCGGCCCTGGTGGCGCTGGCCTGCGGTGCTTCAGCCCAGACCTTGCGCTGGGCCAGCCAGGGCGACCCTCAGACCATGGACCCGGACTCTCAGAACGAGAGCCTGACCAACATGGTGAATGGCCAGATCTACGAGCGGCTCACCAACCGGGATGCCAAGCTGGCCCTGGTGCCAGGGCTGGCGATGGAGTGGAAGCAGACCGGTCCACTCACCTGGCGCTTCAAGCTGCGCCCCGGCGTGAAGTTCCATGACGGTACGCCACTCACGGCGGATGACGTGGTGTTCTCCGTTCAGCGTGCCAAGGAGCCGACCTCGCAGATCGCCGTCTGGGCCAATGCGGTGGGTGTGGCCCGGAAGGTGGATGAGCTGACGGTGGACTTCCAGCTTGCCACCTTCAACCCCATCTTCCTGCAGCACATCGACCAGCTCTGGATCATGAGCCGCAAGTGGTGCGAGGCGCACAAAGCCACCAGGCCGCTGGATTTCAAGAACAAGGAAGAGGGCTTCACCGCGCTGAACGCCAATGGCACTGGCCCCTTCATGCTGGCCAGCCGCCAGCCGGGCATCCGGACCGTGCTCAAGCGCAACCTGGCCTGGTGGAACAAGACCGAGGGCAACGTGCAGGAGGTGGTCTACACCCCCATCGCCACCGATGCCACCCGCTTGGCTGCGCTGGTGTCGGGCGAGATCGACTTCGTGCTGGACCCCGCGCCGCGTGACGTGGCCCGCCTGCGCAACACCGTGGGCGTGAAGGTCATCGAAGGGCCGGAGAACCGGCTCGTGTTCATCGGCATGGACCAGTCGCGCGACAAGCTGCTCTACGGCAACGTGCCGGGTGACAAAAACCCGTTCAAGGACGTGCGGGTGCGTCGCGCGCTCTACCAGGCCGTGGACATCGAGGCGCTGCGCACCAAGCTGATGGCTGGCCTGTCCGTGCCCACCGGGGCGCTCACGCCCTCGGCCAACGCGTCCTTCGACGACCCGGCGCTGCAGACCCGCCTGCCGCACGATCTGGCCGGCGCCAAGAAGCTGATGGCCGAGGCCGGCTTTGCGGATGGCTTCGAGGTGACGCTGGACTGCCCCAACAACCGCTACATCAACGACGAGGAAATCTGCACCGCGCTGGCCTCGATGTGGGCGCAGCTCAAGGTGAGGGTGAAGGTGAACGCCATGCCGCGCGTGCTGTACTTCCCCAAGCTGGAGAAGTACGACACCAGCCTGTACCTCTACGGCTGGGGGGGCTCGGTCACCGACGCCGAGAGCATCCTGACACCGTTGTACCGCGCGCGCGGCAACAACGGCGTGGGCACCTACAACTTCGGCGGCTTCCGCAACGACCGGGCCGATGCGCTGGCCGCCCAGTCCAGCGTGGAGGCCGACGCGAAGAAGCGCGAGCAGCTCATCCGCGGTGCGCTGGCCGAGCTGCGCGAGCAGGTCAACGTCATCCCGCTGCATCGCCAGGTTGCGCCCTGGGCGGCTCGGGCTCACGTGACGGCCGTGCACCGCCCGGACAACTGGCTGGAACTGGCCTGGGTGCAGATCAGCCGCTGATTTCCGTCGTTTAACGGCCCATCGTCCGGCCGGGCGGCACGGGACACTCCCCCCAAGCCAAGACCCACGCCCGCGCCATGCTGCATCGCCTCGCTGTCCTCGCCCTCACCCTGCTGCTCGCTTCCTGTGGAGGCGGCGGTGGCGGCTCCGGGGCGACCGCGCTGACCACGCCACCCACGCTGCGCGGCGTGGCTGCCACCGGGGCGCCGCTGGTCAACGCACAGGTCAGCGTGGTGGATGGCGAAGGCAAGGCCCTGGGCACGGCCACCACCCACGGCGCCGATGGCAGCTACAGCCTCACCCTCAACACGACGAACCCGGCCGTGCCGCTGTTCATCCAGGCGCGGGGCCTGGATGCGGCCGGGGCGATGCAGGTGCTGCATTCGACCGTGCCTGTGGTCAGCGCCGCGATGGTGGGGCACGTCACGCCGCTGACCAATGCCGTCGTGGCCCTGGCCTTGGGCACCGACCCTGCGCCGGTCTTCGCTGCTGCGGCCACCAGCAACAGCCAGCTGGCGCGGATGGCCACAGCCACGCCTGCCGCCAGCGACTTCCTGAAGACGCTGCTGAAGACCCAGCTGACCGACCTGAAGGTCACGGACCCCAAAACGCTGGACCTGCTGGCCGACGCGAGCTTCACCGCCAACAAGGGCGTGCACGACTTGCTCATCGAGAGCGTGCGCGTGGACCTGGCCCGCTCCAACCGCAACGTGCCGTTGCTGCAGCTGGTCAACAAATTCCTCGCCAGCGCTGCTGCTGAAGTCACGGTGGATCTCCCCACCGTGCAGACGGAGCTGCTGAAGACGGCGGGCGTGCCGGCCAACGCCATCACGTCCACGCTCAAGGCCACCACCAGCCCCACGACACTGCTGGGCAACCTTCCCGGGCTGGATGACCTGGGCGCGGCACTCAACCAGCTCATCGCCCAGGGGCGCGATGCAGGAACCATCGTGACCCATGCGCTGCTGGCCGGGTACGACAAGCACAATGGCCGCAGCAAGGCCGACCTGGCTGCCATCCTGGCCACCTACACCACCGGCAACCGGCAGTTTGGCCGCTTTCAGCTGCTGGGTTGTGCGGACGACGCCCCGGTGGCGGGCAACTGCACCAAGGTGCTGGTGGGTGCCGTCATCAGCGACTCCACGGGGGCGGTCGTGGACCTGTTTGCTGACGCCGTCAGCTACAACAAGGCGGCGACCGCCAACAAGTGGAACCTCATCGGCAACGGCAAGAAGCTCGCCGTGGCCGTGCATCCCCTGGAATTCCTGGCCCTGAACGCCGATGGCACGACCAGCACGGCCGTGTCGCCCAACCCTGGTGTGGGGCTGCAAGTGGAGGTCCAGGCGCAGGCGCCCGATCCGCTGCCCACCAACCCGCCCGTGCAACTCATCGGCTCGGCCACGGTGCAGTTGCCAGGCGGTTTCAGCATCCCCTTCGGCTATTGCAACCGGCCTCTGCTGTGCGTGTCGAGCACGCCGGGTGCGGCCAACCTGATGCCCACCGGTGGCGTGGGCGACTTGGCCATCCAGCGCGCGGCGGTGGGATGGATCGGCAGTGTGGACAGCGTGCGGGGTGCGAAGTACCTCGTCAACTACACCATCGCCGGTGTGGCGGAGACCCGCAATGCCTACCTGCGCACCGAGGTGCTGGGCGACCCTGCCGTCGCGCGCTTCCCGGCGTTGGATGGCATTGCTGCGGCGACCCCGCTGTTCGCGACCAGCCTGCAGGGCGGCACCTTGAGCATCAACTGGTCCGCCTGGGCCGCGGCCAATCCGGACCTGCGCGTCGTCGAGATCAAGCGGGTGTTCACGCCGACGGCCGGGGGGGCACCAACCGTGCTGGACACCCCGGTGCCGCTGCCTGCCAAGACGGCAACCACCCTGGCGACCGCGTACGTGCCGTCGGCCAGCGTCACCTCCGAGCTGTGGCTGCAGGCCATGGACTCCCAGGGCCGGCGCTTCCACACGCGCTACACCGCCAAACCCTGAACGCATCGGTTGTCGCGGGCCGCGTGTCTGCGCGGCGGTGGGCGACGGTGTCACGCCGTTGGCCAACGGGCATCGGCTGGAGGTTTGGCGGGCGACGGATGTCAGGGCCCAGCGCCAGGCGGCGCAGCCCGGCGCTCATTCCTGCGTGCTGGCTTCCCGTGCGCTGAGCGGGGTGTTGAGTTTGTGGGTGGGCGCGGTGTCGGCCCGGCCCTGGCCGTCTGCTTCGCTCACCGTGATGGCAGCTCACAGATCGTGCGCAGCGTGTGGCGCACAGCGGGATGCCGGTCGGTCGGGGGGCTCGCGTCAACTGAACACTGCCAGCAGACGCTCCAGCGCCACGGTGAATGGTGTCTGCATCAGTGGCAGGGTGGCCACCATGCCGATCAGGCCGATGCTGACCGTGAGCGGGAAGCCCACCGAGAACACGCCGATCTGCGGTGCCACGCGGGAGATCACGCCCAGCACGAGGTTGACGAACATCAGCATGGTGATGAGTGGCAGTGCGATCCACAGGCCGATGCTGAAGACTTCACCCCCCCACTGTTGAGGCGCTGCGGTGCGCAGGAAGGCGAAGGGCTCGCCGCCCACCGGGAAGGCGTGGAAGCTCTGGATGAGCGCGTTGATGAGCAGCAGGTGGCCGTTGATGGCGATGAACAGGAACGCCACCATGCTGCCGAAGAACCGCGCGCTGGCCGTGCCCTGGGCGCCGGTGCTGGGGTCGAAGAAGCCGGCGAAGTTCAGGCCCATCTGCAGGCCGATGATTTCCCCGGCGAACTCCAGTGCCGCGAACACGATGCGCACGGCAAAACCCATGGACAGGCCGATGAGCAGCTGCTGCGCCACCAGCAGCGTGAGCAGGGGCGCCGAGTCCAGCGGCGCGGGCGGGATGTCGGGCAGCGAGGGCTGAGCGGCCACGGCGATGAACAGCGACAGGCCCACGCGCAGGCGCAGCGGCACGTTGCGCTGGCTGAAAGTGGGCATGCCGGCAAACAGTGCCAGCGTGCGGATGAAGGGCCACAGCAGCGGGCTGAGCCACGCGAGCAGTTGGGCCTCGGTGACGCTGAACATCAGCCCGGCTCGCCGCTCAGCCCACCACGGAGGGGATGGTCTGCAGCGTGCGCTGGATGTACTCGACCAGCGTGGTCATCATCCAGGGTCCGGCCACGGCCAGCGTCAGGACGGCAGCGATGACCTTGGGCACGAAGGACAGCGTGGCCTCGTTGATCTGCGTGGCCGCCTGGAACACGCTCACGACGACGCCCACCAGCAGCACCACGATGAGGATGGGGGCGGACACCAGCAGCAGCATGTACAGGCCCTGCTGGCCGAAGGTGAAGACTTGTTGTGCGTCCATGGTCTTGTCAGGCGATTGAAGGGCGGGGCTGCGGGCCGCGCCTCAGGTGACGAAGGAGGCGGCCAGCGAGCCCAGCAGCAGGTTCCAGCCGTCGGCCAGCACGAAGAGCATCAGCTTGAAGGGCAGGGCGACGATCACGGGCGACAGCATCATCATCCCGAGGCTCATGAGCACGCTGGCCACGATCATGTCGATGACGAGGAAGGGGATGAAGATCAGGAAGGCGATCTGGAAGGCGCTCTTCAGCTCGCTCGTCACGAAGGCGGGCACCAGCACCTTGAAGGGCACGTCCTCGAGCTTGGCGCCCGCGTCCAACTTGGCCAGGCGGGAGAACAGCACCAGGTCGGCCTGCCGCGTCTGCTTGAGCATGAAGCCACGCATGGGCACTTCGGCACGCTTGAGCGCTTCGTCGAAGGCGATGGTGCCGGCGGAGTACGGCTGCCAGGCTTCGGCGTAGACCTTGTCCAGCGTGGGGCTCATGACGAAGAAGGTCAGGAACAGCGACAGGCCCACGATGACCTGGTTGGGCGGCGCAGCCTGCGTGCCCAGCGCCTGGCGCATCAGGCTCAGCACGATGGCGATGCGGGTGAACGCCGTCATCATCAGGATGACCGCCGGCAGAAAGCCCAGCGCCGTGAAGAACAGCAGGGTCTGGATGGGCACGGAGTAGCTGCCGCCAGCGCCTTGGCCCATGAGCAGGGGCAGGGAGGCCGGCGGCGTCTGGCCTTGCGCGGCCGCCGCACCCGCAGCCGCGAGCAG
>JBBIVU010000156.1:0-8404 GCA_037439585.1 Roseateles sp. | reverse complement strand
GCTCCTTGGGCGTGACGTAGCAAAGCATGGCCGTGCCCATCCAGCCGATCATGGCCGCGCCCACCGCGCTGGCGATGTGGTCGTAGCCGGGCGCGATGTCGATGGTCAGCGGGCCCAGGGTGTAGAAGGGCGCGCCGTGGCAGTGCTTCAACTGCTCGTCCATGTTGGCCTGGATCAGGTGCATCGGCACATGGCCCGGGCCCTCGATCATGGTCTGCACGTCATGCTGCCAGGCGATCTGGGTGAGCTCGCCCAGGGTGCGCAGCTCGGCGAACTGGGCCTCGTCGTTGGCGTCGCTCAGCGAGCCCGGGCGCAGCCCGTCGCCCAGCGAGAAGCTCACGTCATAGGCCCGCAGGATCTCGCAGATCTCGGCGAAGTGGGTGTAGAGGAAGTTCTCGCGGTGGTGGGTGATGCACCACTTGGCCAGGATGGAGCCCCCGCGCGAGACGATGCCGGTGCGGCGCCTGGCGGTCAGCGGGATGAAGGGCAGGCGCAGGCCGGCGTGGATGGTGAAGTAGTCCACGCCCTGCTCGGCCTGCTCGATCAGGGTGTCGCGGAAGATCGGCCAGCTCAGGTCCTCGGCCACGCCGCCCACCTTCTCCAGCGCCTGGTAGATGGGCACCGTGCCGATGGGCACCGGCGAGTTGCGCAGGATCCAGTCGCGGGTGGTGTGGATGTGGCGGCCGGTGGAGAGGTCCATCACCGTGTCGGCGCCCCAGCGGGTGGACCAGACCAGCTTCTCCACCTCCTCGTCGATGCCGGAGCTGACGGCCGAGTTGCCGATGTTGGCGTTGACCTTGACCCGGAAGTTGCGGCCGATGGCCATGGGCTCCAGCTCCGGGTGGTTGATGTTGGCCGGGATGACGGCGCGACCGGCGGCCACCTCGTCGCGCACCCACTCGGGGGTGATCAGCTCTGGGATGCGGGCGCCGCGTGCGTCGCCGCGCAGCCGGGCCTCGCGCTCGGCGTCGCCGCCGTAGGCCTGCATCCACTCGCGCCGGCCCATCTCGCGCAGCGCGACAAATTCCATCTCCGGCGTGACGATGCCGCGGCGGGCGTAGTGCATCTGGGTCACGCACTGGCCGGTGCGGGCGCGGCGCGGGGTGCGCTGCAGGCCGGCGGCCTGCTGACGCAGGGCCTGCAGGCGTTCGGCATCCGGCGTGTCACGGCGGTCGCCGTCGTCCACCGCCTGCGGGGCGCGGCCGGCATAGGGCTCGGTGTCGCCGCGGGCGTCCAGCCAGGGCGCGCGCAGCGCCGGCAGGCCGGTGCGCACATCGGCCGTGAAACCCGGTGCGGTGTAGAGGCCGGAGGTGTCGTAGACGGTGACGCGCTCGCCGTTGCTCAGCGCGATCTCCCGCAGGGGCACGGCCACGCCGGGGTGCAGCGTGCCGGGCACGTGCACCTTGCGCGAGGCGGGAAAAGGCGCGCAGGCCTGGGCCAGCAGGGAGGCGAAGGGGGGCTTCTCGGGCGCGTTCATGGCGGTCTCCTGAAAGGAACAGATGGACTGCTCCGGAGACCGCCCCGCCCCGGCTGATGCGGGCGGGACCACGGCCGGGCTCGCGCCCGAGCCACGGACCACGCCCTCAGGGTGGGTCTAGCGCTCTTCTTCCGCCGGTACGAACCGGATCAAGTTCTCGGGTTGGGTGGGTCACCCTCTCAGCGCTGCGCGCGCACCCCGGAGCGAGGCGCAGTGTAGCGCGCTCAGCCCAGCGGCACTGGCAGGAACAGGGCTTCGTCGCCGGGCCTGATCAGCCGGGCCGCCTTCTTGGGATGGATCTTGAGCACGCTGCGGGTGTCGTCCAGGCCCTTGACCGGCTTGCCGTTGATGGCCGGCACGATCGGCCTGTCACGCGGTGGCACACCCTGTCTGAAACGGCTGTGGCACGCAGTCCAGCAGCGCTGCCGGAACTCAGGAATGGTCCCGCATTTCCAACGGGTTAGTACGCATGGCGTGGATCCCGCCAGGGCCGATGATCGCGAGCGGCGCTAGCCGCACGGATGGAATCAGGCGCACCCAACGAAGGAGTCTCGATGCGCAATGCCCTGTCCAGCCACATCGACAATGTGATCTCGGTCGGGCTGCAGCCGAGCCGATCGGAGGGCAAGGGCAACCTGTTCTACGACTCATGGACTCGCTGCATGAGGCAGCACGGCCTGGACCCGGCGCGGCCGACGCCGGCGCGCATCCTGCCCTCGGGCCAACTGCGCGAGCACCAGCAACGCATGGAGAGCTTTCTGCGCGTGGCCCGCGCCGGCATGGAGGAGATGTACCGCCGCGTTGCCGATCTGGGCTACATGCTGCTGCTCACCGATGCCGACGGCATCGCGGTCGACTACATCGGCAACCCCGCTTCGGAACAGCAGCTCAAGGCCGCTGGCCTCTATCTGGGCGCCGACTGGAATGAGGCGCATGCCGGCACTTGCGGCGTGGGCACCTGCCTGATCGAGCAAGTGCCGATCACCTGCCACCAGACAGAGCACTTCGACGCCACGCACATCGCGCTGACCTGCACCTCGTCGCCGCTGTTCGCGCCGGATGGCCAGCTGCTGGGTGTGCTGGACGTGTCGGCACTGCATTCGCCCGAGGCGCGCGAGAGCCAGCACCTGGTGTTTCACCTCACCTCGATGTACGCGCAGATGATCGAGGACGCCAACTTCCTGCGCGCCTTCGGCCGCCACGGGGTGCTGCGGCTGGGCAAGTCGCGCGGGTTGGTGGAGGTGTCGGGTGAGGTGATGTTCGCCTTCGACGAGGAGGGCAGCATCGTCGGCGCGAACACGGGCGCGCGCCGCCGCTTCGGCGGTGGCAGCGGCAGCTGCACCTCGGGGATCGAGCTCGTTGGCCGCACGCTGGACGAGGTGGTCGGGCTCGGGGTCGACAGCCTGCGGGCCCTGGCCCGGGGCGGCACGGCCCAGGAGATGTCGGGGCTTTGGACGCAGTTGCAGGAGCATTACTACCCGGCGGTGATCGCACCTCGCCTGCGGCCTCAGGCGGCTGTGCGGCCGCAGCCGTCGATCGATCTGGGGGCCCGCTCGGAGGGCAGCGCGCCGGCCGCGACCGCGCTGGATGCCATCGGCGGCGGCGACGCGCAGATTCGCGATCTGATCGACCGCAGCAAGCGGCTGGTGGATCACGGGGTGAGCCTGCTGGTGCTCGGAGAGACCGGCTCAGGCAAGGAAGTGCTGGCGCGCGCGCTGCACGCGCACAGCCGGCGGCGCGACAAGCCGTTCGTCGCCGTCAACTGCGCGTCCATCCCCGATTCGTTGATTGAGAGCGAGCTGTTCGGCTACACCGCCGGCAGCTTCACCGGTGGCCGCGCCAAGGGTGCGAAGGGGCTGATCCTGCAGGCCGACGGCGGCACGCTGTTCCTCGACGAGATTGGCGACATGCCCTTGCACCTGCAAACACGCTTGCTGCGCGTGCTCTCTGAGCAGGAGGTGCTGCCGATCGGCGCTGAGCGGCCGGTGCCGGTGCAGCTCAACGTCATTGCCGCCACGCACCGTGACCTGTGCGACCGCGTGCTCGACGGCAGCTTCCGCGAAGACCTGTACTACCGTCTCTCCGGCGCCGTGCTGCAGCTGCCGCCACTGCGCGTGCGCGCTGACCTCGGCTACCTGATCGAGCGCCTCTGCACCGAGGAGGCGGAACGCCTCGGTCGCGAGGTGACCCTGTCGGGGCCCGCCCTGCAGGCGCTGATGCGCCACGACTGGCCGGGCAACGTGCGCGAGCTGCGCAACGCGATGCGCTATGCCGTGGCGATGAGCCGTGACGGCCTGATCGCGGTGGACGACCTGCCGGTGCAGGTGCTGCGCGGCGCGCAGGCTCGCCCGGCGCGGCTGGCGCTCGAACGGCCTGCGGCGCCGGAGGGCGACGCGGGCCACGAGCTCGGCGGCACGCGGCTGCTGTCGGCCCTGAAGCAGCACAAGTGGAACGTGACGGCCGCCGCGCAGGCGCTGGGCATCTGCCGCGCCACGGTGTACCGGCAGATGAAGCGCCACGACATCACGCCGCCGCACCTGCTGTGAGCGGCGATGTGTGCCGGCGCGGCGGCGCGGCATCCCGGGCAGGCCCCACCGTGCGGTGCGGCCGGCCCGGTTGGCCAGGGCGTCAGAACGTGTGGTTGATGCCCACGTTCAGGAACGTCGTCTTCTGGCCGGGCGCGAAGCTGCCATCGGCGACGATGCTGGTCTTCAGGCTGGCCTGCGATCTGGCGTCGACGAAGGCGGCCTGCGCGTACAACGTGGTGCGCTTGGAGAGCGCGTAGTCGTTGCTCAGCACGAGGTTGCGCGTGTGGTCCTCGCTGTTGCGCTTGTCCTTGTTGTCGTAGTAGGCCAGCGTGGCCGTGTTGGCCTGGCTCCATTGCCAGTCGACACCGCCGCTGTACGCATCGACCTTGGAGGTGGGCAGGCCGTCGGAGTTGCTGTTCTTGCCCTGCAGCCAGTTGATCTTGAACGTGAAGGCACCGAAGGGCACCGCGCCGCCCAGGCCTGCATGCTCGATGTTGCGATTGCCGGTGGTGAGATCCTTCATGGCCTGGAATGAGGCCGACAGCACCACCGGACCGTTGTACGCGGCGCCCACCGCATAGGCGGTGTTCTTCGAGGTATTGCCGGCCTGCTCGCCCAGCGAATACAGCACGCCGAAGGTCACCGGGCCGAGCGTGTTGCGGTACTGGATCGCGTTCTTGAAGAAGATCCCGACGTCGTTGTTGGTGTTCACCGCCGTGCTGCCGGCCAGCGGCTCGAGCTGGTTGTAGGCCCAGGCGTAGAGGTTGGAGAACTGTTCCTTGAAGGCCCGTGGTTCGGTGCCGAGGTGCGCCAGCAGCGCCGGTCCGTACTGGCGGCCGATCGTCACCGAACCCCAGTCGCCCGACAGGCCGAGGTTGGCCTGTCGGCGGAAGATGATGGTGCCCGAGCCGGCGGTGTCGCCGCTGCCATGCAGCGCGCCTGTGTCCACGTCGAAGTGCGACTCGAGGTTGAAGAAGGCCTTCAGGCCGCTGCCCAGGTCTTCGCTGCCCTTCAGACCCCAGACGCTCTGGCGCAGGCCGCTGGTCTCGACGCGGGTCTGACTGCCGCCGGTGCGCGACTTCGACTGGCTCAGGATGCCTGCGTCGACGATGCCGAAGAGTTGCACCTGCGAATCGGCCAGGGCCGGGGCCGTGAAGGCGGCGATGGCGGCCATGGCCAGCAGTGAGCGGTGAAGGTTCTTCATGGATGTCTCCTTTTGGGTTGGGTTCTGCGCCCCGGGCCGGACGGACCGTGAGCCCGAGCCCTTCTGCAGCCTCCATGCCACGGCGACAGCGCGGCGATGAGGTGGCGTCGCAGCGTGTCGCTCCTCGTGTGAAGGCCCTGTCCGCGCTGCGACAGGTGTCGCGGGCAGCGACAGTCGATCTGCGACAGATGCTCAACGCAAGGGCGGGTTTGGGCCCTGTTCAAGGACGTTTGGTGGCCTCTCATGTCCTCTGGCTGTTGGCATGGAAGCTGCGGATCCAGGCCGTGCGGCACCGATCCGCGCGATCCACACAACAGGAGACATCCATGCAGAAGTTCACGAGCCGGCTGGGGCTGCTCGCCATGCTCACCACGTTCCTCGCCTCCACAGCGGGTGCGGCCAACCCGGGGATCGATGATCCGAACAACTGGCCGCAGTACCACCGCAGCTACAACGCCTGGCGCTACAGCCCGCTGGACCAGATCAACAAGGGCAACATCCAGAAGCTGAAGGTGGCGTGGATCCACCAGCCCGGCGCGGTGACGCATGGCCTGCAGGCCACGCCGATCGTCATCGATGGTGTGATGTACACGATCGCCGCGGACAACAACGTGTTCGCGCTCGACGCCGCCACCGGCAAGGTGCTGTGGCGCTGGACGGCCAAGCTCGATCCGATCGTCAAGGAGGTGTTCTATCAATCCGCCAGCCGCGGCGTGACCGTCGGGCGCGGCAAGGTGTTCGTGGGCACGCTGGACGGCCGCTTCGTCGCGCTGGACCAGAAGACGGGCAAGCAGGTGTGGTCCACCCAGCTCAGCGACCAGAAGAAGGACTACGGCGCGCTGTTCTCGTCGCCGCCGCAACTGGCCGGCGACACGCTGTTCGGCGGCACCACCGGCGGCGACCAGCCCATCATCGGCAAGATCTTCGCCGTGAATGCCGACACCGGCCAGCGCACCTGGACCTTCGAGGTGCCGCGCGATGACCCGAAGAGCTGGCCCGGCGACAGCCGCACCCGTGGCGGCGGCTCGGCCTGGCTGCCGGGAACCTATGACCCGACCACCGACACCATCTACATCGGCACCAGCAACGCCTCGCCGGACTTCAACCACGACGGCCGCGAGGGCGACAACCTCTACACCGCGACGCTGCTGGCGCTCGACCCGAAGACCGGCAAGGTGAAGTGGTACCGCCAGGAGGTGCCGCAGGACACCTGGGACTTCGACGCGGCCTACGAGGCGCTGCTGGTGCCCGACGGCAAGGGGGGCACCTCGCTGGTCCACCTGAACAAGAACGGCTTTGTCTACGTGATGGACAAGGACAGCGGGGCGATGAAGAACGCCTGGCAGTACACCGAGAACATGAACTGGGCCAAGGGCGTGGACGTGAAGACGGGCCTGCCGATCGAGCCCATGTACCCCGAGACCGGGAAGGAAAAGCTGCACTGTCCCAACCTGCTGGGCGCGCGCAGCTGGAATGCGGGCGCGTACAGCCCGAAGACGCGGCTCTGGTACTCGCAGGGCATGGAGGTGTGCAACATCGTCGCCAGCGCCAAGCAGGGGCCGGTGCCCGGCATCGGCGGGCTGGCGCTGGGCCTGTCGGACATCCAGCTCACCGATCCGCCGGGCAAGAAGGCCGATGGCTGGCTGGGGGCGTTCGACCCGCTCACCGGCAAGCAGGCGTGGAAGGTGCGCTTCGACATGCCGCCGCTCAGCGCCGTGCTGGCCACCGGTGGCGGCCTGGTCTTCACGGGCGACATGCACGGCGTGCTGTACGCCTTCGATGCCGACAACGGCAAGGAGCTGTGGCGCTTCAACGCCGGTTCGGGCGCGCGCGGCGGCCCCGTGAGCTACGCCGTCAACGGCAAGCAGTACATCGCCATCCCGACCGGGCTGGGCTCCCACGCACCGGGCTTCCTGACCGGCGCGTTCCCGCAGATCCGCGACCTGCCCGGCGGGTCGGCGCTGATCGTGTTCTCGCTGGAGTGAGCCAGCGCGACGTCTGTTCAGAGGGACGGCTCACCGCCGTCGTCGCCCTTGGGAGGAAGGCCGTGGGGCTTTCCTCCCCTTTTTCAGTGCTTGCTGTCGATGAACGAGGAAGTGAAGTGATGAGGAAATGCCTGCAGTGGCCGGTCGTGGCCTTGGGGGTGGCATCGTGGGTGCAAGCGCAGGCGCATGTGACGCTGCCTTCCGATCCCACCCCACCGGTGGCCGCCTCGGCCCCGGCGCCGCCCTTCGACCTGCTCGACCCGGTGCGCATCGCCTCCGGCAAGGCGCGCTTCGGCTCGACCTGCGCGGCCTACTGCCATGGCCGCGAGGGCGAGGGAGGCAAGACCCCGCCGTTCAAGGGCCGCACCGACCTGACACCCGAGATCGCCTTCAAGACCATCAGCGAAGGCCGCCGCGGCACCGACGTGATGCCGCCGTGGGGCAAGGCGTTCTCACAGGAAGAGATCTGGGAACTGGTGGCCTATATCCAGGCGCTGGGGCGGCAGCCGCGGCCCCAGTAGCCGTCAGGAGAACTCAGCCCAGCGGCACCGGCACGAACAGGGTCTCGTCGTCGCGCTTGATCAGCAGGGCCACCTGCTTGGGATGGGTCTTGAGCACGGCGCGGATGTCGTCCAGGCCCTTGACCGGCTTGCCGTTGATGGCCAGCACGATGTCGCCCTGCTCGATGCCGGCCCGTGCGGCGGCCCCCTCGGCGTCGTCCACCAGCAGACCGGCGTCCACTCCGGCCTGGCGCTTCTCGTCGCGGCTGAGATTGCGCAGGGCCAGGCCCAGTTGCGGCCCGTCGGCGGCGGTGTCGCCGGCCGAGGCGCTCTCGTCCTGCGCCTTGCCCAGCTTGGCCTCGATGGTCTTGCTGCCGTGGTCGCGCCAGAGGGTCAGCGTCACCTTCTCGCCCGGGGCGGCCAGGCCGATCTGGCTGGACAGCGAGCCCGCGTCGGTCACCGGCTTGCCGTTGACCTGGGTGATCACGTCGCCCGGCTTGATGCCGGCCTCGGCGGCGGCGCTGCCCTTCTCCACCTTGGACACCAGCGCGCCCTCGGGCTTGGCCATGCCGAAGGAATCGGCCAGGGCCTGGTTGACCGGCTGGATCATCACGCCCAGGCGGCCGTGCTGCACATGGCCGGTGGCCACGATCTGGTCCTTGACCTTCATCGCGATGTTGATCGGGATGGCGAAGGACAGGCCCTGGAAG
>JBBIVU010000155.1:0-8609 GCA_037439585.1 Roseateles sp. | reverse complement strand
CCGGCCTCACCGGGCGGGCGCCGGACGTGGCGCGCCAGCCGGCGGCCGGGGCGCTGATGCTGGTCACGCCCGCCACCGCACCGGCCGGCGTGGATGTGCCCTGGGGCGCGCTGGGCGCCGAGGGCTACGTGCTGCGCCGCCTGACGCTGCAGGGCCGTGCGGTGACGCTGATTGCCGCCAACACCGACTGTGGCTTGCTCTACGGCAGCTTCGCCTGGCTGCGCGCGGCGCAGACCGGGGTGGACCTGAACGCGTTGAACCAGCAGTCGGCCCCCAAAGTGGCGCTGCGTCTGCTCAACCACTGGGACAACCTGGACCGCACGGTGGAGCGCGGCTACGCCGGCGCCTCCATCTGGGACTGGTGGAAGCTGCCCGACATTCGCGATGCGCGTTACGCGGCCTACGCCCGCGCCAACGCCTCGCTGGGCATCAACGGCACGGTGCTGAACAACGTCAACGCCAAGGCCGAGTCGCTGACGGCGCCCTTCCTGGCCAAGGCGGCGGCGGTGGCGGAGGTGCTGCGGCCCTACGGCATCAAGGTGTGGCTGTCTGCCCGTTTCTCGGCGCCGAAGGAGCTGGGCGGGCTGCCCACGGCCGACCCGCTGGACCCGGCCGTGCGCGCCTGGTGGAAGGCCAAGGCCGACGAGATCTACAAGGTCATTCCGGACTTTGGCGGCTTTCTGGTGAAGGCCAACTCCGAAGGCCAGCCCGGCCCGCAGGACTACGGCCGAACGCATGCCGACGGCGCCAACCTGCTGGCCGAGGCCCTCAGCACCCACGGTGGCCTCGTCATGTGGCGGGCCTTCGTCTACGCGCCGGGCACCGGCGACCGGGCGACCCAGGGCTACGCCGAGTTCCAGCCGCTGGACGGCCGGTTCGCGCCCAACGTCATCGTGCAGGTGAAGAACGGCGCCATCGACTTCCAGCCCCGCGAGCCCTTCCACCCGCTGTTCGGCGCCATGCCGAAAACGCCGCTGGCGCTGGAGCTGCAGATCACCAAGGAGTACCTGGGGTTCTCCACCCACCTCGTGTACCTGGGGCCTCTGTTCGAGGAGGTGCTGCGCGCCGACACGCGCCGCCAGCCGCAGGGCGCCACCGTGGCGCGCCAGATCACGGCCATGGCCGGCGTGGCCAACATTGGCACCGACCGCAACTGGTGCGGCTCGCACTTCGACTGCGCCAACTGGTACGCCTTCGGCCGCCTGGCCTGGAATGCCGACCTGAGCGCCGCCGCCGTGGCACGGGAGTGGGTGCAGCAGACCTTCACCACCGCTCCGCGTGCGGTGGACACCCTCGTCGGCCTGATGGCCACCTCACGCGAGGCGGTGGTGGACTACATGACCCCGCTGGGCCTGCACCACCTCATGGGCACGGGCCACCACCACGGCCCCGCGCCCTGGGTGGACAACCTGGAGCGCGCCGACTGGAACCCGACCTACTTCCACCGGGCCGGGCGCGACGGCATCGGCTTCGACCGCACGCCGGCCGGCAGCAATGCCGTGGCCCAGTACGCGCCCGAGTGGGCGGCCCGCCTGAGCAAGCCGGAAACGACGCCCGAGGACTGGCTGCTGTGGTTCCACCACCTGCCGTGGGATCACCGCATGGCCTCGGGCCGCACGCTGTGGGCCGAGCTCATCGCCCGCTACGACCGGGGCGAGGCGCTCGTGGCCGACATGCGCGCGCAGTGGGCGGCCGTGAAGGGCGACATCGACCCCGCCCGCTACGCCGACGTGGCCGCCCACCTGGCCGTGCAGGCTGCCGAGGCCCGCTGGTGGCGCGACGCCTGCGTGGCCTACTTTCAGTCGGTGTCCGGCCTGCCGCTGCCGGCCGGCACGCGGCCGCCGGCCCAGCCGCTGGAGGCGTACAAGGCGCTGCGCTTCAATTTCGCGCCCGGCCGGGGCGGCTGAGGCCGGCTCCAAATATGATTGCGCAAACAACCGCATCACCATCCGAGGGACTCCTTTGAAGCCAAGCGCTCGCACCGGACGCAGCACCAAGGTCGCCACCATCGCCGACGTGGCCAAGCTGGCGGGGGTGTCGCCGATGACGGTGTCGCGCGTCATCAACGGCGAGCAGAACGTGCGCCCCGGCACCCGGGAACGCGTGCAGGCCGCCGTGGCCGAGCTGAACTACGTGCCCAACCAGGCGGCGCGCCATCTGGCCGGCTCCGAGCCCATCCGCATCGGCATGTTCTACATCGACCCGAGCGCCGGCTACCTCAACGAGTTCTTGATCGGCCTGCTGAACAAGGCCAGCCTGCGCCATGTCCAGTTGGTGGTGCAGCGCTGCGAGGCCGCGCGCGATGGCGAGGAAAAGCCGGTGGCCGAGATGATTGCCAATGGCATCGACGGCCTCATCCTGCCGCCGCCGTTCTGCGATTCCCAGCCGCTGCTCAAGCTGGTGGCCGACACCGACACGCCGGCCGTCGTCGTCTCTGCCGGCCAGCCGCCTGCGGACGTCTGCGCCGTCGGTATCGACGACTACCAGGCCGCCTACGAGATGACGCGCCACCTGCTGAGCCTGGGCCACCACCGCCTGGGCTTCATCATCGGCGACCCGTACCAGAGCAGCAGCGCGCGCCGCCTCGCCGGCTTCCATGCCGCGATGGCGGATGCAGGCCTGAACATCGAAGAGGAAGAAGTCGTCGCCCAGGGCATGTTCACCTACCGCTCGGGTCTGGACGCGGCCGAACAGTTGCTGTCGCAGGAGCGCCGCCCCACGGCCATCTTCGCCAGCAACGACGACATGGCCGCTGCCACCGTGGCCATCGCCCACCGCCTGGGCCTGGACGTGCCCAGCGACCTGACCGTCGTCGGTTTCGACGATGCCCCTTTGGCCACGACGATCTGGCCCGAACTCACCACCGTGCGTCAGCCCATCATGGAGATGGCCGGCGCGGCGGTGGACCTGCTGGTGCGCCACATCAAGGCGCGCCGCACCGGAGAGCCTCTGCCCTGCGAGCATGAGCTCAAGGACTTCGAACTGGTCCGACGCCAGTCCGACGCTGCCCCGCGCTTGCGGCCACCGCTGCGCCTGGGTAGTGCCTCTGGCTGAAGTGCAACGGTTTCGGTTGCCAAGGCTCATGAACACAGCCACAGAGGCACAGAGACACAGAGAAGAAGCCTGAATTCCTCAGTGTCTCTGTGCCTCTGTGGCTGTGTTGGGCGCGCAAGCGTCATGGAAGACTGAATTGAACCCACTCTCCTGCCCCCGCTTCAAGCGCCTGCTCCTCACCGGCGCCGCCGGCAACCTCGGCCGCGTGCTGCGCCCGCGCCTGAAGGCCTACTGCGACGTGCTGCGCCTGTCCGACCTGAGCCCCATGGACCCCGCCGGTGACGGCGAGGAGGTGGTGCAGGCCGCCCTGGAAGACCTGGCCGCGATGCAGTCACTGTTGAAGGACGTGGACGCCGTGCTGCACTTCGGCGGCGTGTCCATCGAGAAGCCCTTCGACGTGGTGCTGCCGGCCAACATCGTCGGCGCCTACAACGTCTACGAGGCCGCCCGCCAGCGCGGGGTGAAGCGCATCGTGTTCGCCAGCTCCAACCACGTGACCGGCTTCTACAGCCAGGGCGAGACGATCACGCCCCAGGCCACGCCGCGGCCGGACAGCTACTACGGCCTGTCCAAGGCCTTCGGCGAGAACCTCGCGCAGTTCTACTTCGACCGCTACGGCCTGGAGACGGTGAGCGTGCGCATCGGCTCCAGCTGGCCCGTGCCCACCGACCGCCGCATGCTGTCGAGTTGGTTGAGCTTTGACGACCTGGAGCGCCTCATCGTCGCCGCGCTCAGTGCGCCGGTGGTGGGCCACAGCGTCATCTATGGCATGAGCGACAACCGCTCGACCTGGTGGGACAACAGCAAGGCCAATCACATCGGCTACAAGCCGCAGGACAGCTCCGAGCCCTGGCGCGCCGAGGTCGAGGCGGCGCAGCCCTGCGTGGACCCCAGCCGCCCGGAAGTGCGCTGCCAGGGCGGCGGCTTCGTCGTGCTGGGCCCCTTCGAGAAGGCGCCGGAATGAAGATCGCCTTCACCCCCAACGCCCGCCGGCCCGACCCGGCCATCGAGGTGTTCGACGACGCCTTCCTGCCCCTGCGCCTGTTCGCCGCCGGCGTGGAGCAGATCGCCACCGGCCTGGCCTGGGCCGAGGGGCCGGTGTGGTTTGGCGACGGGCGCTACCTGCTCGTCTCCGACATCCCCAACAACCGCATCCTGCGCTGGGACGAAACGACCGGCGCCGTCAGCGACTTCCGCAACCCCAGCAGCAACGCGAATGGCCATGTGCGTGACCTGCAAGGCCGGCTGGTCAGCTGCGAGCACCTCACCCGGCGCATCACCCGCACCGAGTACGACGGTCGCATCACCGTGCTGGCGGATCGCCATGACGGCAAGCGCCTGAACTCGCCCAACGACATCACCTGCGCGCCGGACGGCAGCCTGTGGTTCAGCGACCCGAGCTTTGGCATTGCGAGCGACTTCGAGGGTGAGCGCGCCGAGCAGGAGCTGCCCCACGGCGTGTATCGCATCGACAGCGCCACGGGCAAGCTCACGTTGCAGCTCGACGACCTGAACGGCCCCAACGGCCTGGCCTTCAGCCCGAACGGCAAGACGCTCTACGTCATCGAAAGCCGCGCGAAGCCGCACCGCCTCATCTGGGCTTACGACGTGAACGGCGCGCAGCTCGCCAACAAGCGCCTGCTCATCGACGCCGGCGGCCCCGGCGCCTTCGACGGCATGGCTGTGGACGTGCAGGGCAACCTCTGGTGCGGCTTTGGCGGCGACGGCAGCAAGGCGGCCGACCCCGCGCAGCTGGACGGCGTGCGCGTCTACAGCGCCACGGGCACGCTGCTGGCCCACATCCACCTGCCCGAGCGCTGCGCCAACCTGTGCTTCGGTGGCGCCAAGGGCAACCGGCTGTTCATGGCCAGCACGCACTCGGTGTATGCGCTGTATGTGAACACGCGCGGCGTGGTGCGCTGATCGCCTGCTGCGACGGACAGCGACGGTCAGCGTTGGGTGCGTCAGCCCATGATGAGGAACTCGGGGTGGCGCTGCTGGATCTCGTCCACTGACGCCAGCGTGCCCGACAAGTGCTCGCGCACCGCCTGCTGCGCCGCCTCGACCTGACCCGCCTCGATGGCTTCCAGGATGGCCAGGTGGCCGGCCTGGATGGATTCGGCCTTGCCATCGGCCGGCACGTGCAGCAGGCGCAGGCGGTCCGTGTGGCCGGACATGCGCGTCACCACGCCCCACAGCCGGGGCAGGCCGGCGGCCACGTACATGAGGCGGTGGAATTCCTTGTCGGCCGCGATGAAGCCGGCGTAGTCCTGGCGGGCGGCCAGTTCCGCCTGGCGTGCCACCTGGGTACGCAGGCTGCGGATGACGGCGGCGTCCGGCGCGAGCGCCAGCAGCCGGGCGATCTCGATCTCCACCGAGCGGCGCAGCACGTGGGCTTCGCGGGCAGCGGGCACGTCGATGCGGCTCACCTGCGTGGCGGACTGGGCGCGGATGACCACCAGCCCTTCTTCGCTGAGGCGGATGAGCGCGTCGCGCACCGGCGTCTGGCTCACGCCGAAGCGCTGCGCGAGTTCGGCGCGGTCCAGCGCGCTGCCGGGGGCCAGTTCCAGCGAAACGATGGCCGCCCGCAACGCTTCCAGAACCTGGGGCGCCGCGTGGCGGGTGGGGTCGAGCGAGAAGTTCATCAGGAGGGAAGGGGCGAAGGGGCCTTGTCTGCCGTGCGGCGCATTGTGATCGCGGCGCTGGCCTGGGCCGTTCGTGGCGCCCAGGGCGCAGCTTGATTGAAATTGATAGCGGTATCTGACTTCCGTCAAACACCACCGGCGGACGACAAGATGCGCCCGCAACTCAACTAATACATTAGTACACACCCTCGTTGACTGCCGATTGGGCTCGGCTTAAATTAAAAATGTGCGCGCTACCATTTGATGTGGATGCATCACTTTTCAGGTGGGCGCGGGACCCCAGAACCACACGGAGACATCCATGAACCAGTTCCCCACGCGGCCCGTGCGCCGTGCCCCCCAGCGCCTGGCCGTGGGCACCACGCTGCTGGCTGGCCTGATTGCCCAGGCCTACGCGCAAACGGCCGCACCGGCTGCGCCTGCCCAGCAGCTCGACGCCGTCGTCGTGACCGGCATCCGCGCCTCGCTGGAGAGCTCGGCCAATGCCAAGCGCAACTCGGTGGGCTTCATCGACTCCATCAGCGCCGAGGACATGGGCAAGTTCCCGGACAGCAACATCGCCGAGTCCATCTCGCGCATCCCCGGCGTCACGCTCACGCGTGAGATCACCGGCGAGGGCCTGCAGATCCAGATCCGCGGCCTGGGCACCAACTTCACCCGCGTGCTGCTCAACGGCGCACCGGTCGCCTCGGCCTCCACGGGCCGGGTGGACTCCGGCAGCGCCAACCGCGAGGTGGACATGGACTTCCTGCCCGGCGAGCTGTTCAGCAGCGTGACGGTCGTGAAGAGCCCCACAGCCTCCATGCTGGAAGGCGGCGCCGCCGGCATCGTCAACATGCGCAGCGCCCGCCCCTTCGACCGCAAGGGCCTGCGCACCGCCTTCACCCTCACGGGCACCAAGAACCAGCAGGCCGACAAATGGGGCAACCGCGGCTCGGCCCTGGTGAGCAACACCTGGGACAACACCTTCGGCGTGCTGGCCGGTGTGGCCTGGTCCACCAACAAGGTCAAGACCACGGGCTTCGAGTCCATCGGCTGGACGAATCCCAACCTGCTGGCCTCGCAGAGCAGCAGCGCCACGCGCAACAGCACCGGCGGCGGCAACTGGACCATCCCGGGCACGGTGCCCGCCAACGCGGGCAATGGACTGACCACAGGCACCCCCATCAATGAGGCCTTCCTGCTGGCCAAGAACCCGGGCCTGACCATCGACCAGATCGACAACGCCATCATTCCCCGCCTGGGCCGCTCCATGGTGGCCGAGGGCAGCCGCGACCGCCAGAACGCCATCCTGTCGCTGGAGGCGCGCCCGAACCCCTCGGCGCACCTCTTCCTGGACACCATCTACGGCCACAAGCGCAACGAGTTCGAGCGCAGCGACATCAACTGGGTGGGCCGCAACGGCTCGTCCATCCCCCTGAACCTGCAGGTGGACCGCAGCGACTGCAGCAACGGTTGCGTCGTCACCAAGGGCACCTTCGCCAACTCGCAGTACTTCTTGGAGTACCGCCCGTACACCGAGGACACCAAGTTCCAGAGCATCAACCCTGGCGCCAAGCTCAAGATCACCGATGCCATCGGCCTGGACCTGCAGGCCAACGTGACGCGCAGCGACTTCCACCGCCAGTCGCCCACGGTGCTGCTGCAGACCGTGCTGGGCTCGGGCATCACCACCCAGTACGACAACACCAGCGGCGTCCCCCGCCTGACAGCCACCAACACGCTGACCGGCGCCACCGACATCCTCAACACCCCCAGCGCCTTTGGCTGGAACGGCGGCCGCGTGAACGTGCAGGAAGAAAAGCGCCAGGTGCGCACCTCGGGCCTGCGTGGCGCGATCGACATCGACACCGACGTGGTGGACATCAAGTTCGGCGGCGCCTACGACAACGTGTCGCGCCGCATCCAGTCGCTGAACAACGACAACTACTGGTCCAACATCGTCTGCGGCCGCAACCTCAACGTCTTCCTGCCGGGCCCCAACACCACGAACAAAAACGGCTGCAACGGCACCGGCGCTGCCGGCTCGGCCGCGGCCGACTATCCCGGCTACGGCACGGGCTACACGGCTGGCGCCACCACGCCGCTGCAGTACCTGGGCTCGGCCATCCCGAATGCCGCCGTGCCGGGCTACCTGTCGGCCAACTCGCGCGGCTTCGTTGCGCTGGACTGGGCCAAGTTCGCCAAGGACGCCAACTACGCCGCCGCCCACGAGACGGCCGTGCCCGGCACCGGCGGCACCAACACCGGCGTGAACCCCGGCTTCTTCCAGGAGAAGGTCACGTCCGTGTTCACCGAGGTGAACGGCGAGGCCAAGGTCTTCGGCAACAACCTGCGCTACAACGCCGGCATGCGTTACGCGACGACGGAGCAGACCTTCGCCTCGCTCAGCTCGCCCGCTGACCCGCGCAACGCCACGCTGGCCGATGGTGGCCGCTTCCCCACACCGGTGGTGGAGAGCCTCACCACCACGACCTACAGCAACTTCCTGCCCTCCGGCAGCCTGGCCTACAACCTGCGCTCCGACCTGCTGGCCCGGGCCTCGATGTCCAAGACCATCACCCGCGCCGACCCCACCTCGCTGCGCGCGCTGACGGCCTCGTTCACCGACCCGTCGGCCCAGAACGGCACGCTCACCAACCCCGACCTCAAACCCTACGAGTCCAAGAACACCGACCTCGGCCTGGAGTGGTACACGGGCCGGGAAGGCTACGTCGCGCTGGCCTGGTTCAAGAAGAGCATCCAGGGCTTCACGGCCACCAAGACCTTCAATGTGCCGTTCAGCTACCTGAACCAGTTCAACATCAACTGGACCAACAGCCTGACCCGCGACCAGCGCACCAACCTCTACAAGAGCGCGGGCCTGCCGGTGCCCACCGATCTGGACGCGCTGCCCTCGGCGGCCGACCT